>JAZOAD010000044.1:0-20493 GCA_045595225.1 Faecousia sp.
TTCTGCGCCGAATATGGCATTCCTTTTGAAGCGGCATAATCAACGATAAAAATGAGGTGAGAATACATGAGAAAGGGTAATGAAAAAGGCGCGATTGTCGCTGAGGCTACAATTGCGTTGACTGCCTTTATGTTTGCGATATTTACCATCCTTTCCATTGTGAATATCTGTTTCATACAAGCCAAAATGGGTATTGCGCTAAATACCGCGGCTAAGGAAATATCACAGTATTCTTACCTGTATTATGCTTTGGGCGTCAATAATCTGGAAGCGGAATTCAACGAAGGAACTGCGGATTCCAAGGAGCTTGCGCAAAACACGATCGATGGTGTTGGAACCATGATGTCTTCTTTGGCTGGCGCGTCGGAACATGCTGAAACTGGAGATTTTGAAGCCATGATCTCGGAAATAGAGGCTGGCGTCACAAGCATTGATAGTCTGCTTACCAAGTACGGTGAAAAAATTGAGAATGATCCCAAAGGGTTTATTCTCGGTATGGGCAAAATGGCAGTCAATGAGCTAAAAGAGGAAGGTAAGAGAGTTTTGGCGCAGATCCTGGCGAAGATCTTTATGGAAAAAAATCTTAAGTCTACCCCGGATGGCGATGCGGACGCCTACCTAAAAAGTTATGGCGTTGTGGATGGTATGGATGGCCTTGATTTTAATTATACGAGCTTTCTGGCTTATGGTACATCCGACGAGATTCAGCTTATTTGTACCTACGATGTTCGCGTGCTTCAGCTTCTGGGAATTGACTTTACCTTTACCATTCGTCAGTGCGCAAAAACAACGGCGTGGGACAATGGCATATCTTTGATTTCGCCCAATCAGGGTTCCTCATCCTCGTCCGCTTCAACAGATAATATTTGGCAGTTACCCAGTTATACGGAAAGAGGCAAGCTGATTGTTGCCAACGAAAAAAGCGCCTACACATATGTAGACAGCGGCCGTGGTTTTGATGCCTATGACAATAGTGGCGGAAAAAATGAGTTTATCACCTTTACATCCATTGATACCACGCTATCCACTTACCAAAACGCCTCGGGCATCAAAAATAGACTTGGAACAGTGTATAGAGCCATGGAAAGAAATGTCAGTGGATTAGATGGCGAAATTGAAGTACAGAATCAGGCTGGTGAAACAGTGACGGTAACCTCGAACCCCAACACCAGAACGTATAAGATCGTTTTGGTGGTTCCGGATGACGCGGATCTCGCTCTTGTCCGGCAGGGTGTGGCTGACTTCGAGAATGCAAACCCGGGTGCAACCGTGGTGATAAAACAAGGTTACGGAAACGCAAAGGCAACACAGCCTGATACAGAGCCGGAAAATAGTACAACTACCGAAGAGTAAGTTTGGACCGATGAGGTGAATGCGATGACGGTATTATTGCCAATAATAACTGCAGCAGGATGTGGGCTGAGTTTTCTGCTGATGCTCAGAGATGCGGACGAGCAGAAACTAGCCGGTAAAGAGAATAATGAGGACGGTATTCGGAACGATAAAGTCCGTACGGTTCCGTTAATCATTTACAGCGTGATATGTATCACGATTACGATCCTTATCTCGGTATTTTTTCCAAGAGTTTATCCGGATAACAGCATTTGGGTCAATGTGAAGCGAATGATGCTGCTATCTATTTTATGGCCGATTGCCTACATTGACTTCAAGACCCTCAGAATACCGAATCTGTTTGTAATTTATGGTTTGACTTGCCGTGTGGTTATCTTGGTTTTTGAGTTTTTTCTTGGAAATCCGCTTATTTGGGCCACTTTGCTGTCAGAAGTGATTGCTGCTGGAGCGCTGATCCTCGCAGCAGGATTGTGCGCGTTTGTTGTAAAAAACGGTGTTGGTTTTGGCGATATGAAGCTTTTGATCGTAATGGGCTTGTTGTTGAGCCTTGATGGAATATGGGGTGCCATCTTCCTTGCACTGATTATTTCGTTTTTCGTTGCGGTTTTTGTTCTGATTACTAAAAAGAAAACACGGAAAGATGCAATTCCTTTTGGACCAGCCCTTGTGATTGGTACCTATTTGTCGATTTGCTTGTCCGGAATGTGAGGCTTAAATGAAAAACTATAAAATGCTCATACCGATACTTCTGGTTGTGTTGTTTGTTGGCTCTATTTATATGCTGAATGATCTAAAAGCTACTGAGCTGAAGAAATATAGCCAAGCGCTGGAAGCCGCACGAGATTACCGCGAGAAAGATATTTGGGTGGATGCCGAAGACTATTACATGCAGGCATTAAACCAGAATCCTTCTTTGGAGCTTTATGTAGAAATCGGTGAGTTCTACTGGGAAACAAAGCAGGTCAAGAAAGCAACCAATTGGGGCGGAACGATTACCAAAACCTACCCGGAGGGTGTTGCTGGATATGAATTTCTTATGGAGATTTATGACCAACGAGAGGACTATGTAGCTTGTTTTGATCTGTTTGATACATTTACAAAGCGCGGTTTGTCCTCGGAAAAAATCAATGAGATCGTTAAGAAAATTGAATATACCTTCTATTTTAATGGTGAGTATCATGGCGCTGGAGTCTACAGCGGTGGACTTTGTCCGATTGAAATTGACTACAAATGGGGATTCGTTAACCAAACCGGCGAAAAGGTTATTCATGCTACATATGCGTACGTCGGTCCCTTTACGCAAGGGTTAGCCCCTGTTACTGATGCGGAAGGAAATTGCTATTTTATTGATACCGCCGGTAACAAAAAGCATGTTGTCCAAAATGTCGACCACATAGAGAAACTAGGATTAATTGAGAACGGTATGTTCTCTCTCTATGATGGTCAGAAGTGGCAGTTTTACAACACGGATAACCAGCTGGTGTTTGGTGGATTTGATGATGTTTCTGCCATCGGAAATGGAATTGCAGCGGTGAAAAGTAATGGAAGTTGGCAGTTGGTGGACAGAACAGGTGCTGATTTGACAGGAAAATCCTATGTTGCGGTAGTGATGGATGAGAAACTTGTGGTCTTTAGAAATGAACGGCTGTTTGTTTTTGATGGCGCAAAATACCAAATGATAACCTCTTCCGGTGAGATTGTTGGAAGTGGAACTTATGAGGATGCTCGCATTTTCAACGATGCTACATATGCGGCAGTTAAAATTGACGGGAAATGGGGCTTCATTAATAAAAATGGTGAAGTGATTATTACTCCCCAGTTTGACGATGCCCGGAGTTTTTCCAATGGGCTGGCCGCTGTTCAGGTCGATGGTTTATGGGGATTTATCAATGCTCAAGGTGAAATGGTTATCGAACCACAATTTGAAGACGCGCGTGACTTCAATTCCAACGGATGTGTCTTTGTCCTGACCGACAGCGAGTGGAAATTGCTGCGGCTGTATAGAACAAATCATTAAGAATTGCCCACCCGCCCTAATATGGTGGGTGGGTAATCGTTCTTATTATGGGAGGTGCGGAGTGAAAAAACACAGCTTCATAAAAGAATGCCTCCCATATTTATTGTTTTTCGGCTTTGGCTTGGCGTTTTTGGCGAAGCCTGTTTTGGATATGGACGAAATATGGAATTACGGTTTCGCAAGCTATATATCCGAGGGGCTGCGGCCGTATGCAGATTTTAATATGGTCCAAACGCCGTTGTCCGCATACATGGCCGCTGTTGTTTTGTCTGTATTTGGAAACAATCTCTTTGTGTTTCGCGTTTTGGGCGCGGTACTTTTTTCTGTGACTTTTGGGCTTGCCTATAGCATCGGCAGTAAAATCCTTCAGAATACATCGGTAGCATTCGCGCTATCTTCATTTTTGGGTGCATTCAGTTCGCCGATTTGGATGTACAACTATAACCACCTAATTCTCCTGTGCATACTAATCATTGCCTTCTGTGAACTGCAACTGGAGCTTAAGCGCGAGTCAAACGCATGGATACTGAATCTGATCATTGGGTTGCTTTATGGGCTAACACCGCTTATTAAGCAAAGTACAGGGGCGATTTTGCTCCTTCTCAATGTTGTTTTCTGCGGCTATAGAATTGTAATGCGGTTGGAAGACCGCAGAATGTTTGCCTTTCGGCTCGTGGTGTCCGTGCTTCCATCTGTTATCTTTGTTCTGTGTATGCTGATAACAGGCCTGTTTAAAGATTTCTGCGATTATGCGGTGCTAGGCGTAAAAACATTTATTCATCGCCAAACATGGTTTGACTATATTTTGACCAGCCCCACAGATTTTGTTGTGGGCATCATTCCTGTATGCGTGACGTTGCTTTCTATTTATATACTGCAAAAAGGAAAATCTCGAATTAGCCGATCTTTCCATTTTTATTCGCTTGTTCTTAGTTGGACTGGCGCGGTGGTGGCCTATCCAATATGCGACTTTGTTCATGCTTGCGTTGCTGTGGTGCCGTTCTTTATTCCGCTGATTTGCTGCTTTGGCCAGCTGCGTGTTTCCAACCGGGAGGGAGCTGCTTGCTGTGCTGTGGCCGCACTGGTGCTTTGTTGTAGCACGGTGTTGATCCTAAAGGATTTGCCTCAGTACAAACAATGCCAGCTGTCTCATTTCGAACGGCTGCCAATAAGCCCTGAAATTGAAGAGCAGATACAGATTGTGGATGCGTATATACTGGAGAATGGCAACAATGGGGTTGACGTAATTATTGCAGACGAGGATGCGGCTGCTTATATGATCCCCATAGATAAATACTATAAAAATTTTAATCTCCTGCTTGTGGGCAATGTTGGATCTAACACGGTTGGAGAACTCCTGTGGAGAGAATGCGCGATATACCTGGTGGCTAAAGATGAGGGGTCGATGGGCAAACAGGCGCATGTAGAATTAGTGGTGTATATAAAAGAAAACTATACAAAAATTGGGGAGGTGTTAGGCTTTGATGTTTACACACCGCGGTGAAAAGAAAACTTCGGGCATGATGCTGGCTTTAGTGGCGATTCTTGGTATGACGATTACTGCCATAGTATACACCTTTAGCGAAGGTATCAGCGGCAACGATTTTTGGTGGCATATAAAAATTGGCGAATGGATCGTGGAGAATGGTTCGGTGCCTACGACGGATATTTTTTCATGGCATGGAGTCGCCAACAAAATTCCCTGGACAGCGCATGAATGGCTGGCGGATGTGATTTTGTACTTTGTGCATTTCGGATTGGGAGAACTGGGAGTATTTGCCTTTTCGCTTCTGGCAGCTTTTCTCATGGTGGGACTATTGTGGTATGAAGCAAAGAGATATGTGGAAAAGAATATCTTGATAGGCGGACTCTTTTTTGTTCTTCTTGCGGTTACCACCAGTATTTTCTTTTACGGCAGACCCCATCTGTTCAGCTTTTTTCTACTTTATTGGGAATTGAAAGCGCTGTTCTCTTTTATGGAAAATCCCGCAAACAAAGGCATTTATACAATCCCTGTCTTAACTTGCGTATGGAGCAATATCCATGGTGGCTCAGCGAGTTTATCGTATGTAATTTGTGCGGTTTTTCTTGTGACGGGCATAGTGAATATAAAAATCGGGGGAATAGAGTCTACGCGGCTGGAACGCAAGGCAATATGGAAGCTTCTCGTTGTTACAGCGTGTTCAATTGGCGCCATTTTATTAAATCCGGTTGGGCTTGAAGTTTTGATTTATCCCTACAAGAGCTTTGGCGACCAACTTCAAATGGCGCTGATCAGTGAATGGAGACCGCCGGATGCAAAACAAATCGGAGACTTGCTGTTGTTTATCTGCCCTGTTGTTCTTTTGCTGATTGGCTTTTTTGCGGAACAGAAGAGAATTAGGCTGATTGATTTGGCTATTATGGGCGTATTTGTTCTCTTGTTCTTGCGTAGCGTTAGGTTTATTATGCTTTGGTATATCGCAGCGGTGTTCTGCGCGTTTCCTTATGTTCCGGAGTGTAAGATCAAACCTATGGGCGAGAAAACAGAGAGGCGTTTGGTGGCGCTGTGTTGCCTGGTGTTTGTCCTGCTGATAGGCATGAGTGGTATTCAGACATATGAAACAGCGAAAGACGGGAAACTGATTTCTGTAACGATATCTGATGATGCAATCAATGCGGTAAAGGAAGATGCCCCGGAACGGTTGTTTAATGACTATAATCTGGGAGAGGCGTTGATCTACAACGAAATACCCGTGTTTTTTGATGCGAGAGCGGACCTTTACGCCCATGATAATATTATGGCGGATGGCGTTAGCTTGCTGTTTTTGGAGCAGGCAAATACTGCTTTGGAAACCGTCTATGTGGATGTGGATGCGCTGATTGAGAAATATGAGTTTGATGCCATTCTCGTTCTGAAAACAAGAGCGTTGTATGCTTACCTTATTAGTCATCCCGATCGGTTTGTATGCGTGTATGAGGACGATAGCGTGGGTTACTTTAGCGTAATTCAGCAAGAGGAGATAATATGAAGACAAATTTGTGGCTCGTTATTCCGTGCTATAACGAAGAGGAAATTTTGGCGCATTCCATACATGAAATACATAGCTTAATGGACCGTTTGATGCAACAAGGCGCAATTTCAGAAACCAGTAGGGTCGTTCTCGTGGATGACGGAAGCAAAGATAGCACATGGTCCATTGTTCATGATATGTGTCTGTCCAATTCGCTGTTTCATGGAGTCAAACTCTCCAGAAATCAAGGTCACCAGAATGCGTTGCTTGCCGGTATGATGTATGCCTGTGGGAAATGTGACTGTGTGATCTCGCTTGATGCAGATCTGCAAGATGACATCAATGCAATTCCGGCTTTTCTCGAAAAATTCACACAGGGATACCAAATTGTATATGGCGTTAGACGCAGTAGAGAAACGGATACTGGCTTCAAAAGGAATACGGCATCGATCTTTTACAAATTGATGAAATTCCTGGGCACGGAAACTGTAGATAATCATGCAGATTATAGATTGTTGGGCAATAAGGCATTACAAGCCCTTAAAGACTACAAGGAAGTGAACCTTTTTCTTAGAGGAATTGTTCCTCTGATTGGATTTGAGAGCGCAATGGTTTATTATGACCGCAAAGAAAGAATTGCGGGTGAAACCAAATATCCGCTCAAAAAAATGATCAGCTTTGCCTTGGATGGAATTACATCCTTCAGTGTGAAACCATTGAGAGTGATCTCTTTGCTTGGCATTCTTTGTTCCGGACTTAGCATTTTGGGGTTGCTTTATGCTTTGATTTCTTATTTTTCCAATGTCGCGGTGCCGGGATGGACAGCGATTGTATGCTCCATTTGGCTGCTTGGCGGTATTCAACTGCTATGTTTGGGCGTAGTTGGCGAGTATATTGGTAAAATTTTCTCCGAGGTAAAACAACGTCCCAGGTATATTGTCGAATCAATAGTGGCTAAGGATCAAGAATGAAGCGGTAATATGATACTTTGTGTAAAAAGGGAGAACGTATGATCGGCAAAATAATAGTCATAGTCGCGTTGTTCTATATGTATTACCACATCGGTGGACTTGCAACAACGAACATACTTCGCCTTACGGCGGGAAATACACTCCCTGTTCTGTCGTCCAAATGCGTGTGTGATTCCTGTGGAGTGAAAATCGGCGTATTGGATCAATTCCCAATCGTATCGTATTTTGCTTGCAGGGGAAAGTGCAGAAATTGCGGAACGAAAATCCCGGTGTTCCCGCTTGCGCTGGAGATTGTTGTTATGACGGGAATGGCAGTGATTACCGGTTTCTTTCAAATGTCTTATCTTGGTGTGATCATTAGTTTTTTATATTATGAGATCGTTCGAATTATAGTAATTATGATGAAAGGACGCCGAAAAGAACAGTTTGTGCGTCAATATTTCATCGCAGTATTCATCATGTTTCTTTATTGGCTCCCGACACTGTGGGCGGCGTGGCTGTATACTATTGTGTAAGTGTATTTCTTGTGGCGGTAATTGGCACAGAAAGTCGATTTTGGTCATATCCTGTAACAGCACTTTATTAGAGCGGAAAGGAATGATCAAATGGCAATTACCCGTTCTACAAAAGAACTCAGCGCTGCCGCGATTTCCTGTGGTGAAAGCTTTGATGTGATCCTAACATTGGGAGCAGAGCCGGATATCGCGTCCAATCCCACAGACATCGCGCTGATCCTGGACCGGTCCGGCAGCATGGAGCAGAGCCTTCCGGCGCTTCAGAATGCCGCCAATGTATTCATCGATATTATCGAAGAATCCACGGATGGCGTACGGGATGGACAGGTCGGCGGCGGGAGCCGCATCGGCGTGGTCAGCTTTTCTGACACCGCTACCCAGGCTGCCCAGCTGATCACCTCGGTTGCAACCCTGAAGGCGGCAGTGAACGCCCTGGATGCCGGCGGCTCCACCAATCATGCCGATGCGTTTACCCAGGCTCTGGATCTGTTTGATCCCCAGTCCACCAACGCGAAGGTGATGGTTATGGTCACCGACGGATTTACCACCGCTGGCGGTGATGCCAATGCCGTTGCCACAGCGGCCAAGGCGGCAGGTGTTACCATCTATATCATCGGCATCAGCGGCAACGGCGGCATTGATGAAACGGCTCTGCGACAGTGGTCTTCCCAGCCCAGCGCAGAGTTTGTGTCCATCGCCCCCAGTGACGCGGAGCTGGAGGCCATCTTTGGAGAACTGGCGCAAACCATTGTCAGCCCCGGCGCTACCAATATTGTGCTGAACGATTATATTACCGATTGCTTCCGTGTTTTGTCCGTGACGGCTCCCACCAAGGGTACCGCCATGCTGGTGAATGAACGGCAGATCCGCTGGATCATCCCGGAGTTGGGCGCGACTGCCCCGGAAGAGGCGGCGCTGCGGTTCACCGTGGAGCATTTGGGGGCCTGCGAGGGCCTGCTGTCGGTCAACGCGCTGGTGGATTATGATGATGCTCAGGGCAATACTGTAGACTTTGGCGATCCGCAGATCGAGGTGACCTGCGGTACGGTGATCATCCCTGAGCCTTGTCCTGCGGCTGTGGAAGTGTCCTTGCAGGGCTGTGAGGATGAAATTGAATTGGATGCAGGCGTTGTTCTGCTGGAATCTTTGGGGCGGGTCCTCAAGCTGGATGCGACCGTCCCAAATGTTTGCCCCGGCAGACGGGTGGCGCTGGCTGTAATTCTGACAGAATTGGACGGGGAGGACAACGAATTCCGCCGCGGTATGAAGACTTTTGTAATTCCGGCCCATGATGCGCCCTCTTGCCGGGATGTAACGCTGCGGTGCATTCGCTTTGTGCTACCGGAGGAACTGGATGAAACCGGCGAGCCGGACAGACTTTGCGATGAGCGGCGTTTCCGCGCCCGGTTTATCGCCAACTATATTGACGCAGGCTTCACCTGCTGTACGCTGGATGACTAAGTAAAACGATTAGCCCGGAATTGGCATGCCAATTCCGGGTGTTGTTATGTATGCATTTCGTGGTCACGGGGGAATTTATTTCAGCGCCATGCCGTCATGGAATGCCTGACCCACAGCCGCTCCCAGCGCCAGGTACTTGTGGTTCATGGGGTCGTAGGTGATGGGGGCTAATTTTACCACATCTACCTTGCCGTTTTCACCCAGGACAGATTCGTCGACGGATACATTGACGATGCGACCAACCAACCGGCAGCTTTCGGGGTCATAAGAAATCAGCTCACACTCCAGCGCCATGGGCAGCTCGTCGATCAGCGGCGCGTCCACAAAGCCGGATTTTGTTGCGTGGAAGCCGGCCCGGGCGAATTTGTCCGGCACCTTGCTGCCGGAAACGATGCCTACATAGTCGCAGGCCACCAGCATATTGGCGGTGGCCATGGAAACGGTGAAGGCCTTCCGCGCCAGAATATTTTCCGTGGTCTTGTGGTCGGTACTGACGCAGATGGAAATTTCCTGCTCCTCAGAAATACCGCCCCAGGCGGCGTTCATGGCGTTGGGGGTGCCGTCGGCACCGTAAGTGCCGATGATGTACACCGGCATGGGATAGCACATGGGCTTGGCTCCAAAATTTTTTCTCATACATATGCTCCTTTTTAGTCAATATCCTCTTCAAAGGAAATCCGGTATCCTTGATTGGAGAAATAGCGGGTGATGGCAATTTCTATTTCCTGAATCGTCTTCTTGGCGATGGGATTGTTTTTTGGGTAGCTCCAATAGGTGATAGCTTCTACCTTTGCATTCCGCTGCGCGGTATCTGCCTCCACCCACTGACAGATGGCCCGATCGCCCCATTTGACATACAGCAAGTCCTCTTCCCAAATGATCTGACCGTCTTTCATGGCGGCCATGCGTTTGTTCATTGCCTTGTCGCTGCCTTTCAGCTCCTTAGACAGTCCACGCCAAAATGTCCAAAGGCTGTCTTCCGGATTCGCATCCTTGATTGGTTCCACATAGAAAAGGTTGTCCTTCAGCGGCATATAGCCGCCAAAGACCAGCCGCTTGATCAGGCGAATGCCCCGGTTTTTCACGGGATAGGCAAATCCGGTGTAGGGCAGACGCTGACTGTTAAACACACATTGCTCCTTTTCCAGGTCGATGACGCAGGGGATGATGGTATCTTCCCATTCGTCACCGCTCTGCTGACAAACCTTTTTATAGAGCGTTTCCCACAACGATTGTTCCACCTTGTGGGCCAGGATCACGATGACCGTCACCCGGTTCAGAGGAGCTTTTTTCTGCGCATTATCCAAAAACAGCGGTTTTTTCTTGCCGATCAACCGGCTGGAATTGGTCTTGGCAGAGCGGAAAATGGCACCGTATAGCTCTGCGTCCAAAAAATCCGTTTTATAAGTAGCTACAACTTTTTCGATGCCCTTTGTGTAAGCGGTGGCTGAGCTGCTGAGCCGATAACGAAGCTGAAGCGGCTGGGGCTGGATGGGTGCAGGTGCGCAGGCGGTTCCAAAGCGGCTGATACTTTTTTGAATGGTCTGTGCCCGACGGCCCCGGGGCAGGTCATAGCGTGTTCTGGCGGTCAGATTGCAGTGCAGCGTGGCCAACGCCATATCCATACACATAAGGAGAACAAAATTCTTGACCAGGTATACCAGCAACCCGATCACCAGGGCAAATACCAGCGCCATTTGGATGCCGACCGGAATACATTTCAGACAGCAGACCAGGACGATGGGCAAGATAAACGCACCCAGTACCAGAACATAGGTCAAAATCCGGCAAAGCAGGGCGTGCTTCAGCTTGGGAAATGTCATGCTCGTTCCTTTCTCAGCGAATGAAATTGGTAAACTGGTGGGGTTCTTTTTCCGGCAGACCGTATTTTTCTTTGCCAAGGGCGATGGATTTCATCAAAAAGGCCATGTTCCGGGCCAAAGTCCGCATGGTCTGCAGACCCTCGGCATCCTCCGCTGCCTGACCGGGGGCGCCGCCATGGACGCTGTTCCAGTACTGGCTGGAGGCGATGGGCATACCGCTGATGGTGAAATACTTGTTCAGCTCGTCAAAGGTGGCAGAGCAGCCGCCTCGGCGGGCAATGGCGATGCCGGCACCCACCTTCATGGTCTTGTCGAAATGGGTGCTGTAAAACAGCCGGTCCAGCACAGCGATCAGCGTTGCGTTGGCGGAGGCGTAGTAGACGGGGGTGGCCACCACCAGGCCGTCAGCCTCCTGGAATTTGGGCGCCAGTTCATTCACTACATCGTCAAATACGCATTTGCCCTTTTGAAAGCAGTTGCCGCAGGCAATGCAGCCACGGACTGGTTGGTTTCCCACCTGTACAGTTTCCACTTCAATGCCCTCTTGGGCAAAAACTTTCTCCATTTCCGCCAGGGAAAGGGCGGTATTGCCATTTGCCTTGGGGCTGCCGCTCAGCATCAATACTTTCATGGGTCATTCCTCCGTAATGAAACCAGATGATACCATCGTGGTTTTTATTGCTTGCCTCAGCAAGTTTTTACTGGGTTGTATTATACAACATATTTCCCTAAATTGCAATGAAAAGTGCGGATAACGGTTGCAAAGAAGGACCTTTTCTGCTATAATAAGAAAAACGATACAGATTGGAGTTGAAAGGATGCGCCATACTTCTTGCTGAGAAATTGGGCGACAGAGGAAAAGCGGCGGCTTCGTCGCTTGGCTTTGCTGTGCCCGAAAAGCAGGAAGCGTGGATTCTTTCGGCCTGATGCAGGTGCGCTCTGCCCGCAGGGGTAGTGGGCTTGTGGCTGCGGGAATAACTTCCTGCGGCCATTTTTAGTTGTTTGGAGGGCACTTATGTCACTAATCAATGTAACAAATTTAACCTTTGCCTATGATGGCAGCTATGAAAACATTTTTGAGAATGTCAATTTTCAAATCGACACAAATTGGCGTCTGGGCTTCACCGGACGAAACGGGCGGGGAAAAACCACTTTTTTGAATCTGCTGCTGGGGAAGTACGAATACCGGGGCAGTATTTCCGCTTCGGTGGAATTCTCTTATTTTCCCTATCATGTTGCGGACCGGGGCGCCCTTGCCATTGACGCGGTGGAAGGGATGCACCCGGAGTATGAATACTGGCGCGTTGCCCGGGAAATGGCAAAATTGCAATTAGATGAGGCGGCGCTGTACCGACCCTACGATACGCTCAGCAACGGTGAGCAGACAAAGCTGCAGCTGGCGGTGCTGTTTTCCAAGGAGAACGCGTTTTTGCTGATTGACGAGCCCACAAACCACCTGGATATCCGGGGCCGCCAGCTGGTGAGCCAATATCTAAACAGCAAAAAGGGCTTCATTCTGGTTTCCCACGATCGGGCATTTCTGGACGGCTGTGTGGATCATATTCTGTCTATCAATAAGTCGGATATTCAGGTCTGCAAGGGTAATTTCTCCACCTGGTGGGAGAATAAAGAACGGCAGGATGCCTTTGAACAGGCGGAGAATGAAAAGCTGAAAAAGGAAATTTCCCGGCTGGAGGAAACCGCCCGGGAGAAAGTCGGTTGGTCGGATACCGCGGAACGCAGAAAACTCCGCAGCGGACCAATGGAGGTAGACAATGTAAAGGGCTGGCGTCCGCTGCAGGGCGCAAAGGCAAAAAAATCAATGGCCCGGGCCAAAGCCATTGAACAGCGCCAAACTGCTGCTATCGAGGAAAAATCCAAGCTGCTGAAAAACATCGAACGCAGCGACGATCTGAAGATGTTCCAAACGCCGTTCCATACCAGGCGGCTGGTGGAACTGAAAGGCGTGACCATCGACTACGGTGATGGGGCGGTCTGCGAAGACATTAGCTTCAACATCCAAATGGGTGATCGCATCGCCCTGCAAGGGGCAAACGGCAGCGGCAAGAGCAGCATCATCAAGCTGCTTTGCGGCGAGAATATTCCCTATACAGGCCAGCTTTGGCGGGGAAACGGGCTGAAGATATCCTATGTCCACCAGGATACGTCCGGTTTGCGAGGGAGGCTTTCTGATTTTGCCCGGGAGTCCGGTATCGACGAAAGTCTGTTTCTTGCCATGCTGGCGAAGCTGGATGTACCAAAAACGCAGATGGAAAAGGATATGTCCGGTTTAAGCGCCGGGCAGAAGAAAAAGGTGCTGCTGGCTGCCTCGATTTGCCAGCCTATGCATCTGCACATCTGGGACGAGCCCATGAACTATATTGATGTGATCTCCCGCATGCAGATCGAGAAGCTGCTGCTGGAATATCAGCCCACTATCCTGTTTGTGGAGCATGATAAGACATTCTGCGAGAATGTGGCTACGAAAATCGTGAAGCTGTAAGGAGCTGATTTAATGATTATTTTGATCGGTGGCGCATCCCATACCGGAAAGACGCTGCTTGCCCAGCGGCTGCTGGAAAAATACCATTATCCCTATCTGTCCATCGACCACCTGAAAATGGGCCTGATCCGTAGCGGTCAAACGAAGCTCACTCCCATGGACGATGACCAGCTGACGGGTTATCTCTGGCCCATCGTCCGGGAAATGGTGAAGACCGCCATGGAAAATGGGCAGAATCTGATCGCGGAGGGCTGCTACATCCCCTTTGATTGGGAAAAGGATTTTGAGGAAGACTACCGGAAAGATATCCGCTATGTGTGCCTTGTTATGTCCCGACGGTATATCGAAAGCCATTTCGCGGATATCCAAAGCCATGCCAGCGACATTGAAGACCGCCTGGATGACAGCGGACTGAACGCCCAGGCGCTGATCCGGGAGAATGAACGAAATCTGGCGCTTTGCAAGGCGCTTGGATGCGAATATATTTTGATCGAGGAAGCGTATAACATTCCGCTGTAACAGAAGACCCGGAATTGGCCCAAGCCGATTCCGGGATTTCCATAACCGATGAGGCGTCCAAAACGACCGAACAGACAAGAATCAACATTTCTCCATTTTCATTTGCTATGATGTACCCAAAAAGCAAACCGAAATGGAGGAAACGCGTATGCAGGTAATCGAAACAAGGTCGCTGGTCAAGAAGTACAAAGATGTAACGGCTGTGGACAGGCTGGACTTGGAAATCAGACAGGGGGAATTATTTTCCCTCTTGGGCGTGAACGGCGCGGGAAAGACCACAACCATTAAAATGCTGACCTGCCTGACCAAGCCCACGGACGGGGACGCCATTGTGGGTGGCTACAGTATTGGCAGGGATGGGCGGCAGGTAAAGCGGCTGATCGGGGTATCTCCCCAGGAAACCGCTGTGGCGCCCGGTCTTTCCGTGAAGGAAAATCTGGAATTGATTTGTGGCATCCACGGTTTTTCCAAAGAAGAAACAAAAGAAAAGATCCGGGAACTGGACCGGCAATTCGCCCTGGCGCCGGTTCTGCTTAAGAAAGCAGGCAAGCTATCCGGCGGTTGGCAGCGCCGCGTCAGCATCGCCATGGCGCTGATCAGCCAGCCACAAATTTTATTCCTGGACGAACCGACCCTTGGCCTGGATGTGCTTGCAAGGCACGATCTGTGGGATGTGATCCGCTCCCTGAAAGGCCGGGTGACCATCGTCCTGACGACCCATTATATGGAAGAGGCGGCAACCCTCTCTGACCGCATCGGCATTATGAAAAACGGCCGCCTTCTGGCGGTGGGAACGGTGGAAGAACTGACCGAAAAAGCCGGAACAAAGGACTTCGAAACAGCGTTTGTTTCCATTGTGAAGGAGGCTGCGGTATGAGAATGCTGACCTTTGCCAAACGATGCGCGAAAGAGATCCTGCGCGACCCCATCAATCTGGGCTTCGGTTTGGGATTTCCTTTGGTTTTGCTGGCGCTTTTAAGCGCTATTCAGGCGAGTATTCCGGTGAGCCTGTTTGAAATCGACACGCTGACGCCGGGAATCACCGTATTCGGCCTGTCATTTATGACGCTGTTCTCCGCGACACTGATCGCCAAAGACCGGGAAAGCGCGCTGCTGCAGAGATTGTACACCACACCCCTTACGGGATTGGATTTTATTCTGGGATATATGCTCCCGATCCTCCCCATCGCCCTGGCGCAGACGGTAATCTGCTATCTGTTTGCCATTCCTTTGGGCTTGACGGTGGGCGTCCATATTGTGTATGCTGTGATTGGGATCATCCCCATGGCGATTTTCAATATTGCCCTGGGCCTTTTGTGCGGCAGCGTGTTTGGGGTTAAGCAGGTTGGCGGTATTTGTGGCGCCCTGCTGACCAATCTCTCCGCATGGCTTTCCGGCGTGTGGTTTGATCTGGCGCTTGTGGGAGGGTTTTTCGAAAAAGCAGCCAATGCGCTGCCCTTTGTCCACGCGGCGGAGCTGGAAAAAGCGTTGTTTGCGGGGAATTTCGAGGCGGCAGCGGGCCATATGCTGCCGGTGCTGCTGTACAGCGCGTTGGCGATAGTGGCGGCAGCGCTGTGCTTCCTCAGGCAAATGAATCGACAGTAAAAGGATTTGAGGCGATGAAATACAAACTGATTATCGACCAAAATGGGGAAGAAGAGGTGACCGTGGTTGCCCATGGGCCTTCTTCTCTGGCGCAGCAGATCGAAGATCTGGTCCGCGGCTATTCCGGCGCGGACAGTATCATGGGCTACCGGGATGACGAAATGCGAAAGCTGTCGTTTTCCGAGATCGAGTGCATCACCGTTCTAAATCGAAAGGTGGTCGCCATAGATTCCAAAGGCGATTCCTATCGCATTCAGGACAGACTTCGGGATTTGGAAAGTATTCTGCCCTCTTATTTTATCCGCATTAACAAATCTACCCTTGCCAACGAGCATCGAATTGCCCGTTTTGTGGCGGTGTTCAGCGGCAGCGTGGACGCTGTGTTTCAATGCGGCTATCGGGAGTATGTTTCCAGGCGGTGCTTCTCGGAAATCAGAAGGAGGTATGAAGGCGTATGAAGAAATTTACTCTGGATTTTTTGCGCCGTGGCGCGGTGGCCTGCGGGTTCGGCCCCATTGTTTTGGCCGTCCTTTGTCTGATCTTGCGGCAGTCAGCGAACCTGGCGACGCTGACAGTCGATGAGGTCTGCGTTGGTATCTTCTCTGTGACCGCCCTGGCTTTTATCGCAGGTGGCATGAACGCCATCTATCAGATCGAGCGGCTGCCCTTAATGGTGGCGATCCTCATTCACGGCATGGTTTTGTATATTAGCTATCTGGCCACCTATCTGGTGAACGATTGGCTGGAGCGGGGCTGGATTCCAATTTTGGTATTTACCGGGATCTTTGCTGTTGGCTACTTGGCGATCTGGTCGATTATTTATGCCATCACCAAAAAGAATACAGAGAAAATCAATGCGGTGCTGAAGAAAAAGCAGCATCGTCAATAGCGCAAATACTCCCACCTGCGGCTTAGACGCAGGTGGGAGTTTCGTTAGATCTTCGCTTTGAACAGACCGTGCCGGTTACAGTAGTAATAGAGGCATCCCTTGCCCCGCAGCTGAAGCCGGGTTTGGGCATTGCCCTCCGGATACAGCTTCACCGTTTGCGTCCGGTCCGAGGTGACAAAGGCTACAAAGGAGATATAGTGCTGCTTTGTCATGGGATGCTGGACTGTGATGAAGTGCTCATCCTCCACATTCTCCATGGTGATTGCGTGATCCTCGTCCGCTTCTTCTGCTTCCAGCGGGGGCAGAGTAATGCCACAGCAGCTGACCAGGGCGTTGCCGGTGCTGTGAACGGCATTGCCGCAGATGGGACAGACATAGAATTTGGACCGCAACATATTGGCGGAAATGTTTTTGTTTGTAATATGCTGGCCATTCATCAGCTCGATCACAGATACGCCTAAAGCTTTCGCCAGGGGTTGCAGTAGAGTGATATCCGGCAGACCTTTTGCTGTTTCCCATTTTGAGATGGTCTTGCTGCTGACACCGAGTTGTTCCGCAATCTGTGATTGGGTCATATTTCGCTTTTCTCGAAGCTGTTTGACGGTTGCTCCGGTCACATAAGTGTTCATAGATGCCACTTCCTTTCTGCCATCAGCATATCACGAATTTCGCATTGGGGCAACCTACGCTGCGTAGACCCGTTGCCACGGCTGAAGATCTGTGATATAATAAGCATAATTCGGATAGATAGAGGCGAAGGATGAGAAATAACGAAAATACCTGGGACCAGCGATTACAAATAAAAACCGCCGGACGGGATGATACAAATTCGGACGAGTACCGTTATCCTTATGAACCGACACCCTACAGCGTTTTGGAGCGTTTGGCAAATTGCGGCTTGATTC
The DNA here is from genome assembly GCA_045595225.1 of Faecousia sp. Classification (GTDB taxonomy): domain Bacteria; phylum Bacillota; class Clostridia; order Oscillospirales; family Oscillospiraceae; genus Faecousia. The sequence goes on from JAZOAD010000044.1 coordinate 17,555, forward strand.
GTGAAGACGATGTGATTTTGGACTATGGGTGCGGCAAGGGCCGCGTGGACTTTTTCCTGTCCCATCAGACCAAAGCAAGCGCCATCGGCATCGAATATGACGCGCGGATCTACGCCGGCGTGCTGGAAAATCAGAAAACTGCCACGGCAAAAGCGGAGTTTGTGCTGACAAGAGCGGAAACCTATGAAGTGCCGGAAACTGTCAATCGCTGTTATTTCTTTAACCCCTTCTCAACGGAGATCCTGCACAAGGTGATGGCCAGAATTTTGGAATCTTACTATGAGAACCCAAGAGAAATGTTTTTGTTTTTCTATTATCCGTCAGATGCGTACATTTCCTATCTGATGACCGTGGACGAACTGGAATTTTACGATGAGATAGAGTGCGATGATCTGTTTGCCGAAGATCCACGGGAGCGGATCCTGATTTTTCAACTGCCTCATTATGTATAGGGAAGGAGAGCGACAGATGATTACCATGAAGGGAACCTTGATCACGCTGGAACCTTTGGATGTGGAAAAACACGCGGAAGGTTATTTTGAAGTTTCGCAAGATGAAAACATTCACAAATACATGGGCAATACTGTCCCAAAACATGTGGATGAAACGGCGCGGCTGCTGAAAAAGTACGAACAGTATTTTTTTAACTGGGTGATCGTTTCCAATGAAAGCCGGAAAGTGATCGGCCTTCTGCGCCTTGGAAAACCGGAAATGGAAAACGGGCTGCTGGTGGCAGGGGAATCCCAGATCCTTTCTTCCCGGTATTGGCGAAAAGGCCATATGAAAGAAGCGAAAGGATTATTCTATCCCTATGTTTTTGAACAGTTGTCCGTGGATGTGCTGTACGCCGATGTTTGGGAAGGAAACACAAACTCCATGAAATCTTTGGAGTCCTATGGCTATCAATTGATGGAAGTGAGAAGCGAAGTTTTTTCAAAAACCGGAAAGCTTACAAAAAAATACATCTATTCTTTGGGCAGAAACGATTATTACCGGAACAAGAAGGCAATGCGATAAAAACGGGACTGTTGCAAAACCTGCGTTTTGCAACAGTCCCGTTTGCGCTGGAAAAGGCTTTATTTATTAATACAATCTGCGGTGACCGCCGGGCGATTGTACCCCCGCTCTAGATTTTGTACCCTATGGTCTTATTTTGTACCCCAGCACTATTTTTTGTACCCCCGCCACTAAAAATGTACCCCAAGGAACGATGATGCTCCCTGGGGCTCATATTCTGATCCAGCAGTTAGTAAAATTGGAATTTGGTAGTATTACAACAGCTTTATCTCATTGGCAATCATAGCCACGGTTTTTGCATTGGTATCAATTTTAATGGTATTGAGTGCTTGATACAACGGTACTCTTGCTATGCTTCTCTCAATTACATCTTCAGAACGAATACCTCTTTCTATATCCATCGCCAATCTTTCATACAGAGTCTTTTCATGCGCTACAAGCGAGATGCATTTTGCCTCACAGTTCTGTGTATCCAGCTTCTCAAGTATGGAATAGATAATACTCTGCTCGTGCATCACCCAACAAAAAATGATATTCTCGTATGCAGAACACTTCAGAAAATTATTGAGTAAGTAACAAATATTATTCGTCACCATTGCTTTTGTTTCATCGGTTACTTGGAACGGACTTGCATCCCAGCACCAATCTCCGTCAAGAAATACACTATTCGGTAAATCCTGTTTGAGCTGTTGGCACACAGTTGTTTTTCCAACTCCCATAGTGCCACCAATCATATATAAAGTTTTCATCATTCACACCTACAAATTCTTATTTACCGGTCGGCTACATTTTAACAGATCCCGCGTCTGACGTCAAGGCGGGGTAAAATCGAACAAAACAGAACCGGCGGACAAAATGAAAAGAGCCATATAGTGCGTCGGCTTGACTTTAGGGGGCGATGACGGTATAATGAGTAGGAAGCAGTATACCATAAAGCGCCGCGGCGGGATAGCGGCGTTTTGCAAGAAAAAGCCCGGGACGCTGTATCTTTCCCGGCAAATACACATCAAAAGGACGAAAGATATATGAACGACATCCGTGAACTGACCAAGGGTATCGCCGGCTGCGCCTGCGGACGTGCCCATACCTGCCCCATCGACCTTGTGGAGATTTCCTCCGGCGTTATCGACCGTCTGGACAGCCTCTGCGGCGATTTCAGCCGCATCCTGCTCATCGCCGACCAGAATACCTGGCGCGTCTGCGGCGAAAAGGCCCCCGCTGCCCTGGGCAGCCGTGTGGCGGACAAGGTAGTCTTTGAAACCGGCGCCGACGTGCTGGTCCCCGACGAGGCCGCTATTGCCGTAATTGACGAGCACATCACCGCCGATATCGACCTGATTCTGGGCGTCGGTTCCGGTGTCATCAACGACCTGTGCAAATATACCGCGTGGAACCGGAATCTCGACTGCGGGATTGTTGCTACCGCACCGTCTATGGATGGCTTTGCCTCTTCGGGAGCGGCCATGATTATCGGCGGAATGAAAGTGACCTACACCACACAGCCGCCGAAATATATTCTTGCGGATACCGATATCGTAAAAAATGCACCCATGGATATGATCCGTTCGGGATACGGTGATATCATAGGGAAATACAGCTCTCTGAATGACTGGAAACTGAGTCATCTGATCTGCGATGAATATTTCTGTCCGGAAATCTACGATCTTGTCCTTCGGACAACGGATGACATCCGTGACCTTGCTGCGGGAATTGCCGCCCGTGAAGACTATGCCATCGAACAGCTGACAAAAGCTCTGATACTGATCGGCATTACGCTGAGTCTTGTGGAAACCACCCGTCCCGGTTCCGGAAGTGAACATCATCTGTCTCATTTCTTCGAGATTGTCGGGTTGATCCGGCATGAGAAACATTTTCCGCATGGAACCGATGTCGCGTATAATACCATTCTGACTGCGGGAATG
>JAZOAD010000045.1:0-73854 GCA_045595225.1 Faecousia sp.
CTTTCAAGGCAGATAAATGCTTTACAAATCAATGCTTTGGTGCTATTATATATGCGTTGAAATTTGAATACTTTAGGAGGTATTAACGTTTTGGCTAGAAAATTCAAAACAATGGACGGCAACACTGCTGCCGCCCACGTCAGCTATGCCTTTACCGAGGTCGCTGGCATCTACCCCATCACCCCTTCCAGCCCCATGGCTGACAATGTGGACCAGTGGTCCGCTGCCGGCCGCAAGAACATCTTTGGCGACACCGTCAAGGTTGTTGAGATGCAGTCCGAAGCTGGTGCTGCAGGTACCGTTCACGGCTCCCTGGCCGCCGGTGCTCTGACCACCACCTACACCGCATCCCAGGGCCTGCTGCTGATGATCCCCAACATGTACAAGATCGCCGGCGAGCTGCAAGTCGGATCGTAGCCATGTCGTTCTGTGAGCCAAGGAGTTGTGGGCTTGGATTGTCTTCCTAAGACCGCTTGGCCTCCGACTTCGCCGGCGATCTTGTACATGTTAGGGATCATCAGCAGCAGGCCCTGGGATGCGGTGTAGGTGGTGGTCAGAGCACCGGCGGCCAGAGAGCCGTGAACGGTACCGGCAGCACCAGCCTCGGACTGCATCTCAACGACCTTCACGGTGTCGCCAAAGATGTTCTTGCGGCCAGCGGCGCTCCACTGGTCGACGTTGTCGGCCATGGGGCTGGAGGGGGTGATGGGGTAGATGCCAGCTACTTCAGTAAACGCGTAGCTGACGTGGGCGGCAGCGGTATTGCCGTCCATAGTCTTAAATTTTCTAGCCAAAATGTAATACCTCCTAAAGTATTCAAATTTTGTCCCGTATATCATAGCACTTTCTTTTCCGTTTGTAAAGCCAAAAAGGAACACTTTTCACGGAAAAATGTGCATAAAATATCTGCCCATGGCAAAAGCATGGGCAGATGGGCAATGAAAGATTATGGATTTGAAGTGTTTACATTCCACACATCAAAGTAAGCCTCAAAATGGGCGATCACATCAGCGGCTTGAACATCAGGATCCTTTGCGGCCACCAGATAACAATTGCCTTCAGGCCAATAGGCCACAAAATAGCCAAGTTTCGCATTGATGAGAAGCTGACAGTCGCTGGACGAGTTTGTTTCCGCGTCGTAAGTAAACACAGCGGTACGGAGATCATTAGAATCGCCTTCTTTCAGCTCGGTTCCGTCCCAGGCGGGCCAACCGTTATCACCAGGATCGGCAAAAGAGTAGCGGAAATCTTTCGGCAGATCAATGTCCAGGAACAGATAGGCCATAGTTTCTGTTTTCTCGTTATCCGTTATTTCACCCTGAACCTTGATGGAAAAGCTGTTGACGATAGAGCCATCCGTCGAAAAATGATGGGCGGTCATGTTCCAATCCACAGAGGCTTTGTGAGAAACAGTTTGTTCATCCGAGCCACAAGCTGCCAGCAGTGAAATCATAAGCAAAATGTAAATGATAAGGGCAATCATTATCTTTTTCATGTTGTTATCTCCTTTCACATTTGTGCGTTGTTGACTGATTGAGGGCATAGGAATGGAAAGCATTACCTTCCTCTCACCTATATAGTACGAAAATTTTGGCTTTGGTCACATTATTTTTGAAAAATATAGAAAAAATTTTTCCTCTATATCTAAACAGTAGGATTTTGCCCGTGATGTAGCGCAGTTTTTGAAAGAGAATTTATGGTTATTTTCATTATAGTAACATAAATACTGTCTGCCGGTCAAGAATGAATATCCGCCGCTTGTGAACAGAATGTAAATAATTGTAAATGCTTGCTATTTTTTCTCTGACACGATATAATTGCCGAAAAGGAGGGCTTTCTATGGCGTATACGATCTATCGGCAGCGGAAATGCTCCGTTAGGGGCGTGTTATTTGATATGGATGGCGTGGTGCTGGACACGGAGGGCTTGTATGCCCGGTTTTGGGCGGAAGCGGCCCATGCTTTGGGCTATCCTATGACCTATGAGCAGGCTTTGGGAATGCGAAGCCTCAGCGGCCCTATGGGCCAGGCCAAGCTGGAAAGCTATTTTGGTCCCGGTGTTTCCCGGGCGGTGATCCGCGACAAGCGGGTGGAGCTGATGGATGCTTATGTGGCGGAACACGGCGTGGAGCCCAAGCCCGGCATTTATGAACTGCTGGATTTTTTGCAGGAAAGGGAAATTCCGGCAGCCATTACCACGTCCTCGCCGAGAGAGCGGGTGGAACGGTATTTAAAGCCCCTGGGCCTGCTTGACCGGTTCGACAAAATTTGCACCGGCTATGAAGTGAAGCAGGGAAAACCGGCGCCGGATATTTACATTTACGGCGCCCAATGCCTGGGGCTTCACCCGGAGGAATGTTTGGCCATTGAGGACTCCCCGGCTGGTGTGGAAAGCGCCTTCCGGGCAGGCTGTATGGCTGTTTTAGTACCGGATCTGGACGGTTCGGATGATGCTATGCGACAGATGCTGTTTGCCGAGGCGGACAGCCTTTTGGATGTTTCGGAAATGTTGTATTAGGGGATATTTTTGGCAATAATGTCATGGGTTTCCATTGATAATCGGTAATTTAGCAAAGTTTTCTGTTTGTTTATCAAATGTTATCGGAATGTTCATTTCTGGCGGCTTGCGGCTGTTGATTTTTCATTTTCTCCGTGATATACTCTCACCGCGTTCCGATTTCTGGCGTTCGAAAAGCCGGAACGGCATAGCAATTTCAAATAATGAGGTAAAAGTTATGAAACGAATGATTTCGATGCTTTTGGTTTGCGTTGCGCTGTGCGGCTTTTTTGCAGGCTGCGGAAAAAAGCAAAACGAATCCACCCCGGCTACGGAGGGTTCTACCGCGCCATCTACTACCCAGGCACAGGGGCCTGCTTCCGCGCTGGAAGCGCTGGAAGCGGTTTGGAACCGATTCGCGGAGGAGGAGAAGTTTTGGATCGTTGGCGGTGATCACAGCAATCCTGTTGACAATGCGCCCGGTAAAGTAAACCTTTCTGCTGCCGACTACCTGACTTCTTCGCTGCTGGTTCCCGAAGCGCAGCTTTCCGCCATCAGCGAAGCGGCTTCCATGATGCACGCAATGAATGGTAACAATTTCACCTGCGGCGTCTATAAGGTTGCGGATGTGAACGGCTTTGCCACTGCCATGAAGGAGGCTATTTTGGGCAATCAATGGATATGCGGCATGCCGGAAATGCTGAAAATCACCGATCTTGGCGGCGGCTTTGTGCTGGTAGCCTTTGGCATCGGAGATGCCATGGATCCCTTCTTCGTAAAGCTGGCGCAGGCCCATCCCCAGGCGGTCACTTTGGTGGACGAGTCCATCGCGTAAGTAATTCAAGAATTGGCAATCGGAAGGCAGCGGTTTTTACTGCTGCCTTTTTTAAAGGAGATATTTATGCTGTTTTCCAGTATTCCTTTTTTGTTTTATTTTTTGCCGGCAGTGCTGATCCTGTATTTTTTGGCGCCAGGAAAGCTGAAAAATGGAGTTTTACTGCTGTCCAGCCTGATTTTCTATGGCTGGGGAGAGCCGAAATATCTGTTTCTGATGATCTTTACCATCGCCCTGTTTTATGGCTGCGGCTTAGCCATCGACAGGGCAAATGGAATTCCGTGGAAAAAGTTTTGGCTGACCGTCAGTATTGTGTGCAGCGTTACGCTGCTGGGCATTTTTAAATACGCAGATTTCTTTATTGAGTCTTTCAATGGGGCAACAGGCTTGAGCCTGTCGCTGCTGAAGCTGGCGCTGCCTGTTGGAATCAGCTTCTACACCTTCCAGTGCCTAAGCTATACAATAGATGTATACTGGGGAAATGTGCCCGCGCAGCGGAATCCGGTCAGCTTTGGTGCCTATGTGACCATGTTTCCCCAGCTGATCGCCGGTCCTATCGTTCGCTATATTGATGTGGACCGGGAACTGAAAGAACGGCAGCATAGCTGGGACAATGTGGCCTTGGGTCTGCGTCGCTTCCTGGTGGGTCTTGCCAAAAAAGTGATCATTGCAGATAATTTCGCGCTGCTGATCAAGCTGTTTCGGGAGAGCGGAGAGCAAAGCGTGCTGTTTTATTGGATGTACGCAGTGGCTTTTATGCTGAATATCTATTTTGACTTTTCCGGATATTCTGATATGGCCATCGGCCTTGGCCGTGTTTTCGGGTTCCACTTTATTGAAAATTTTGATTATCCCTATCTTTCAAAAAGCGTTACGGAGTTTTGGCGCCGCTGGCATATGAGCCTGGGCAGCTGGTTCCGGGACTATATTTATATTCCTCTGGGAGGAAACCGGGTGAATAAATGCCGCTGGGTGTTCAATATCCTTGTGGTTTGGATGCTGACCGGCTTGTGGCATGGCGCGGCCTGGAACTTTGTTTTGTGGGGACTCATGTTTGCGCTCCTGCTGCTTTTGGAAAAATGGGTACCGGCGCTGCAAAAGCTGCCTGTTATTTTCCGAAGCGGCTATGTGCTGCTGGCGGTGCTCATTAGCTTTGTACTGTTCAATGCTGAGAGTCTGCAGCAGGCCGGAAGCGACCTTGCTGGCATGTTCGGGTTTGGCGGTATACCGCTGGTCACAGAGCAGACACTTTATTATCTTGCCAGCTTTGGCGCGCTGTTTGTGATGGGCTTTATCGGCGCTACACCATTGGTCAAAAATCTGGCCAATCGCTTGAGCGGCCACCGCGTTGGCGCGATCTTAGAACCGTTGGTGTTGATTGTGCTGCTGTTGCTTTGTACGGCTTATCTGGTTGACGGCTCTTTTAGTCCGTTCCTATATTTCCGTTTTTAAGGAGGTCGATAAAATGGAAATCAAAAAAATACGGGCCATTGGCGCCGGCGTTCTGGCAGCCCTGTGGCTCAGCCTGTCCGCATGGTGCTGGTTTGGCCCTTCCAAAGCATCCTCCCAGGCGGAGCGCCGCCCTCTGGCGCAAATGCCGGAGATTACTTTAGAGAGTTTATGGAATACGGAATTTATGCGGGACTTTGAAAGCTATACCCTGGATCAATTTCCTCTACGGGATCGCTTCCGCACGCTTAAGGCGCTGTTTCATAATTACGGTTTGCTGCAGAAGGATAATAACGGAATCTATATTGCCGACGGCTATGCCGCCAAGCTGGATTTTCCATTGAATCTCACGGCTGTCAGCGGCGCCACAAATCGCTTTCAGAGAGTGTATGATAAATACTTGAAGGAAAGTAATTGCCGTATTTTCCTGTCGGTTATCCCGGATAAAGGGTATTACCTTGCGGAGCAATACGGTTATCCCACTATGGACTACGATGCCATGTTCTCCAAGGTGCAAGAGGATCTGCCCTGGGCGGAATATATTGACATTACGGGTGTTCTGTCCGCCTCGGATTACTATTACACCGATACCCATTGGCGACAGGAAAATATCATTCCCGTGGCAAGCCAATTGGCGGAAGCTATGGGCGTAAAAACGCCTAAGACAGGGGATTTTACTGTAACAGCTTTGGCGCGTCCGTTCTATGGCGTGTACTATGGGCAGGCGGCGCTGCCAATGCCGTCGGAAACCATGTATATTTTGGAAAATGAACTGTTGCGTAGTTGCATTGTTTCCGCCTTTGATACCATGGGCCGGCCCATAAATTTGAACATTTATAATGACGCGGATTTGGAAAGCGCGGATCTTTATGATATTTTCCTTTCCGGCGTGGAGGGGTATCTGACCATTGAAAACCCCCAGGCGGATACGGACAAGGAGCTGGTCATTTTCCGTGACTCCTTCGGAAGCAGCATTGCGCCGCTGCTGGTGCAGTCTTATGCGAAGATCACATTGGTGGATATTCGGTATATGAGTATGGATATGCTTCAGCGGCTTATGGAGTTTGACAGCCAGGATGTACTCTTTTTGTACAGTACGCTGGTCTTAAATAATCCCGACGCGTTTCAAACAGCATGATATGACACTCCCGCAGGGCTTATGGCGGCCATGCGGGGGCGCTTTTTTCCGCGCTGCGGAAGGAAAACTCTTGTGTTTTTCAAAAGAATAGGGTATGATGTATCAAAATGGGAGAAGAGGGGCGAAAATATGATCTGTAGTGTACATACCTTGGGAATCAACGGCATTCAGGGCAGCGAAGTGGTTGCCGAGTGCTATATTTCCAACGGATTGCCTAATTTTGATATTGTTGGCCTTCCGGATGCCGCTGTGAAGGAGGCCCGCGGCCGTGTGCGCGCCGCGGCGAAAATCTCCGGACTCAGTTTTCCCAACAGCCGCATTACGGTGAATTTGGCGCCTGCCAATTTGAAAAAGGCGGGTACTCACTATGATCTGCCGATATTGCTGAGTATTTTGGCGGCTGCCGGTTCCGTGCGCCGTCCCCGCAGCTCCAGCGCCTTCATTGGCGAGGTGAGCTTGGAGGGCACGCTGCGGCCTGTCAACGGCGTGCTGCCCATGGCTTTGGCTGCCAAGAAGGCAGGCGTCAAGGCGCTGTTTGTCCCCGCGGAAAACGCGGCGGAAGCGACGCTGGCCCGTGGCCCCGCGGTATATGGCATCCGGGATGTGACGCAGCTTGTAGCGGCGCTGAACGGCGAAATAATATTGACGGAAGAACCAATTTGGGTGCCGCAGCGGCAGGACGCCCACATTCCGGATTTCAAGGATGTGCTGGGTCAGGAGAATGTCAAGCGCGCCTTGGAAGTGGCGGCAGCAGGCTCCCATAATGTGCTTTTGATCGGCCCACCAGGATCCGGTAAAAGTATGCTTTCTAAGCGTCTTCCCGGCATTCTTCCGGATATGACCTGGGAGGAATCTCTGGCGGTCAGTCAGATCTATTCCGTGATGGGTATGCTGACAGCAAAAGAGCCACTAGTGACCCTGCGGCCTTTCCGCAATCCCCACCACACCATTTCCAATGCGGGTTTAGCCGGTGGCGGCAGTAATCCTAAGCCGGGTGAAATCTCTATGGCCCACAAGGGGGTGCTGTTTTTGGATGAGCTGCCTGAATTCCGCAAGGATACCCTGGATATGATGCGCCAGCCGTTGGAGGATGGCCAGGTGACTATTTCCCGGGTCATTGGCGCGGTGACATACCCGGCAGAATTTATGCTGGTTTGCGCCATGAATCCCTGCAAATGCGGCTGGTACGGCGACCCATCCGGCAGATGTACCTGCTCGGAGCGTTCTGTGCAGGATTATTTGAGTAGAATTTCCGGGCCGCTGCTGGACAGAATCGACATTGTGGTGGAAGTTCCCGCGGTGAAATTCGACGAGCTTCGCGCCAGAGCGGAGGCAGAACCCTCCGCAAAGGTGAAGGAACGGGTGGATGCGGCGCGAGAGATCCAGCATCATCGCTTTGACGGCAACGGCGCCATGTGCAACGCCCGGATGGGCCCGGAGGAAATGCGTAAATTCTGCGCGCTGGATGAAGCTTCCGCGGAACTGATGAAGCAGGCATTTGATGCCATGGGGCTGACCGCCAGAAGCTATGACCGTATTTTGAAGGTGGCCCGTACGGTTGCAGATTTGGACGGCAGCGAGCAGATTCAGCCCCAGCACATCGCCGAAGCCATTCAGTACCGGGCTGTGAATTTAGGAAACAAATGATGATTGAGGTAAACGAATGAAAGAAATCTTTTTGTTAAAGTTGGGCGAGATCGTTCTGAAGGGCGCCAATAAGCGCCAGTTTGAGGCCAGACTTCGCCAGAATGTCCGCCGCCGCATGAAGTTCTACGGCAATTTTGATGTATATTTGATGCAGTCTACGGTCTATGTAGAACCCATGGACGAAAGTTGCGATGTGGACGGCGCATGGGAAGCCTGCCGCAGTATTTTCGGCGTGGTTTCTCTTTGCCGCTGCCGCGCCTGCGACAAGAACTTGGACGCTATCTTTAACGCCATTGAGGAATACCTGGGCGATGATCTGGATTGCGCCAAAAGCTTCAAGGTGGAGTCTAAGCGGTCTGACAAGGCGTTCCCTCTGGGCTCTATTCAGATTTCCCAGGAAATTGGTGGTAGGCTGGCGGAAGCCCATCCTTCTGTTGCCGTAGATGTGCATCATCCCGACTATACGGTTTTTGTGGAGATCCGCGATTTAGCGGCCTATGTCCATGGCCCTGCTGAGCCCGGTGCCGGCGGCTTGCCCACCGGCGCGGCCGGCCGCGCCATGTGCCTTTTAAGCGGCGGCATCGATTCTCCCGTGGCGGCATACATGATGGGCAAGCGTGGCCTGGAGATCGAGTGTGTACACTTCTTCAGTTATCCCTACACCTCCCAGCTGGCGAAAGATAAGGTTGTGGAATTGGCTCGTTTGGTGACCAGATATACGGGGAAAATGACCCTGAATGTGGTGTCTTTCACGGAAATTCAGGAAGCCATCCGGGATAACTGCCCCGAAGAGTATTTTACGCTGATCATGCGCCGCTTTATGATGGAAATCTCCCAGCGGATTGCGCTGCACGATGGCTGCGGCGCGCTGATCACCGGCGAAAACCTGGGTCAGGTGGCCTCCCAGACCATGGAAGCTATGACCGTCACCGGCGCTGTGGTGGATATTCCCATCTTTATGCCGCTGATCGGCTTCGATAAGGAAGAGATCGTCACCATCGCCCGGAAGATCGGCACCATGGAGACCTCCATTTTGCCTTACGAAGATTGCTGCACCGTCTTTACCCCCAAGCATCCCAAGACCAAGCCTACCTTGGCCCAGCTGGAGAATGCGGAACGGAAGCTGAACCGGGAAGAACTGATTGTTCGCGCCCTGGAAAGTATTGAGCGCATTAAGGTTGCTTATCATGACGAAGACGGCATTTGAGGTTATCGAAAAGCTGCAGGGCAAGACTCTGGTGACAGCGGAAAGTTTGACAGGTGGCGGTATTGGCGCGGCGCTGACAGCGGTGCCCGGAGCATCCAGGGTATATAAAGGCGGCGTCATCAGCTACACGGACCAGGTCAAAAGGGAAGCGCTGGGCGTTCCCGCGGCCTATTTGAAAACCTTTGGCGCGGTTTCCGCGCCGGTGGCTGAGGCCATGGCGGTGGGCGCCAGAGAATTTCTTTCCGCGGATGTGGCGGTGTCCGTAACAGGCCTGGCCGGCCCGGATGGGGACGCCTTTGGCAATCCCGTTGGGACGGTGTTCATCGGCTATGCGGATGAACACGGTGTCAGCGTGGAAGAGCATCACTTCTCTGGCGACCGGGAAGCGGTGCGAAATCAAACCGTCCAAGCTGCTTTGGCGCTTATTTTGCAAAATGTATAATGTTACGCCCTCCGGAAAATTCCGAAGGGCGTATGTTTTATCCGTAAATGGTAAGCTCGTTTTCTTGAACCAGCGCTCCGTTGGCATCATACAGTCGAACTACAGCAGTGATGGATTGTAGAGATTCATTAATTCTTTCGCTGAAGACAAATCCACCGGTTTTGGAGGAAAGGTAATGCAACGCATGTAAACTGGAGTCATCATCGGCGCTTAAGCCAAATCGGAAAAATCCTTCCTCGGAGCGTTCCGCTTCGCCGACGAAGATCTCTGTGAAGATACGATCTTTTGCAGTGCCATTGTTGTAGGCTCCTACGACAGTAATTTCTACCTCTGCCCGGACACTATTCGGTTCATCCGTAAAAAGGTATACGGGAACATATCTCATTATTCCACTCAGAGCCCATGAACTTCCCCATACATTTGGCGCCGCGGCGATGGTTACATCGCCGGATTTTTCCACATAGGAAAACTGATATTGCTTTTCCGCAAAAGGATTGTCATAGGGAAATGCGTTATAATACCTGCCAAAAAAACAGATGCCATATTCTGTTTCGCCTACGATCATTTTGTCAAAATCTATGTATTCCCCGTTTAGGGTGTCTACAATTTTGCTGGGGCCAACAAGATGGGCCTTCTCTGCCCGACGGAATTCCTGTCGAAAGCTGAGCGTTGGGCAGCCCAGGGCGATATAGTAGGTCAATGCCAACAGGACTACCAGGACCGTACAGACGCAGGCCTTCAAGGACCGAGGGATCCGACTGAGAAAGTTTTTCAATTTCATTTATTGCCACCCCCTGTTAAGTCAATTCGCATTGAAAAGTCGCGCCCATCGCGCTGGTAGCAGATCTCCACCCACTCGGCGTCTGCCGGGAAGTCATTGATCCAGCACATGTGGGTGTAAGTAAAGATGCCGGTTTGGGAACCGCCGGGAATGAATAATTTGTCATTCGGCGAAAAATCACTCATATAACTACAGTAAGTATTGCCCAGACTGTCTCTGGCAGTAAACCAGCCGGAGATGGTAAAATAGTAGAAATATTCGTCATGTTCCGACCAGGGCATTGGATTGGTTTGCTCTATCAGAACATACAAATAAGTGCGGTCCCGTGCGTGGTCCGTGTAAACCACGGCGTCGGTCAGCGTGAATGTGCTGCCGTCGGTAGAGAAAGACAGTTCCGGTTGGGAAAAATGGTGCAAGGTGCGCCCGGTTTCACCGCCGTAGGATTGAACATTAAATACATCATAGTCCTGATATTTGGGCTCCTGCAGGTTCAATCCGCTGAAATACTGCCATATTGGCAGCACGCTTAGGCACAGCAGGACGATCAAGGCGATGCGGCTTGCGCGTAGAAGGTAACCCCAGAAGGGACGATGGATAGCAGCCAGTTTGGGCGCGATCTGGCTGGCGCTGCCCATGGCTTCGCATGCTTTGTCGGCGGCTTCTGTAGGGGTTAGACCTTTGGAAAGCTGATGCTCGTAGAGGTCCTCCATATGGGCATAAAGCTCCTTGGAAACCTTTTTCCGATCAGGACCGAATCGAATCAGGCAAGTGGCGGTATCGCACCACCGTTCCAATTTGATACGAAATAATCGCTCCATAGGCACACCTCACAGTGCAGGAGAGAAACCAATTACGGCGTTGACTTTTTCGGAAAACAGCCGCCACTCCTGTTCTTTGTAGGACAACTGATCCAGGCCATGATGGGTCAGGGAATAATACTTTCGTTCCCGGCCGGAGGGGGCAGTTTTGCTGTAGGATTTGATAAATCCTTCTTTTTCCAGGGCATGAAGCAGGGGATAGAGAGTGCCTTCCTTCAAAAGGAAGGTGTCGTCGGAGCGTTTGGCCAATTCCTCGATCATTTCGTAGCCGTACTTATCGCCGTCTTTCAGCAGCGACAGCACCAGCAGCGGCGTAGAGCCGGAAAGCAGGCTTTTTTCGATTTTCATAATGATACCTCCTTATACCTAGATAATCTATGCCTATTATACATAGATTATCTAGGTATGTCAAGAGGTTTCTAACAATTTTATGAATTTGAGCGGGATGGCTTGCATTTTGGGCAGAATATGTGGTAGGATAGGCAAAACGAAATGATTCGGAGGCCCTTAATGGTGGATAAATTGAAACAGCTCATACAGAAGCATTGGGACATTCTTTCCTATCTCTTTTTTGGCGCGTTGACCACGGTGGTCAACTATATCGTCTATTTTCCCTGCTATAACTGGCTTGGTCTTTCCGCCTCTGTCAGCAATGTGATCGCGTGGGTGGTTGCGGTTGCTTTTGCCTATGTGACTAACAAACCCTTTGTGTTTAAAAGTTATGACTGGTCGCTGAAGGTGGTAGGGCCGGAGCTTATCAAATTTGTAGGCTGCCGGGTTGGCTCCGGCGCGCTGGAAACGGCTATTATTTGGGTGTTTGCAGACGGCCTGGGCTGGAATGGCAATGTGATCAAGATCGTCACCAGCGTGTTGGTTGTGATTTTGAATTATGTAGGCAGTAAGCTGCTGGTATTCAAAAAATAAGCGTGGTTCCGGGGTGTATACCCCGGAATTTTTCTTGATTTTTCCAAACAGATTGTTGCATTTCGTAGTAATTTGTGGTAAGATACAACTTGGAATTCATAAGGCTCCGGGGTGCAAGAACCTGGGGCAAATAAATAAGGAGGATTCTAAAAATGAAGAAAATCAACAAGCTTTTGAGCGTGGTTCTGTGCCTGGCTATGGTTATGGGCCTGGCTGTGGCTGTTTCTGCCGCAGACACCACCAATGCTCTGACTTCTGCCGATGAGCTGGTCAGCGGTACATACTATATCGTCTGCTCCAACGGCGAAAGCCTGGGTACTGTGGACGGCACCTGGATCACCGTGGGTGAATCCCTGTGGACTGTCACCGTTACTGAGGGCGGCGTTACCCTGTGCGATGCCAATGGCATGTTCATTGCTCCTAAGGGCGGCGACAAGAATGGTCTTAACACCACGGAATATACTTGGGCTGTTTCCTGCACCGATGGCCTGTTCACCTTTGCCGGCCAGGGAGAAGACACTGTTTACCTGGCATTCAACAGCAGCCCCAATTACTACAAGTTCCGTGGCTACAAGGTCAGCACCTGCACCGGTGAAAATGCTGCCGAGTATCCTTCCGCATTCTATCTGATTCCCGCCAATGGCGGCGAGGATGAAGTTGTGCTTCCTGCCGGCCCCGTTGCCTGCGAGATCCCCGGTATCCTGACCTACACCTTCGAGACCGATGATGCCGCTTCCGCAGGCGTTCAGTTCCAGTGGACCGCTACTGCTGACGGCGAACTGTGCGTCGCCAGAATGGGCGATGGCTACATGACCAATGTGCAGATCAACGGCACCTATGGCGAGATCGGCAACGAGGGTTATGTTGTTAAGACCGGCGATGTGGTAGACATTATTGTTTATGCCTACGGCGCCGGCGCCATCAGCGTTCCTGTGGAATACATCACTGCCGGTGGCGAGGATGCCGCTGTCGGTACTGCCCAGAACCCCGAAGTGATCGAGTCTCTGGCTGCCGGTATCGAAAAGACCCTGGAGTCCGGTGAGTATTTCTTCCAGTACACCGCTGCCAAGGCGGGCGAACTGACCATCACCACTGTTGGCGACGGCACCCATAACATGGAAGTCTTCGTCAATGGCGATGCCACCAAGATCCACTCCAACTGGGACAATGACGGCGCTTTCATTAAGCTTACCGTTGCTGAGGGTGACGTGCTGACCATCAAGGTTTACTTCGACTTCCCCGGCGCCGGCACCATCTCCTTCACCAGCGATTTTGACGCCGGCGAGCAGGGTGGCGAGGATCCCGTTCTTCCCACCGTTATCTCCATTGCTGACGGCAAGTATGTCATTTCCTGGAACGGTCTGACCTTCGCCGCTCTGGCTGAGGACAAGGGCTACGGCTACGCTCCTGCCGGCGATGTCAATGCTCTGACCGATGCTGATTACATCACCATCGTCAATGTCGGCGACGGCAAGTTCACCATGCAGGACTGCTACGGCCGTTACATCTATATGGCCGGCAGCTACAACTCCTTCAATGTTTCCGCTGAGATGCCTGCTGAGGGCTATCTCTGGACCCTTGAAGAGGCTGAGGGCGGTTACATGCTGAAGAATGTGGAGAAGGAAAAGTATGTGGCTTACAGCGAAGGTTACTCCACTTGGGGCAGCTATCCCACTGATAAGTCCGAGCCCGGCATTCTGACCTTTACCGCTGTGGTGGAGAGTGATCCTAACCAGCCCACCGGCGATGCTATCTTTGCTGTTCTGGCTATCTTTGCCGCTTCCGGCATGGGCCTGACCGCTGTGGTTTCCAAGAAGAAGTAATTTCTACCGAAAATGCAAGCGCACCGCCGAGTGGCGGTGCGCTTTCCTTATTTTAGATATTGTTTGAGAAAGGTGATGGCTTCCCGGTAGCCTTCAATGCCGTGACCGGCAATGGTTTTTACGCAGGCCATTCCGGCATAGGAAATATGGCGGAACGGTTCTCGCTGCAGGGGATTGGAGATATGGACCTCCACAGCAGGGATCGCCACGGCCTTCAAAGCATCCAAAATGGCAATGGAGGTGTGGGTATAGGCTGCCGGGTTGATGACGATGCCGTCAACTACTCCATATGCATTTTGAATGCGGTCTACAATCTGACCTTCGTGATTGGATTGGAACTGCTGGATTTGAATGTTTTCACTTTTTGCGGTTTCTTCCAGCAGCTTCAGCAGGCCAGCGAAGGTTTCTTTTCCATAAATGTCCGGTTCCCGGATTCCGAGTAAATTGATGTTGGGGCCATTGATTACAAGGATTTTCATAGAAGCACCTCCAAAATGGCTGCGGCGGACTCTGCCGGAGTGCCGTTGCTGTCAATTATGTGGTCTGCGAACTGAGCGTATAGCGGTTTTCTGGCTGCGTACATTTGGTGAAGATCATGCTTGATAGATAGGGGCCGTCCGTCGATTGGCAGGGAGTCTACTGATCGCTGCAACCAGAATATTGTGCCATTTTGGTGTAAAATCGGATAGTTTCGCTCCATTGTGACGCATCCACCGCCGGTGGCGATGACCAGACCGGAGTTTTTTCCGCATAATTCAAGCGTTTCTGTTTCCCAATCGCGAAAGCGGGATTCACCCTCCTGGGCGAAGATGGTCGGAATTGATTTTTTTGCCAGTTTCTCAACTTCCTTGTCCATGTCCGCGAAAGCGCGACCGGTATGGGTCGCTAACATTCGGCCTACGGTGGTTTTTCCACAGCCGGGCATGCCGATGAGAATGACATTCTCCATCCGGGACTTTAATATCCGGTGAATTTCTGCAATTCTATTGTCAGATATGGTTGTGCCCGTAAACCACTCAGCCGCTTCTTTGGCCTGGGCGACAAGCATCCAAAGGCCGTTGATCGTGATGATGCCCTGTTTTTCCGCGTCCATCAGCAGTTTGGTTCGGGCGGGATTGTAAATCAAGTCCAGTACACCCTCCAAGTGGGTGAAAACGGACAATTCCACAGGTGAAATACCTGTATTGGGGTACATACCCACCGGCGTGGTGTTGACAACAATGGCGGCATCTTCGTGACAGCGGATATTTCCGTAATTGTGATCGCCGCTTCGGGAAATCACGATCACTTCCGCGCCCAGCATTTTCAGAACGGCCTGGGCCACCCTGGATGCGCCGCCGCTACCTAAAATCACACACTTTTTGCTGGTAGGGGAAAGGCCGCTTTTTTTGACCATAGCAAGGAAACCGGCGTAATCTGTGTTATGACCTACAAGCTTGCCATCCCGGCGGACAATGGTATTGACCGCTCCCAATTGGGCGGCGATCGGTGTTAATTCGTCTAAGTAGGGAATGACAGCTTGTTTATAGGGCATGGTCACATTCAAGCCGGAAAAATCCCCATTTCGAAGAAAGGCTTCCAATTCGGAAGGCTCTTTCTCGTACAGACGATATTCGTAATCAGCCAGCAGACCGTGGATCTGCGGAGAGTAGCTATGGCCCAATGTTTGTCCCAGTAAGCCACATTTCATACTATACCACCTCAGTATAACTGCCCAGATAGGTAAAATCCCGGCACAGATCCTGCAGTTCGCAGATAAACAGCAGAAATTCTTCGGAATAGACAGAGGTTTCCAGATCAAAGTAGAACATTGCCTGGAAATTTTTCTCAGTAATGGGCCTGGATTCCAAACGAACCACGTTGATACCCAGTGTATAAAGTCTGGAAAGCACTTTATATAGAGCACCGGGGCGGTCAGCCAGGGCCATACGGATGGTGCTGCGATTAGCACCGGGATAGATCTCCAGCTGGCGGGCGACGCAGACATACTGCCCCCCATCGCTGAGCCGGCTGGAACGGACAATATACAGCTGGTGCTCTGTCAGCAGGTCAAGGATCCGCTTCAGATCATGATCCACCGGCAGAATGCCATAGCGGCACAAGCCCTGCGAAACGGCGGACAGGATGCTGTCCGGCGTTTTGAAGGGCAGGCAAGCATAGCTACCAAGCAGTTTTCTACAGATCAAATCCGCGTCACATTGTTCTGAATTCATGCAGGCAACGGAAGCTTCTCTCGGCAGCATTTTGGGAGTAGACTCCACCGCTTCATTGATGCGGGTGAACAAATCCGTTCTGGTGGCATTGCGCTTGGATTGATAGCCACGGCTCAGTTCAAATAACAGGTTATAAAGCACGCGGGTGTATACTTCCAGATCCGGTCCTGCCTTTTGCGCCACATCCCGCAGCTTTTCCTGCTCCCGGGTGGGCACCAGAATAGGCAGGCCGTTTTCCTTCTTGTAGTCGGCAATGCGGGCAGATACTTCCATGCGCTGGGCAAAAAGCCGCACCAGTTCATCATCGATCAGGTCAATTTCGTTTCGTAATTCTTTCAGATCCATTCAGATTCCTCCCAGGATCAAATCGTATATGGCAATGGCTGCCGCTGCTTCCACTACGGGCACCGCCCTTGGGACGATGCAGGGATCATGACGGCCTTTTATCTCAATGGTAACTTCTTTCATGGTCTTTAAGTTGACACTTTGCTGGGGCTTGGAGATGGATGGTGTGGGCTTGAAGGTGGCGTTGAATACCAGTGGCATACCGTTGGTAATACCGCCCAAAATACCGCCGCAATTGTTGGTTGTGGTTTTGATCACACCGTTTTCCGCTGTGTAGCAGTCGTTGGCTAAGCCACCGCAGGCAATGGCATAGGATTGCCCCTGACCGAATTCCAAAGCTTTTACGGCAGGAATGCCGTAGACGATTTGGGCAATTTTGGATTCCACACCGTCAAACATAGGACCACCCAAGCCAACGGGGAGGCCAATGACCGCGCATTCAACGGTTCCGCCTACGCTTTCGCCCTCAGCTTTCGCCTTGGCGATGGTATTTTGCATGATTTCGGCAGATTCATGGGACAAAGTCGGAAAACCGGGGCCGATTTTTTCCAGTTCCGGGCGAAAAAGGTTGAAGTATTCGCCTTCCATCAGGCCGATTTGAACGATATGGGCCCCAATGCGGATGCCCATTTCCTCCAGCCACTGTTTGCACAGTCCACCGGCAATGCACATAGGCGCAGTCATTCGCCCGGAAAAAGGGCCGCCGCCGGACATATCAAAGTCCAGGCCGTATTTCATCCAGGCGGTGAAATCGGCGTGACCGGGCCGGGGAATATGTTTTAGTTCCTCGTAATCGGAGCGCCGGATATTTTGGTTTTCGATAATTGCGGTGATGGATTCGCCAGTAGTGACACCATCCGCAAGGCCGGATCGGAATAGGGGAATGTCTGCTTCTTTCCGGGAGGTGGACCAGGGGAAATTACCCGGAGCACGGCGGTTTAAAAAGGCCTGCAGCTTTTCTAAATCCACTTGCTTACCGGCTGGAATACCTTGTAGGGTCATACCGATTTCCGGGGCATGGGAGGAACCGAAAATAGTCAGTTTTAAGTTTTCACCGTAAGAACTGGTCATATTTTCCTCCTAACAAATAATAGTCCTCCCAAAAATTGGGATAGGATTTTTTGACACATTCAGCGTCGAGAATCGTGACGGGGGTTTTACAGACGGTTGCGGAAATGGCCGCGGACATGGCAATGCGATGATCATTCCGGCTGTCAACTTTGCCGCCGCAAAGCCCTGTGCCGTGGACGGTGAGGGTGTTTTCTGTAGCCTCCGCTTTGCCGCCAAGACTTTCGATCATGGCGATAACAGACGCAACGCGGTCGGATTCCTTATAGCGAAGCCGATGAATATCCGTAAATACGGCGCCGTGATTGGCGGCGGCCACAACGGACAATATGGGAATGAGATCCGGAATATTTGAGGCAGAAATGGCGGGGCGTTCTTTGGCCAGTAAGGGTAAAAGGTCTAAAACAGCGCGATCACCCTGGATCGAACCGTCATGCAAATTCTCGATACATATGCCATCGCTGCCCAAATACGCGGCGGCAACCCAAAAGGCGCCGCTGCTCCAATCGCCTTCCACAGTAACGCGGCCGGGGGAGTGGTAATTCGGCGCGCGGAAAAACGCCATGGCGGCTTTTGTCATGGCGATATATGAGGTTGATTCCTGCTTGCCGATTACATCCAGCGTGCTGTCAGGCAACAATGACAAGGCAAACAGCAATCCCGATACGAACTGGCTGGAAATGCCGCCGTCGATGGAGTATTGCCCCTGGCGCAGCTTCCCGGTACAGCGGATCGTGTTTTCACCAGGACGGGAAAGGCGACAGCCCATTCGCTCCATCTCCTCCCACAAGGGGGATAGTGGGCGATGGGGAAGGCGGCCTTCCAAAAGGAAGGTAGCATCGATGCCCAAAGCCCCAACAATGGGCAGCAGAAAACGCAGGGTCGCGCCGCTTTCTCCGCAAGGAAGTGTTGCGGTGCTCGGAAAATTGGAAATAGGAAAGACGGAATATCCGGTTTCCGTTGGGATAATTTTCGCGCCCAAGGCACGAAGGCATTGGGCGGTTGCCTCGATGTCCGCATTGGTTTCCGGGCAGATCAGCTGTGTCGGATTGTCTGCCATGGCGGCGCAGATCAAATAGCGGTGCGCCATGGATTTGGACGGCGGAACGGAAACGTTTCCACGAAGCAGTCTGGGTTGAATGGTAATGTCCATTTATATACCTTCTTCAATAAAGGTTTTCAAATTGACAGTGGGGGTGGGCACAATGGCGCAGTTGCCAATTGCCTTCGGAAGAATAAGATTAAGCGTATTGCCCCTGCGTTTTTTGTCAGCAAGCATGACTTCCAGCAACGCGTCGGGCGAAAGATCTGTGCGGATGGGCAAGCCGAATTTTTGCAGCAAGGACAGCAGACGGTCGGTATCGTTACATTTTGCGGCGCGGGCAACCATTGCCATGCCGATAGAAACGGCGCGTCCGTGGGAAACGGCAAAGTGACTGCATGCTTCTATGGCATGACCGATGGTGTGGCCCAAATTCAGCAGCTGGCGCCGGTCTGTGTCAAGCTCGTCCTGTGTGACGACCTGACTTTTGAGGGCTACACACCGGGCGATGACAGATTCCCGGTCAAAGGAAAGACCTGCCTTTTCCAAATGGGAAAAAAGGGTGGGATCATAGAGCATTCCGTACTTGATAACTTCCGAGCAGCCGTCCTGGAAGGACACCGCAGGCAGGGTGTCCAATGTATCCATGTCACAGATCACCGCGTCGGGCTGATAGAACACCCCGGCAAGATTTTTGCCGGAAGGCAGATCAATGCCGGTCTTACCGCCAACAGAGGAATCCACCATAGCCAGAAGGGTAGTGGGGACTTGAATGTAGGGAATGCCACGCAGATAAGTAGCGGCGGCAAAGCCCGCCAGATCGCCTACAACGCCGCCGCCCAGAGCCACGATGCAATCGCTGCGGGTCAGGCCGATTTGGGCCAGGAAATTGAGAAGCTCCAAATAGGTTTGGGCATTTTTGCTGTTTTCTCCGGCTGGAAATAGGAAGCTGCAGCTGTCCAATCCGGCGCCATGCAGGCTTTCGGAAACAATGCCTCCGTAAAGCGGAAAAACATGACTATCGCTGATAATGCAGACTTTTTTAGCATTTGTTAGAGCGCGGATCGTCTCACCGACCCTATGCAGAACGCCGCTGCCAATGGTGACGATGTATTTTTTGGAAGCGTTTACGGATACTTCTGTCATGCCATAACCTCCCGAATTTTACGAATACGCTCAGTCATATCCGCGAATTGCTCCGGTGTCAGCGATTGCGCGCCATCAGAAAGAGCGTGGAAGGGATCGTTGTGTACCTCTATCATCAAACCGTCGACGCCTGCAGCGGTGGCCGCCAGGGCCATGGGCGCAACGAAGTCCGCCTTGCCGGTGCCATGGCTGGGGTCCACGACCACAGGAAGATGGCTCAAGCTGTGCAAGGCGGGAACGGCGGACAAGTCCAGCGTATTGCGGGTATGGGTCTCAAAGGTACGGATACCACGCTCGCAGAGGATGATATTTGTGTTGCCTTCGCTCATGATATACTCCGCGCTCATCAGCAGTTCCTCCAGGGTAGAGGAGAGGCCACGCTTAAGGAGAACAGGAATGTTTGCGCGGCCCACTTCCTTCAGCAACTCAAAATTCTGCATATTTCGGGCGCCGATTTGGATAAGATCCAGGTCCCGGAACAGCTCCAGGTGATGAATATTCATAAGCTCCGAGCAGATGGGCAGACCCGTGGCTTTTTTCGCGGCGGATAGCATACGCAGGCCTTCTGCGCCAAGTCCCTGGAACGCATAGGGAGAAGTGCGGGGCTTAAAGGCGCCGCCACGGAGAACGGTGGCGCCGGCGGCCTTGACTGCCTGCGCTACCGAAAGGATCTGTTCTTCGGACTCTACAGAGCAGGGCCCCGCAATGACGGCGAAATGTCCGCCGCCGATTTTTGTGTTGCCGACTTGAACGACGGTGTCATTTGGGTGGAATTTTCGGTTGACCTGTTTAAAGGGCTCGCTGACACGCTTGACAGAGGCAACAATATCCATGGAAAGCAGCAGCTGAACATCCACCTTACCGGTGTCGCCGATCAGCCCTAGCAAAGTGACATCATTGGCAGGATAGACACAGACTTGAAGGCCTAGATTGCCAAGCCAGCGGATCAGATGTTCCTGTTGCAGGGGTGTTGTGCCGTGTTTCAGAACAGCGATCATAATCGTTCCTCCCAATTAAGTGTTTAATAGGTTACTATTCATTATATCACGCCTGATAACAGATTGCAAGAAAAAGACGAAAAAGCAGCCTTTTGGAGAAAAGGCTGCTTAACGTTCACTGAATTGTGAAGTTTTGCGTAGTCACCAGCATGCCGTCGAAGTAAATCGACAGTTGATAATTGCCAGGTAAATTGGGCATGAAGGGAGCATCCAGTTGGCAAATATTTTGGCTCCAGATGGTGTTCCATTGGTATTGCAGATGGGAAATGTCGATCAAATTTCCCTCCGCGTCTCTAAGAACATAGGTGGCCCAGGTTTCTGTTTCAGCGAGTTCCAATTCCGCGCTGCACCACACAACAAAGCCGGCGGTTTCGCCCATACTGAAGTCCGTTTTATAGGCATCCTGGGATAGTGCGCTCCAGTTCCAGTTGCCGGGTTCCGGGGTAGCGCACATAGTTACCTGAAGCTGCTGGGCAGTGATGCCATGGCCGGAGAAGGGATCGCCCTGGGGCGCAGCAAAGGTGGCAGTATGGCCAAAAATGGCTGTGCCGTCGGCAGGAATCAAGGAAATTTCGTAGATTCCGCCGGGAATGTAGGGAAGCTCGGCTGTGTTCTCAGCGATCTCCAATGTTTCAGGCGCCGTGCCGTCGCAGGACCAGTTGAGAAGCCAGCCGCCTTCGGGCGTTTTGCCGGTGAAATCCCATTGTAGACGCAGGGTTTCGAAGGAAAGCTGCTCAAAGCGAACCTCGGTGATATTGATGGGATTTGCACCGATGGAAATGCTGACGCCCTGGGGCATACCCGCGGCAGTAATTTCCACGGTGCAGGGGGCTTCATGGGTCAGATCCTTGAATGTGCATACCAGGCTTTCGGTTGTGATGGTCTGCTCATAGCCGTTTGTGTCGTAACAGCGAACGATCCATTCCGCAATATCCTCGCCGTCGGGCTGCTCCCATGTTACGGTCAGATAGCCATTGCCGCAGGCGGTGATTACGGGATTTTTTGCCTTGGCAATGGGACGCGCCTGATAGGTGACCTGAGTACAACCGACCACATTGCTGTCGTCCGCGGCAGAAAGGGTGAAGGTGTATTCAGCATAGGCGATCAGGTCATACACGGTAACATTGTGACCGGTAAAATTCAGACTTTGTTGGGGAATATCGGCGGCCCAGTAGGTCAGCAGCCATTGGTTGCATTCCGCGCCGCTTACAGTAAAATTCAGGTACGCCGAGCAATCCTCGGGGCCAATGGCGACGGTAAAGCTGTCCACCTTGGTTTGGCTGGCGGTGGTGAAACTGTCGGAAGTAACGCCGGTAAGCTGATGGAAGCCGGCGATGGTTACGCGGATGGTATACCGGGTCTGGGGAGCCAGGCCGGTAAATATGGCGGTTCCGTTGGAAACCGAGGCTGTGGTCGTGTTGCCGTAAGTATCCGAGCAGGTAACCTGCAGAAGGCTCTCGTCCGCGTCTGTGGTGATTTTTACGACCAGAGAATCCATATTGCCGACAATGGAAATATCATCAATTTCCTGCAAATAAACATCGTTGTAGTAATTGTAACCGGAGACGCCAAGGAAGATCAAGAAAGCTATCGCAAGCACAGCAATGATCAGTCGAAGGGCGGTTTTACGGCGCTTTCGGTTTTCCAGATTGTCTTCTTTCTCCGGCGCGGCAGGGGGCGTTTCGGAAATGATCGGAGGCTCGGTCTTCTGCGGCTCGTCCCGAGGCGCTTCGGGAATAGGCGCTTCCTCCGGGACTTCCTTTACGGGGTCGTCAGTCTGGGCGGGCTGCTCCGGATTTTCCTCTGCGGGAGTTTCCTCTTCCAGCACGATGGGAGCAGGCATAGGAACATGGATGGGTTCCGGCGCGATTACAGGATCCGGCGGAATCAGGGTCATCAATTCGTCGGCCTGGGCCAAAATTTGGCTGGTATCCTCGCTGAGCGCATCGGAAGCAATATCCACGGTGTCTTCCTCGGAGGGGGCGGTTTCGTCAGAAACCAGGTCCTGCATGAATTCCAGTTCGGGAATATCTTCCCACATGGCGGGATCGGAAATATCTTCCTCGGGCAGGAATTCTTCGCCGACATCCAGCTCCGGTGTGGATACGGGGGCGGGAATGATGGAACCTTCGGAAACGCCGTAGGTTTGCATGTATTGCACCAGCGCCTGGCCGAAAGAAGTGGGATCGGGCCAACGTTTAGCCGGATCTTTGTGACAGGCGGTCAGTATGATCTGGGCGATCTCATAGTCCGCGTACAGGGGAGGCAGCAGGGGATCGGCCAGTATGTCATTTTCCATTGGCAAAACGCCGCCGTTGTACGCCTGATAAAGGATCAAACCCAGGGCATACACGTCCAAGGTTTCGTTCAACTGGGAAGAAGCGTCGATAATTTCCGGAGCGGTATAGATGCTGCGGTATTTATCGGGCAGGGAAGCGTATTTCAAAGAAGAAAGGGAAGTGATTCCAAGGTCGCCGATGCGGTAACCATGGGCTTTTTCGTAGAAAATATTGCCGGGTTTCAGGTCAATGTAAAGATATCCGGCTCTGCGGCAAGCAGCCAATGCGGAGCAAATATCCATGGCAAGATCCAAAATGTCCTGGTGGGTCATCACATTTTCGGAAAGAATCTGCTCCAGACTGTGGCGATAGGGAGCAAGCAGACTGACCTGGTAGCCATTGCGGTCGTCTTTTTCCTGGAGCTGGCAGGAAAGGAAGGGGCAGAAACCCTCCATTGTGCTCAGTTCGTTGACAATTTTGGCTTCCCGCTGGATATCCTGGGCAAGCTCGTAATAGTATTTCAACGCGGCCTCCCGGCTGCTGTAAGCGCCGCTGAGCAGCAAAGCTGCCAGCTGCACGGCGGACGCGGGCAGGCTGATGGTTTTCAGTATCAGTTTTTCATCGCTGTCTTTCCGCATGGCGGGGTAACAGACAACGCCGTTATGGCTGGTGATGGCTTCGCCTATTGAAAATTCTTCCGGAATGGAAAATGCCCGGTTCATATCCGACAAAGTTCATCGCCTCCTATTCGTACATATTTCTGTTATCATAATTTATTTTTTTGTAAAATGCAACTGATTTATGTCAAAATCCCTGTGGCAAAGTAAAATTCCGTATTTTCAAAGGGGAATACCCAATGAAAATAAAATGTAAATTTACATAAAATTTTGTAATTGGTAGTTGTTTTCTTTCTTCCGAAATGTTATAATGAAAAAAACATGATGCGAAATTTGCATCGGAACGGAGGTTACTATGAGTAAAGTGGTTTGTGATATCTGCGGCACTGCATTTGCCGATACCGCCAATCAGTGTCCCATCTGCGGCACTGCCAAAAGTGAAGCGACCCGTCCTTCCGGGGCTGCGGAGGATGGCGCTTCCGGCTACGCTTATGTAAGAGGTGGCCGATTCTCCCAGTCCAATGTTCGCAAGCATAACAGCGGTAAGAAGGAACTGCCCCGCACCACCGAGCCTGCCAAGCCCCAAAGACCTGTTTCCGAGGATCCTCCCAAGGAAAAACGCCAGCCAAAAGAGAAAGCGCCCCGGCCGGAAGAACCGGAAAATGAACAGCCTTCCAACATTGGTTTGATCGTTGTTGTGGTGGTTCTGCTGTTGGCTATCATTTCTCTGTGCGCCTATATCGCGGTGCGGTATATCGAGATCAACGATGGCAGAAATACCACCGGCAGCACCAATTCCTCCAGCAGCACTCCCTTCCAGGAGATTCCCTGCACCGGCGTTACCATTGAAGGCGTAAGCGTGCATACTTTCAACAATATGACCGACCAGCTGCTTCTGAGCGTTTCCTGCCAGCCCACCGACACCACTGATATGCTGACATGGAACTATGACAGCACCATTGTCAAGGTGACACAGAACGGCGCTCAGTGGATCGTTACCCCCGTTGGTCCCGGCGAAACCGTGATCACTGTCAGCTGCGGTCAGTATTCTGACACGCTGGCCATTACTTCCAATGCTCAGCCTGAGACGCAGCCTACCGATCCTACCACGCAGCCCACAGATCCCACCGATCCGGAGTTTGTGCTGGAGCTGAACCGGGAAGACTTTACCATGAACAGCTACGGCGAAAAGCATAACCTGTATAACGGCACTCTGGATGCCAGCGAAATCACCTGGTACAGTGATGACGAATCGGTCTGCACCATCGAAAACGGTGTGGTTACCGCTGTCGGTCAGGGCACCACCAAGGTCTATGGCGCCTATGGCGATCAGATCGTCAGCTGTATCGTTCGCTGCTCTAGCACCGTTGTGGAGCCTGAAGAAGGCGATTATTATCTGGCGCAGCAGTATAATACCGGTATTGCCGCCACAGATGTTACCATCAGCGTTGGCGAAAAACTGAGCTTCTCCATCAGAGCAAAGGATGGTACCAAAATTACCGAGGGCGTTACCTACTATGTTTCCGAGGAAGGCTATTTCACGGTGAATGAAAATGGTACTGTTACCGGCGTCGCCTCCACGGTTGGTACCGGCAAGGTTATCTACCTTTGCGCTGAGTATGAGGGCGTTGTGTACAAGTGTAAGGTTCGCGTAAGAAACCCCGGATAAATAAGGAATATACGGCAGTCGGATCATCCGGCTGCCGTATTTGTTATTGCTCGTCCATGCAGCACAGACGGCTTCTGCGGAAAAAGAAGCTGACGCACCAGAGCCCGGCCACGGCGATCACAGTATAAAGCGCCCGGCTTACAAAGCTTCCGGAGCCGAACAGCCATGCTACCAGATCAAAGTTGAAAATGCCCACAAGTCCCCAGTTGAGGGTGCCGACGATGCTTAAGATCAGCGCCAAAATGTCCATAAATGATTAACCTCCTTGCATTTGCTGGAATATTTGTAGAATTCCCACAAATTTGAGAACTATACTTCTGCATTGACCTTTTTTTGTTTTATGATATAATAACTTGGATAAACCCCAAAAAACATAACGAGAAAGGTGTACACATTTATGAAGATCTTTGGTTCCACCGATATTTTGATGCCCGCTTCCGCGGATATGCACCGCTGGGCGGTCATTGCTTGTGACCAGTTCACCTCTGATACGGCTTATTGGCAGAGAGTGGCCGACACGGTTGGCAGCAGTGAATCCACCCTGCACATGATCCTGCCCGAGGCGCATTTGGGCAGCGCCGATGAGGCTGCTATCGTTAAAGAAATCAACGCCACCATGGACCGGTATCTTGCCGGCAATGTGTTTACCACTTATGCCAATTCCTACATTTATGTTGAGCGTACTCTGCTCAACGGCTCCGTTCGTCCCGGCCTGATCGGCGCTGTGGATCTGGAGGAGTACAATTACAATCCCGGCTCGGTTTCCGCTATCCGCGCCACGGAAAAGACGGTTCTGGAGCGCATTCCGCCCCGTCAGCGTGTCCGTAAGGATGCCGGCATTGAGTTCCCTCATGTTCTGATGCTTTGCGACGACGATCAGAAGCAGCTGATCGAGCCCATTGCCGCCGTGAAGAACCAGCTGCCCCTGCTGTATGATTTCGATTTGATGGAGGGCGGCGGCCATATTTCCGGCTGGCTGGTGCAGGGTCAGGTCGCTGCTGACTTCGATGCCCGTCTGGAAGCCTATGTTGCTTCTGTTCCCGCCAAGTATGCTGACCTGCAGGGCGCTCCTGTGACCCTGGCTGTTGGCGACGGCAACCACTCTCTGGCTACCGCAAAGAGCTGCTATGAGGCGCTGAAGGCCGCCAATCCCGGTGTGGACCTCAGCAACCATCCTGCCCGCTTCGCTCTGGTTGAGCTGGAGAACATTCATGATGATTCTCAGGTCTTTGAACCCATCCACCGCATTCTGTTTGATGTGGACGGCAAGAAGCTACTGAAGGATCTGGAAGCTGTTTGCGCGGCTGACGGTTTTGCTGTAGAGTATGTGATGGGCGCTGAGCGTGGCACAGTGTACCTGGATAAGGCCAAGGGCGAGCTGGCTGTTGCCATTTTGCAGGAGTTCCTGGATAAGTGGATGCAGGACAACAAGTGTGAGATCGACTACATCCATGGCGATGATGTGGTAGCGGAACTGGCCCAGAAGGAAAACGCTGTTGGCTTCCTGCTGCCCGGCATGGAGAAGCACCAGCTGTTCCGCGGTGTTATTTCCGGTGGTGTTCTGCCCAGAAAGACCTTCTCCATGGGTCATGACCGCGAAAAGAGATACTATCTGGAAGGCAGAAAGATTAAATGATTACTCTGTATGAAGGCGCGTTCGCCAAAGTAAATTTGACGCTGGATGTTTTGGACAAGCGGCCAGACGGTTATCACGATATCAAGTCTGTGATGCAGACCATTTCTCTACGGGACGATATTGAGATTGACCTTGGCACCGGAAAACCCTGGAATCTTATGTGCAGCGTCGATAGCATTCCCACCGATGAAAGCAATCTGGCATGGAAAGCTGCCAGGCTGTATTTCGACACCATCGGCAAAGATCCGGACGGTCTTGAGATCCGCATTGTCAAGCGTATTCCTGTGGAAGCAGGCCTGGGCGGCGGCAGCGCGGATGCGGCCGCAGTACTGCGCGCGCTGAATAAGCATTATGATTCGCCCCTTTCTCTACCCGCGTTGGCGGAGCTTGGTTCCCAGATCGGCAGCGATGTGCCCTTCTGCGTCCTCTGCGGTACTGCTGTGGTAGAAGGTAAGGGAGATCGCATCCGGAAACTGCCAGATATGCCGGAGTGCATTTTTGTGGTGTGCAAGCCGGACTTTTCCGTTTCTACGCCGGAGCTGTACGCAACCATTGATGAGAAGGCCATTGCCAACCGTCCCAATCATCAGGCTATGGAAACTGCCATGCTCAGCGGCGACCTGTTGCAGGTGGTCAATCATATTTGCAATGTGTTTGATCCCATTGTGACGGCTGAGCATCTGGAGCTGAATTACATCAAGTCTGTCATGAACAGCTATGATGGTGTGGGTATGCAAATGACCGGCTCCGGTTCCGCGGTGTTCTGCATCGTGAAGGAGTTTGAGGCTGCCGCTGTTATCTGCAATATGCTGAAGGAAAACTATCCCCGGGTATATATTGGCATGCCTGTGTAAAAACAAATGAAACCGCCTGCGCTGACAAATGGTCGGCACGGGCGGTTTTTGCTGAAATGTGTTTGATATATTTGTATTTTTCTTTTCTCTGTGCTATAATTGTATCAAGAGTACCAGTAATCGAGAGGTGGCGAGAGAATGCTGACTTTAATCATTGGAGCCGATTGGACAGCCAATCGGGATGAGATTTTACATCGAATTGCCGAGGATGTGCGGAATGAAAGGCCAGGCGGAATTTTGCTTGTGCCGGAACTGATCAGCCATGATATGGAACGGCGGCTTGCATCTGTCGCCGGAGATACCTCCAGCCGTTTTTCCCAGGTGCTCAGCTTCAGCCGTTTGGCCAGGCGTGTATGTGAGATCGTTGGCAACGCGGCGGAAGAGTGCCTGGATAACGGCGGACGGGTGGTCGCTATGGCTTCCGCTGTGCAGCAGCTTTCCAGCAGGCTGAAGGCGTATGCTTCCGTGGAAACGAAACCGGAATTTTTGATGGAATTGGTGGATGCGGTGGATGAATTTAAGCGCTGCTGCATTTCTTCCGGGGATCTGCGGTCCGCATCCATGCAAACAGAGGGAAGTCTGGCACAGAAGTTGGAAGAATTATCTGTCATCATGGAGGCTTACGATAGCCTTTGCGCCCGGGGCAAACGGGACCCCAGAGATCAGATGACCTGGGTTTTGGAGCAATTGGAAGAAATTGATTTTGGAGAAAAACACATATTTTATGTGGATGGATTTCCCGATTTTACCCGCCAGCATATGGCTATTTTGGAACATTTGATTCGTGTTTCTGATCATGTGACAGTCAGCTTGAACTGTGACAAGGTAGATTCGGAAGAAATGGCCTTTGAAAAAGCCGCTTCCACAGCCAGAGAACTGATCCGCATCGCGTCCAAAGCCGGTGTATGCGTCCAAACGGAAGTGGTTGCAGGGAAGGATTCTTCTTTGAATGGCGTATGCGCCGGTTTGTTCCAGGGTAGTCTGACAGGCTGTCACGGCTTGGATGAGCATTTGGAGTTGGTGTGCGCAGACTCTGTATACGACGAGTGCCAGGCCGTTGCCGAGCAGATCCTTTCCATGGTCACTATGGGCGCGCGATACAGAGATTTCGCCTTGGTTTGCGCGGATATGGAAGGCTATCGCCGTGTCATGCAATTGGTGTTCCGTAAATGCGGTATTCCGCTGTATATCTCCGGAACGGAGGATGTGGCTCTGTCCGGCGTGATCTCCACAGTTCTGCTTGCGCTGGAAGCTGCCATGGGTGGCCTGGAACAGCAGGATGTTTTGCGTTATTTGCGAAGCGAGCTTTCTCCTCTGGAGGCGGATCTTTGTGACCAAGTGGAAAACTACGCTGTGATTTGGGGCATTTCCGGGAAAGACTGGGCTGAGGAATGGACCATGCATCCCGATGGCCTGAGTGGAATGTGGAACAGCATTTCCAGGCAGCAGCTTTCAGAATTGAATGATGCAAGGCGCGTGGCAATTATACCGATGCTACAGCTGCGGCAGCAGCTTCACGACGCAAGCAATCTTGGAGAGCATGTAACCGCCCTCTATGATTTCCTGGAAAACACGGGTTTCGCTGATCGTTTGGGTGCCTACGCGGATGCTATGGAAACGGATGGTAACCCCAGAGAGGCGCAGATCCTCAATCAGTTGTGGGATATCCTGCTGTCCGCGCTGGAGCAGCTTCACGCGGTACTGGGAGAAACGGCATGGGAGGGCGATACATTTGCCCGATTGCTGAAATTACTTCTTGGACAGTATACCGTTGGTACCATTCCAACGGTTTTGGACGCGGTGATGATGGGTCCTGTCAGCGCTATGCGTTGTCAGCAGGAAAAATATCTGTTTGTGCTTGGAGCAGATGAAGGCAAGCTGCCTGGCTATGGCGGCTCCGCCGGTGTACTGACGGACCAGGAACGGACCCAATTGCGAGATTTGGGTGTGCCCCTGACCGGTGGCGCAGTGGAAGGCTTGCAGGCAGAATTTGCGGAGATTTACGGGGTGTTTTGCGGCGCGGAGGAGAAAATCGTTGTTTCCTATTGCGGGAGCCAGCCGTCGTATATTTTTCGCAGGCTCTCCGAAATGACCGGTTCCGTTCGGACTGCAAAACCGGGCCCTGTCAGCGCCCTGGCTGTTCCGGACGCCGCAGGCGCGCTTTTGGCGAAATGGGGAGCTTACCGGCAGGCTGCGGAATTGGGTGTTTTGGAGGCCTATCAAAGGACGAAGGAACGGGGAAGCTATTGCCTCGGCAATGTGAATCCTCGAAATGTGGAACAATTAATGGGAAAACGACTAACACTATCCGCGTCCCAGATCGACCGCTATGCAGAGTGCCGCCTTTCCTATTTTTTGAAGTATGGCTTGCGGGCCAGAGAACGGAAGGAAGCAACAGTGGATCCGGCGGAGTTTGGTACCTATGTCCATGCGGTTTTGGAAAAAACCGGCGCCGAAGTGATGGCGCTGGGCGGTTTCCATGCGGTGTCTCTGGAAGATACCTTATCCATAGCCCAAAAGCATTCCAAGGCCTACGCCGCGGAGCGGTTTGAGGCGCTTAGTTCCCAGCGGATGGAATATTTGTTCCGCAGGAATATGGAAGAATTGGAAATGGTGGTCCGGGAGTTGTGGCGGGAATTGAGCAGGGCGGAATATCTGCCCCATGCCTTTGAAATGAACTTTTCCCAGGACGGGCAGATGCCGGCGGTGGAGATCAAAGGTCATTTGATGGAAGCCCAGCTGCGAGGTATGGTTGACCGTGTAGACTGCTGGAAACGGGGTGAAAGCACCTATTTCCGGGTGGTGGATTATAAAACAGGCAAAAAGGACTTCGATTATTGCGATGTTTTCAATGGCGTTGGGCTGCAGATGCTACTGTATCTGTTTGCTTTGGAGGATGCCGGCCAGTCTGTACTGCCCGGAAAACGCATCAGCGCGGGCGTGCAGTACTTCCCGGCGCGGGCGCCCTATATAACAACCGACGGCAATTTGTCGGAAGAGGAAGCGGATGCCCAGCGATTGAAGCAATGGAAGCGTAAGGGCTTGCTTTTGTGGGACGAGGCTTCGCTGGAAGCGATGGATCCGTCGGACGGGATGGACATTCTTTGCTGCAGCAGAAAGAAGGATGGCAGCCTCTCCGGTGACCTGGCAGACAGGCAGCAGCTTGGTATACTGAAAAAATACCTGCAAACCTTGCTAGGGGATATGGTGGACGAGATCGCCTCGGGAAAAATAGATCCCAATCCCTACACCCGGGGAACCAGCCATAATGCTTGTACATTCTGCCCCTATGGTGCCATCTGTCATAAAGAAACCGTGGCAGGAAGAAGGAACTATCAAGCGGTGACGGCCCAGCGGTTCTGGGAGGATATTGGTAAGGAGGTGGGCGAGAATGGCTGAACAATTAACGCCGCAACAGAAGCAGGCGGTTACTGACCGTGGTGGAAAGCTGTTGGTTTCCGCGGCGGCCGGTTCCGGCAAGACGAAGGTTTTGGTCGATCGGTTGATGCGGTATCTGACGGACCCGGATGATCCTGCCAATATTGATGAGTTTTTGCTGATCACCTTTACCAAGGCCGCGGCAGCGGAATTACGCGGAAAAATCGCCTCCAAATTGTCAGAACGGATCGCCCAGGAGCCCAACAACCGCCATTTGCAGCAGCAATTACAGCGGCTGTATTTGACTAAAATTTCTACTGTGCATTCCTTCTGCAGCGATATTTTGCGGGAGTATGCCTACAGGCTGAATATTCCCGGTGATTTTCGTGTGGCAGATGAAAACGAGTGCGCTGAGCTTCGGATTCAGGTGGTTACCAAAGTTTTGGACCGGGCTTACGAATCCGCCGGAGAAAATGGGTTATTTCGGGCGTTTGTAGATAGCCAGGGCCTGGGGCGGAATGACAAACAGGTGCCGGATATCATTTTGAAGGTTTACGATAGCGCCAGGTGCCATCTGGACCCGGAACAGTGGCTAGAGAATTGTATGCAGATTTCTTCTACCGAGAATGTGACGGATGTATCTCAGTTACCATATGGACAGTTTTTGATCAATGCGTTACATAACTGGCTGGATCTGCAGATCCGGGCCATAGACCGCTGCGCGGAATTGGCCGAGGCTGCCGAAGGGTTTGAGTCCCCGGCCACGCTGCTGCGCGATCTGTTATCCCAATTGCGGACGCTGCGTCAATGTGAAACCTGGGATGAAGTGGGCGCCAATAAAGACATTTCTTTTGGCACTTTGCGTTTTTCCAAACCCTGCAAGGATGAACAGCTGCAGGCCAGGATCAAAGCGGTTCGGAATCATTGCAAAAAATCCCTGGAAAAGCAGATCCGTCCCTTTGCGGATCCATCCTGCCAGGTGCTGAAGGATATGGAAAGCTGTAACGACGCTACAAAGGGACTCGTTGAACTGGTGAATGCTTTTTTACAAGACTATGATTCGGCGAAGAGAAGCCGTCGTATTATGGATTTCGGCGATTTGGAGCATCGGATGCTGGATCTGCTTTGGGGCAAAAGCCGAAGCAATCTAACCGCGGCGGCAAGGGAAATTTCCGAGAGATTCCGGGAGATCATGGTGGACGAATACCAGGACTCCAACGAGGTGCAGGATTCTATTTACAAAGCCCTCTCCGAAAATAAGCAGAACCTGTTTATGGTCGGAGATGTAAAGCAGTCCATTTACCAGTTCCGTTTGGCGGATCCCAGTATATTTTTGAAAAAGTATGAGGCGTATGCGCCTGCCGATGCTGCCGAGCCGGGGCAGGGGAGAAAGGTAATTCTCAGCCAAAATTTCCGCTCCAGCAGAGGTGTTTTGGCCTCTGCCAACGATGTATTCCGTTATTGCATGTGCCCGGAAGTTGGCGGCTTGTATTACGGAGATGACGAGGCGCTGCATGAAGGGATTCCTCATGTAAGCCTGGGCTCTGCCGAGGCAGAACTGTACTGCGTGGATGTGCAGGAAGATACCTATGAGGAAGAAGCGGCCTTTGTGGCGGATAAGATCCAAAGAATGCTCAAAGAAGGCACGCCTGTTCGCAGCGGAGATACGCTGCGTCCTGTGAAGCCGGAGGATATTGTCATTTTGATGGTAGCCCCGGGACCATGCGGCGGCTACTTTCAGCGCGCTTTGGAACGGGTCGGCATTCGCTGCAATTCCGGCGGTGGCGTCGATCTTCTGCAGACCGAAGAAATCGCTTCCTTGCGGTGTTTGCTGCAGACGATTTATAATCCCCGGCTGGATATTCCGCTGATCGGCGCTTTGGCCAGTCCGATTTTTGGGTTTACAGCGGACGATTTGGCGCAGATTCGCAGCCATAATGTGATTTGCAGCTTTTATGAAGCCCTGCAGCGAAGTGAAAATCATAAAGCGAAAGATTTTCTATCCGTTCTTCGGCAGCTTCGTGTGGCCGCCAGAAAGCAGGGTGTGACAGGGCTTTTGGAAGAAATCTGGTTCCGTACCGGCATGGACGATGTATACGGCGCAATGAACGGCGGCGACGCCCGGCGGGACAATCTGCAAACCTTTTTCCAACTGGCATCGGATTTCGAGGCCGCCGGAAATCGTGAGCTGGGACGCTTCCTGGAGTATTTGGACAATATGGAAGCAAAAGGCCTTCGCACAGACGGAAATGCCTCCGGCAGCGGCGCTGTGACCATTATGAGTATCCACAAGTCCAAGGGCTTGGAATTTCCTGTGGTTTTCCTGTGCTGCTTGAGCCGGGAATTCAATACGGAGAGTCAAAGAAGCGCGGTGCTGTGCCACAAGGATTTAGGCTTAGGCCTGTATGCGGTGGATAATCAAAAACGCATTCGTTACGCAAGCGTAGCCAAGCGGGCCATCGGGGCGCAGATAGGCGCTGAAACGATTTCGGAACAGATGCGTGTGCTGTATGTGGCGATGACAAGACCCAAAGATAGGCTGATCATGACCTACGCCTCCAATCGACTGGAAAAGGATCTGACGGACATTGTTGATCGGTTGGATCTCAGCGAAAAAGAAATGCTGATCCGGGAGGCCAAATGTCCCGGTGATTGGGTGCTGCTGACAGCCCTGCAGAGAGTGGAAGCAGGAGAACTGTTTACTCTGTGCGGACGGCCTGATTCGGTTTCTCTCAAGGAACCCCTTTGGAACATTCGACTTGTGAAAGCGCCGGAGTTGGTGGATCGTCAACAGGAGGCGTCGCAGACGGAAAACATGCCCGATGATTTGGAGGACCGGTTGCGGCAGGGACTGTCCTTCCGGTATAGATATAGTGGCGCTACGGAAACTCCGTCGAAACAAACTGCGACTCAGCTGAAAGGCCGCGCTAAAGACCAGGAAGCTGCGGAAAACGCGCAAGAATTGTCGAAATCCGTTCGGTTCTGGCGCAAGCCGGGATTTATCGAAGAAGTATCCTATGGAAAGGAATTCGGCAATGCCATTCATGCGGTAATGCAGTATATCGACTATGCCGCTTGCAGAGAGGAAATGGGGGTCGCGGAGGAGATCGGGCGGCTTGTTTCCCAGCGCTATATTTCGCCCCGTCAGGGTGAAATGGTAGATTGCAGCGCAATTTCCGCGTTTTTCCGTACGGAAATCGGCAGAATGCTTTGCGATGGGGTGGAATCCGTTCGTGAATTTAAGTTTTCCATCCTGGAAGACGGCGCGCGCTTTGACCCGTCTCTTTCCGGCGAGCAGGTGCTGCTGCAGGGCGTTGTGGACTGCGCGCTGATTCAGGAGGACGGCCTGACGGTCATTGACTTTAAGACGGATCGGGTGACTGAGGAAACCGTTTCCGCGGTTGCGAAAGGATACAGGCCGCAAGTGGAGGCCTATGCCGACGCAATGGAACGGATCTATCAGAAGAGAGTAAAGCGGAAGCTTTTGTATTTCTTCCGCTTGAACCGTTTTGTGGAGTTATAAGGATAACGCCCTCCCGGCTGGGAGGGCGTTTGATCTGTTAGCCGCGGCAATCCCGGCAGTTTTTGGTGTTTTCGCTCTGCTGGTTCTGTTTTTCGTCCTGGGTGCGGTTCTGATTCTGATTCTGCTTGGCATTTTGCTTATTCATTTTCATTTCCTCCATAATTCGGTTTGCGGCTGTTCCGCTATCATAGCTTATCCACTTTTTTAAGCCTTATCCTTTGGTTTAAACAGGAAACTGGCGGCCAGTCCGGCTGTGATCGCCACGGTGATACCACCGGCCGTGGCCTTTAGACCACCGGTGAAAATCCCGAGAAAGCCGTCTTCACGGATCGCTTCTTTGACGCCTTTCGCGATATTGTATCCGAAGCCGGTAAGGGGAACTGTGGCGCCGGCTCCGGCGAAATCCACCAACGGTTTGTACACACCCACAGCCCCTAACAGCACGCCAAGTATTACATAGCTTACCAAAATACGAGCCGGTGTCAACTTTGTTTTGTCCACCAACACTTGTGCGATGACGCATAGTGCGCCACCTACAATAAAAGCTTTTACATAGTCCATATTAACCTCCTGCAATGGATACTGCGTGGCAGGTGCCGGGAATGGGAAGACCCTGCTGGGTGGATGTGGGGGAAAGGAGCGCGCCTGTTCCGCAGAATAAAATCCGGTTCAGTCTGCCGCTTTGTATTTGGTTGAGAAGGTGTCCGCAAAGCGTGATGGCGCTGCAGCCGCAGCCGGAGCCGCCGGAATGGACATCCTGCCGATTTCGGTCGAACACCAGCGTGCCGCAATCCAGAAGCTTGCCACCTAAATTGAGTCCGTCCCTGCGGGCCAATTCCTGAAGCATTTCCACACCATGAAATCCCAGATCGCCTGTGACGATGTGATCAAAATCATCCACCGTGCGTCCCAGATCCTCCAGATGAGCTTTGATGGTGCTGTATGCAGCCGGGGCCATGGCTGCACCCATATTGTTAGCGTCTTTGATGCCCAACTCTGTAACGGCGCCAACGGTGCAGCATTCGATTTTTGGCCCATGGCCCTTGGAACATACCAAGGCGGCTCCGGAGCCGGTGACGGTCCATTGGGCCGTGGGTGTTCGCTGACCTCCGTAACCGAGAGGAAAACGGTATTGCCGTTCGGAACCGGCAAAATGAGAGGAGGTCATGGCTACCACATTGTCAAAATAGCCTCCTTGTACAGTCATAGCTGCCAGCAGAAGACTTTCCGCCATGGTGGAGCAGGCACCGTATAGTCCCAAATGGGGAATTCCGGTTCGGTTCAGGCTGAAGGAAGAGCCGATGCATTGATTTAATAGATCGCCGGAATAGACCAGGGAAAAGTCGGACATTTGCATTCCGGCTTTTTGCGCCAGGGTTTCCAAAGCGATCTGCTGCATTCGTTTTTCGCCCTGTTCCCAGGTTTTTTGGCCAAAATAGGTGTCCTGACACAGAACATCGATCTCATGGCGAAGCGGGCCTTCACTCTCTTTTTTACCTGCCACATTGGCCCAGAAGGTGATCGTTGGGGGATTAGGAAATAGAAAACTTTGTTTGCCGCGTTGATTATTTCCAGACATAGAATACCTCCTTTATCCCCAGTATGCCCAAAAACACAAAAAACTGCCGACACATTGACCGTGTCGGCAGTATATTTTATGAAATTACCCGGCGAGCGCCGTAATAGTGGCTGGCCCAATAGCTGTTGGACAGCTCGCTGATGGTGACGCCTTTGGAACTGGAAGCGTGAATAAACTGACTGTTTCCGATATAGATACCCACGTGGGAAATGCCTTCCCGGTATGTATTTTGGAAAAATACAAGGTCACCGGGCTGTAAATTGCTCTTGGAAACATAGCTGCCGTGAGCATACTGGCTGGCGCTGTTTCGATTCAAGGTGATCCCATGCTGCCGGAATACATAATAGGTAAATCCGGAGCAGTCAAATCCGCTGGGGGATGTGCCGCCCCAAAGATAGGGAACGCCAATGTACTGCTTTGCCGTTTCAATGATCTTGCCGGCTGTGGAAGCATGCTGATAATTGGCGCTGGCGCGCAGGGTCGCGGCGCTGACAGGTGTTCCCGTGGACTTGCCGCCACGGAAGAACAGGGGAGATTTGGCGCCGGCTCTGTTTTCGTAGGGATACTCGGTCAGGTCCAGATAATCGCTGCGGATATAGCAGATGGAATCGTTCCAAATGACTTTGTACCAGCCGTTGTTGATGCCGATGATATAGGCACTATCGCCCTTGCTGCTTTTGCCGATGGAGGCATAAGAAGTGCTGGGTCCCTTTCTCATGTTCACCCTGGAATAATTCACGCTGCCGTAGCCCAGTTCCACATTTTCCACGTTGGTATATTTCAAGTGGCTGGAGTGCATATAGCCTTCCTGTAAATTAAAAAGCACCTTGTACCAGGTGCCGGAAGCTTCCAATACAACGACGACTTCGTCTTTTGCGGCATATGCCAATGTGGCGCTGGATGTATTCGGCGATGCCCTGAGCCGCAGGGCGGAGGCAGTGACAAATGCCACGCCGGCTTTTATATCTTCCGTTGTCGCGCTTGCCTGTATGGGGAACATAGATATGAGCAGTACCATAGCAAGGCAGACACCGATTATTTTCTTGTAGAATTTCATACGTTGCCCTCCGTCTTACTGAATTTGGGGATTACTTACCGGCCAGAGCACGTTCCAGCCAGATACAGCCCAGATCCAGGGCAGTATAAAGTCCGTCCTTTTCGCTTTTCTTAACCACGCGGTCACGACTTTTCGCGGTAGGATCTGTCAGCTGCAGCTGGATGGATACCTTGCTGGCAACATCTTCTTCGCCAACCTTTTTGGTTTCCAGGATCTGAAGCATAACGATGTGGGAATCGGCCATGGAGCCGTAGTAGATCATATTGTCCTTACGCATAAGGGGATGACCTTTGTACATCAAAACAGAATTTTCTTCAGCCATTTCATTACCTCCTTTTGAAAGATTGTTACCGGATTGTAACATAGAACGGTAATTATGTCAACCGATTTGGAGAATATGGTATTATTTACCATATCGCGTTGTAAGACGGAGGGGAGTATGAAATTAACAAGGTACTGGGAAGATATAACGACAGGGGCTTTTGCCGCGGCAAAAGCCCCCGATGCTATACTTATTTTTCAAACAGATAACATTTCACCAGTTCCTGCAGCAGCTCGTCCCGGTCGATCTTGCAGATCTGGCTTCGGGCGCCGTTATAATTGGTGATGTATGTGGGATCCTCGGTGAGAAGATAGCCTACGATCTGATTGATGGGGTTATACCCCTTTTCTTCCAGAGAGTTGAACACACTGCGCAGGGTCTGGCGCATATTCTCTTTGTCG
Source organism: Faecousia sp. (assembly GCA_045595225.1). GTDB lineage: Bacteria > Bacillota > Clostridia > Oscillospirales > Oscillospiraceae > Faecousia. The sequence continues at coordinate 37,688 of JAZOAD010000045.1, forward strand.
TCGCAGGGCACAGTGAATTTAATGGTATTGTCTGTCATATGTTTGTCCTCCTCTGTGGAATATGGGTATTATAACCTAAAATTTCGCCGGTGTAAAGACCTTTCGCAGGGATTTTTTTAGCGGAGAACAGCGCCGCAATGGTCTGCCAGGGCGGCAAGCACCTTTGCCATGACCTGCTCGGTGTCCGCGTCGGTCAATGTGCGGTCATCGGCGCGCAGCTCAAGAGAGAACGCCATGGATTTCTGACCTTCCGGCACACCGGCGCCGCGGTAGATGTCAAAGAGCTTCACATTCCGCAGCAGCTTGCCGGCGGAGGCGGAAATGGCGGCCTCAGCCTGCGCCACAGTAACAGCTTCGCCGCAAAGGAAGCTCAGGTCACGGGTGACGCTGGGATACTTGGGCAGGGGCACATAGGTGGGTTCCGGCTTGCGCAGATCAAACATTTTGGTAAAGTTCAGTTCCGCGCAGTATACTTCGCAGTCAATGTCATAATTGGCAGCCACCAGAGGATGAACCTGACCCATGTAGCCCAGGAGAACGCCATCCACAGAAACGGCGGCGCAGCGGCCGGGATGGAAGGAAGGATGATCGTTGACAGCGGTATAGGTAGCCTTCGGCAGCCGCAGACCGGTCATGATGGCTTCCAGCTCGCCCTTGAGCTTGAAGAAATTCTCGCCGGCGCCGTAGCTGCCCAGAACCAGCATTTTGGGTTCTTCCGGCAGACCCTCTGTGGGCAGGTAGATCTTAGCCAGTTCGTAAAGCTTCACATTTTTGTTGTGGTAGGCATTGTTGCGGGAGAGAATGTCCAGCATGGAAGGCAGGGCAACGGTACGCATGATAGAAGTGTCTTCGCCAAGGGGATTTTGGATACGCATTGCGTTGCGCAGGGCGCTGTCAGCCGGAACGCGGATCTTATCAAAGATCGTGGGAGATACGAAGGAGTAGGTGATGATCTCGCTGTAGCCAAGGCTGCGGCACAGCTGGCCGGCGGTATTCTCCGCGATCATGATGGGCGCATAACCGCCCTGGGTGGAGGTGCGGAAGGCGGTGGTGGGGATCTCGTTATAGCCAAAGCTGCGGCCGATCTCCTCGGCGATATCGGCGGTTTGCAAAAGGTCGGGCCGGAAGGAGGGAACCTGGATCATGTCGCCATCCACTTCGATCTCCAGAAGGTTCAGATAGCGAATCATGTCTTCTTTGCTGATGTTAGTGCCCAGCAGGCGATTGATCTTTTCAGGCTCCAGAGGCAGCTCACGGACCTCGGGAACGTAGTTCAGCACATCAATGATGCCGTCCAGTACATCGCCGCATTCCAGCAGCTCAACCAGCTCGCAGGCGCGCTGTACCGCAGGAACAGTCAGCATGGGATCCAGCTTCTTTTCAAACTTACCGGAAGCTTCGGTACGCATGCCAAGCGCCAGGGCGGTCTGACGGATGGAGGTTCCGTCGAAATTGGCGGACTCAAAGACGACGGTAGTGGTGTCGTCCATGATTTCGGAGTTTTCACCGCCCATGATGCCGGCAAGGCCGATAGCCCGATTGTCGTCGGCAATGACCAGCATGCCGGGCTTCAGGTTACGAACTACGCCATCAAGGGTGGTCAGAGTTTCGCCTTCCTCGGCTTCACGCACTACGATCTTGCCGGAGGAAACATAGCGGTAGTCAAAGGCGTGCATGGGCTGACCGTACTCCAGCATGACATAGTTGGTGATGTCAACAATGTTGTTGATAGGGCGCACGCCATTGGCGCGCAGGCGCTGACGCATCCACTTGGGAGAGGGGCCAATTTTGACATTCTTCACCATACGGGAGGAGTAGCGATAGCACAGGTTTTCAGCAGGCACTTCCACATCCAGATGGTCAAAAACGGAACCTGCATCGGAGCCGTGAACAACAGGTTCATGGTGCCGTATGGTCTTACCGAAAGCGGCTGCGGATTCTCTGGCCAGGCCAATCAGACTGTAGCAGTCGGGGCGGTTATTGGTGATCTCGAATTCCACAACAGTATCGTCGTTTCCGATAACCTCGTTGATATCCTGGCCGATATGGCATTCTTCCTCCAAAATGAAGATTCCGTCTTCAATGGCGTAGGGGAAGTCATTTACGGTGAGGCCCAGCTCTTCCAGGCCACAAAGCATACCGTTGGACTTAACGCCACGGAGCTTGCCCTTGGTGATGTGCACGCCGCCTGGCAGCCAGGAATTGTGCTTGGCTACGGGTACCATATCGCCCTGTTTTACATTCTGAGCGCCGGTGACGATCTGTACAGGCTCTTCTTCGCCCACGTCGATCTCACACACCCACATATGGTCGGAGTTTTCGTGGCGGACGATCTCCAGCACTTTGCCCACCACCACATTCTTGATCTCGGCATCCATGCGGGTATAGGTTTCTACCTTCTGACCGAAAACAGTCAGCTTTTCCACATATTCTTTATCGGAGATGGCGGACAGGTCCACAAACTCCTCATTGATCCATTTTCTGTTGAGCTGCATATTCTGTCCCTCCTTAGAACTGATTCAGGAAACGCACATCATTGTCGAAAATGAGGCGCAGATCATTGATCTTCAGCCGGCCCATGGCAGTACGCTCCAGCCCGATGCCAAAGGCGAAGCCGGAGTACTTTTCCGGGTCAATGCCGCAGTTTTCCAAAACCTTGGGATGCACCATGCCGGCGCCCAGCAGCTCGATCCAGCCTTCGCCATGGCAGGTGGAGCAAACTACACCGTCAATTTCGCCGCTGCCGCCGCATTTGTGGCACTGCATGTCCATTTCGCAGGAAGGCTCGGTGAAGGGGAAGTGGTGGGGACGGAAACGGACCTGGGCATCATGGCCGTAGATCTTGTTCATAATGGTGATCAGCGCGCCCTTCAGGTCGCCCATGGTGATGTTTTCCGCAACCACCAGACCTTCGATCTGGTGGAACATGGGGGAGTGGGTGGCGTCGGCTTCGTCCTTACGGAATACGCGGCCGGGAGCCAACATACACAGCGGGGGCTGATGGTTTTCCATAAAGCGGATCTGCATGGAGCTGGTTTGGGTACGCAGCAGCAGGGAATCTTCCTCGTTGAAGTAGAAGGTGTCGCTGCGGTCGCGGGAAGGATGGCCTTCCTCGATGTTCAGACGGGTGAAGTTATAGTCGGCATACTCCACTTCAGGGCCGTCCACTACGGTGTAACCCATGCCAACGAAGATGTCCTTGATCTCCTGCAGCACCATGTTCATGGGATGCTGATGGCCCATCTTGACTTCTTCGCCGGGAATGGTTACGTCAATGGCTTCGGCAGCCAGCTTGGCTTCCAGAACCTTGGCGCCGATGGAAGCTTTGGCTTCTTCCAGCTTTTCTTCGATCTCAGCCCGGACAGCATTGGCCAAAGCGCCCATGACAGGCCGCTCCTCGGGGGTCAGCTTGCCCATCATCTTCAAAACGGCGGTCAGTTCGCCCTTCTTGCCCAGGTACTTGACACGCAGTTCCTCCAAAGCGGCAGGGGAGTCGGCAGCATTGAGCGCTGCCAGAGCATTTTGTTTGATCAGCTCTAGTTGTTCTTTCATTATTTGTTCCTCCTAAAAAGGCAATTTACAAAAAAATAAACCTTCCATCCCTATACTTGGGACGAAAGGTATTCCTTCCGCGGTACCACCCACGATTCGCCAAATCTTGGCGCGCTTAAAAGCGCAATCACGCTCGCAACCTGTAACGGAGTTACCCGTCCGCACCTACTCATTTTTCAGGCGGCAGCTCCCGGGAGAAGGCCCGTATATCCCATCCAAGCGGCTTTCACCATCCCGCTCTCGCTAAGGGAATGCACATGATATCGGACAGCCCGTTCTTCGCTTTTGCATATCAAACGCATCATACCACCGCTGAAGAAAAAATGCAAGTAAAATTTTCCGTTTACCAATAAAAAGGTGCCATCCCACGCAGAGATGACACCTTTTGGAGCGTTAAGCTATACGATCACGGCAGATCGTCCTGCTCATATTAACCAAGCGTTCCTATAAAAGTATTTACAATATCTTCTGAGATATAATACGACCCATCATATTTCATGACTACATTATGGTTTGGTAAGATGTAAAAGGAAGTTTCCTTGTCCCCATAATCCAAGAATAAAAGACCACAATCCGTACTATTGCAGAGTGTATCGAAATCACTCTTGGTAATCAGCGCATACCCCTGATTCAGACTGGTGATCAGTATATTCAATTCCTTTGATTCATTATAATGAACCATCGTGGAATCGAAAGTCCTGCGGAGAATAGAAGCCGATTGGATATCCGATATATTGATACCCTGCATGGAAAGCAACTGCTCCAGGGTGTAGGGATTCGCATTGTTCGCTGTTTCCGACGGTTCTGCTTGCTGCTGCGGTGTGCAGCCGGAAATAACAAGGGTCAAGAGCATCACTCCCAGCAGCAGAAAGGCATTTATCCGTTTGCTTTTCCTCATGTTGTTGAAACCTCCTTGTTAATAACATTCTTCGACCACTTCTTCATAACGGCATATTTTGCAAAAAAAAGACACAAAAGATGTTCAAGAAATTGCCTTACTATTACAATATAATTATAAAAAATATACATAAATTACAAGAAAAAATCACCACGCAGAAAAACTGCGTGGTGAGAAATCATCCAACACGGGAAACATGGTACCAATCTCCTTCAATGTGCCTGACCTTGATGGGGAAGCCTTCATTTGTTTCATGAAGATAAGTGGGTTCGCCATCAGGGGAATAGACCAAAGCGTAGGCGCCGTTTTCAATGTCAAACTGAATGCGGCTGCCGTGGAAGGTGATCATACAGAGCTTGGCATCCTCGCTTGCAAAGCACACTTCGTCAAGCATGCGCAAAATTCGGCCGATCTCGTCGGGGAGATTTAAAAAGCCCTTGTTGGGATCCAGAAGCATTTTGCCGCCGGCAACCCGGAGATAAACGGGCTGTTTCTTTTCGTTAGGATATTGGTGCTGTAAAAATTCAATTATCATATCCAGCTCTTCGCTACAGGTATCATAGTCTGCGTACAGGGAACGCATCTTTAAATCTTTCGCGATGTGAATGCCCCCAAATGTGCCGGCAGAAATGAGTACGGCGGCAATCAGAGCAAAGAGAATTATTTTTTTGGTTTTCTTGGACAGCTTCATAGCAACAGCCCCTTTCGGGAATCATTATACTGAAATTCATAAAAATGTCAATCAGAATTCCAAAGGTTTGGTTTGTGCTTGACGAACGAATGATCGTATGATAAAATAATCAAAAAGAGAGGGAGGTGGCCAGATGTATCAGCCATTGGCAGATTTGCTGCGGCCGGAAACTTTGGATGAAGTTTACGGTCAGGAGCATATTTTGGGTCAGGGCGCAATCTTACGGCGGATGATCGAAAAGGGGAATGTGCCCAATATGATCTTTTACGGTCCCAGCGGTACCGGAAAAACCACCGTTGCCAATATTATCGCCAAACAGACCAACCGGACCTTATTCAAGCTTAATGCTACCACAGCGTCTACGGCGGATATTAAGGAAATTGTTTCTCAACTGGATACCTTTATGGCGCCCAACGGCGTGCTGCTGTATTTGGATGAGATCCAGTCCTTTAATAAAAAACAGCAGCAATCGTTACTGGAGCATATCGAAAACGGCAAGATCACTTTGATCGCGTCCACCACGGAAAACCCCTATTTTTATGTTTTCAACGCCATTCTTAGCCGTTCTACCATCTTTGAATTCAAGCAGCTGGACGAGTCTGCGGCCCGGAAAGCCATTGACCGCGCCATCGGCTATATGGAAGAACGGACAGACTTAAAAGCTCAATGCGAGGACGGGGCGCTGGAGCATATTGCCTCTGCCTGCGGCGGCGATGTGCGAAAGGCTATGAATGCCATCGAGGTGCTGTTTTCCGCCGGTGTGCCTGAGAACGGAAAGATCGCGCTGACCTTGGCAGATGCCAAGCTTGTGACCCAGCGCTCCGCTATGCGCTATGACCGTGGCGGCGATAATCAGTATGATTCTCTGTCGGCGCTGATGAAATCCATTCGTGGCTCTGACCCGGACGCTGCGGTGTATTATCTGGCCCGTTTTTTGGAGGCAGGCGATCTGCCTTCCTGCTGCCGCAGAATTTTATGCTCTGCCTGTGAGGATATTGGCCTTGCCTATCCCATGGCCATTCCCATCGTAAAGGCTTGCGTGGACAGCGCCCTCCAGCTGGGTATGCCGGAGGCAAGATTGCCCCTTTCCGACGCGGTGATCCTTCTGGCCACTTGTCCGAAATCCAATTCCGCTTACATGGCCTTTGCCGCGGCTGCTGAGGATGTGCGCAACGGCAAGGTCGGTGATTTCCCCCGACATTTGCAAAATAAGCACGCAGACAGCTTCGGCATGGAACGGGAACAGGGCTATCTGTATCCCCATGATTATCCCAATCATTGGGTGTGGCAGCAGTACCTGCCGGATGAACTGGCGGGAACAAAGTATTACGAGTACGGTCCCAACAAGGTGGAGCAGGCGGCGAAGCAGTATTGGGAGGCTGTGAAGGGAAAATAGTATGGATATTCGTTTGAATGATATTCTGGTTATGAAAAAGCCCCATCCCTGCGGCGGAGCCCGGTGGAAGGTCCTTCGCACCGGCGCGGATTTTCGATTGAAATGCATGACCTGTGGGCATGAGCTGATGATCCCCCGGTTCAAAGCGGAAAAAAATATCCGCTCTGTGGAGCGGGAAGAAAACTCTTCGACTTAATTTCACGGCAGCTGAGCGTATCAGCTGCCGTTTTTTCGTGGCATAAAGCAATGGTTGGGGGAATGGGGCAAGCCGTGACGGAATTGGGAGGGAGCCGGAGTGCCCGTTGCGACTTACTTTTTATCCGCAAGCCGTTATAGTGTTCCCGAAGACAGTTCGGGGGTGACGGCATGGCGCAATACAAATTTCTGGTATTGTTTGTTGGATTTATGGTGAATTTTCTTCTCATTTTAGGGGTTAATCGGTTAACTGGGGTGTTCCGTGGGGGAATTCGATGCCTTCTTGCTGCCTTGCTTGGCGGATTACACACCTTTGCGTCTTGTTCAGCCCGGTTCCATTTTCTGTCGGATATAGAGTGGAGATGGATCGTACTGCTGTTAACGGCGGCCATCGCGTTTGGCTTTGAGGGAAGAAGCTTTCTTTGCTGGGTATTGTTTGCGCTGCTGCGGTTTTCTATGGAGTCGCTCGCCAAAAGCGGAATATGGCCGGCGCTTCTTTTTGGAGCGGTGATTATGCTTCTGTGGGGCATGGGAAAACCCGGTAACGGTAACTTCGCAACAGTTTCCATTTTGTTAGGCGGCAAAAAGATGGAATTAACAGCGCTACTGGATACAGGAAATACTTTGAAAGATCCCATTACCGGACTCGGTGTGATCGTAGTGGATTGTGAGGTTGCCCGGGAAATACTTGGGCTGGACCGGGAGTCGCTGCTGCGGCCTGTGGAAACGTTTCAACAGCGGCAACTGTCCGGACTTCGATTGATCCCCTATTCTTCTGTTGGACAACCTTCCGGGATGCTGTTGGGAATGCGGGTTGACCGGCTGGAGATCAATGGGAAAAAAGTGGAAAAAATCGTGGCCTTCGCGCCACAAAGAATTGGTCAGGGAAGAGGATTTCAAGCTTTGGCGGGAGGGAATGTATGATCAAATTACGGGATATTTTGCGGTGGCTGGCGACAAGACAGGAACAGACAATCTACTATATTGGGGGCGCGGATATTTTGCCTCCGCCCTTGAAAGGACAGGAGGAAATGGATGCGCTGGAAGCGTTGGAGCAGGGGGATGAACAGGCGAAGCAGCGGCTTATTGAACATAACCTAAGGCTTGTGGTGTATATCGCCCGGCGATTTGAGAATACCGGCGTAAATCTGGAGGATTTGATCTCCATTGGTACCATCGGCCTGATCAAAGCCATCGGCACTTATCGCAGAGAGAAAAATATCAAGCTGGCTACCTACGCATCCCGCTGTATTGAAAATGAGATACTGATGCATATCCGAAAAATTGCCTGCCAAAAAGCGGAGGTTTCCCTGGATGAGCCCATCAATATGGACTATGATGGGAATGAATTGCTGCTGAGCGATATTTTGGGAACGGAAGAGGATATCGTTATGCGGCCGATGGAGGATGATGTGGATCTGCAGCTGCTGAGGCAGGCATTGGGGCAACTGTCGGAGCGGGAGCGGGAGATCATCAATATGCGCTACGGTCTGGATGGCTGCCAGGAACTGACACAAAAGGATGTAGCGAGAATAATGGGTATTTCACAGTCCTATATTTCCCGGTTAGAAAAAAGGATCATGGCAAGGCTGAAAAAAGAAATGCTGCGGCAAACAAGCTGCGTGTAATTGCTGCTTGCGTTCTTCGGTTTCCTCTGCTATAATACAGAAAAAAGAGGAGGAATTATACAATGCAGTATAAAGTTTTGGGCAAAACCGGTTTGAAGGTCTCTGTTTTGGGATTTGGCGGCATTCCCATTCAGCGTATTGACGCGGAGGGCGCGAAGACGCTTATGCGTCAGATGATGGACGCTGGCGTCAATTTTATTGACAGCGCCCGTGGCTATACCGTCAGCGAGGAGTATTTGGGCTTTGCCCTGGAAGGCATCCGGGAGCATTTTGTGCTGGCTACCAAGTCCATGGCCCGGGACAAGGAAGGTATGGCCCGGGATATTGATATCAGCTTAAAAAACTTCCGCACGGATTATATTGACCTGTATCAATTCCATAATCCCAATATGGCTCAGTTGGAGCAGATTCTTGCGCCCGGCGGCGCCATGGAAGCCATGCTGGAAGCCAAGGCGGCAGGTAAAATCGGTCACATTGGTATCACGCTCCATTCTTTGGATGTATTCAAGAAGGTATTGGAATATGATTGGGTGGAATCTGTCATGTATCCGTACAACATTGTGGAAAATCAAGGCGAGGACACCATTGCTAAGTGCGCTGAAAGGAATATTGGTTTCATCGCCATGAAGCCTTTGGCCGGTGGCGCGCTGGAAGATGCCACTTTGGCCATGCGATTCATTTGCGCCAATCCCAATGTGTCTGTGGTGATTCCCGGCATGGCTGAGGAAAAGGAACTGGCGCAGAATCTGGCGGCTGCCAGCGACACCGCTGGGCTAACGGCGGAGGAACTGGAAAAGATGGACAAGATTCGACGGGAGTTGGGCGGCAATTTCTGCCGCCGTTGCGGATACTGCGCCCCCTGCAGCGCCGGCATTGGTATTCCTGCCGCGCTGATCGCCGAAGGGTACAGCCTTCGTTACGGCCTGAAGTCCTATGCTGAGCAGCGTTACGCCGCTTCCGGTAACCCCGCGTCTTCCTGTGTGGATTGCGGCCTGTGCGAGGAGCGCTGCCCCTACCATCTACCGATCCGCCAGATGCTCAAGCGTGTACAGGAAACCTTCGGAAAGTAAATGAGATATAAAAAGGACCGCCGTGGCGGTCCTTTTAATTATGCTGTAAATTACTTTTCCTCGTTAGCGTAGGGCTCCAGGAAAGCGTGGAAGTGACGCATGGGCAGGGTGCGGCCCTGAACGATGCGCATGTTGGGGATGGACTCGCGGTCCTCATACAGCGCCTTAACAGCGGCGATGACATAGTCCATATGCTCCTGGTTGAACATGGAACGGTTGACAGCGAAGCGGACAACGTTGCACAGCTCTTCCTGCTGCTCGGGAGTCTTCAGATCGTACTCCATGGAGTAGTCGCCAAGCTCGGAGGTGCGGATACCGTAGCGGCGGATCAGCTCGATGGAGAAGCCCTGGCCTGCGAAGGTATCGTGGCCGCGCTTGTTGTCGAAGAACTCGGTCATGTTGATGTAAACACCGTGGCCGCCGGCGGGCAGGATGACACCCTTGACACCAGCCTTGTAGAAGCCCTGGGCCAGGTACTCACACTGCTGCACACGGGCTTCCTGGTAGTTGAAGTTGCACTCTTCGTACAGACCGGCGGTCAGCGCCATGATGTCACGGCCGGACATGCCGCCGTAGGAGTCATTGCCGTAGCAGGAGATCTGCTTGACCTTCAGGCGAACGCCGATATCAAAGACCAGGTTGCCATTCTCGTCGAAGTCGGAGAACTTTCTCCAGAAACGGCCCTTGTCACGGAAGGCCAGCATACCGCCCATGTTGGCGTGGCCGTTCTTCTTGGCGGACATGGTGAAGCCATCGCAGTAGGAGAACATCTCGGTAGCGATCTCGGCGATGGATTTGTCGGCATAGCCTTCTTCGTTGACCTTGATGAAGTAAGCGTTCTCGGCCCAGCGGGCAACGTCGAACATGAAGGGAATGTCGTACTTCTCAGCGATCTTGGCAGTTTCGCGGATGGACTTCATGGAAACAGCCTGGCCGCAGACGGTGTTGTTGGTGATGGTGGTGTAGATCAGAGGAACATTCTCGGGGCCGACAGCTTCAATCAGCTCTTCCAGTTTTTTGACATCCATGTCGCCCTTGAAGGGGTTCTTCTCATACTTGCCGCCCTCGGGAACTTCGTACAGCAGCTCCTTGTTGTAGAGATTTCTGGGAATGGAGCCCATCTGCTTGATGTTGCCTTCGGTGGTATCGAAGTGACCGTTGGAAGGAATGGTGAAAACCTTGCCGGGATAGCGCTCAGACATGATCTTTTTGACCATCTCGAACAGGACGGATTCGGCAGCACGGCCCTGCTGCATGATGAAGGTGTTGGGGCGCTCCAGCTGAGCGGCGCCACCGTTAAACAGACCGCCTTCATACTCGCACAGGTACAGCTCGTCCATCATCTTGTCGATATCGGTGCAGTCGGTGCGGATCAGGTCAATGGATTTCTTCCAGTTCTTTTCGCCGCCGCGCTCGAAAATGTCACGGAATGCGTCCAGAAGCACATAGTAGCCCTTGTTACGGCCATAGCTCTCGTCGCCCAGGAACATGGTAGCCCACTGCGCGTCGGTCATAGCGGTGGTGCCGGAGTCGGACAGCATGTCCACGGTCAGCATGCCGGCAGGGAAGGCGAACTCGTTGTAGTGGGTAGCCTTCAGGGCGCGCTCACGCTGCTCAACAGTCACTTCGGGAACATTGCGGGTCACATAAGTAACAGAGCGGGGAGTTTTTACATTCAGGGGATATTCATTTGCCATAATACTTTTACCTCCATATTGTTTCAGAGGATACCCCGGTCATCGGATTGTTTCGACTGGCGGACAGTACCATGATAGTTTTGTTGGGGACATTGCCCAAACTTCCACTATAAATAGTAACATTCCTGTTGTGGTTTGTCAATATAAATTAGGGATAAAAATTGTGTATCCTCTGTGCAAAAGGCACAATAGATTGTGCATTTTCGATGGTTAAGCCTTCGGAACGGGTTGAATTATTATTGACTTTTCCAAAATACAGGCGTATACTTGAAATGATATGTTGTTACTTGGTAATTACTGTATCGAAGCAAGGCTTTTTGCCGAACCCTTTTTGCGGAACCGCCGAGAAATTTCTAACGGCAACAGGGAGTAGCCAGTGGTTCTACAAAACGAAAGACACCCCCAAAAAGGAAAGGATGAAACAAAGTGAAAAAGAAACTTTTCGCGCTTCTCCTGGCGCTGGTCATGATTTTCTCCATGGCTATGACCGTATCCGCAACGGAACCTCTGCCTGAGGCGGAGCTTTCTCTGCAGGTTTCCACCGGCAAGGGAAGTGTTTCTGTTGCGGTTTATCTGACCGGCGCAGAGTCTGTGACCAACGGCCGCATTACCGTCAGCTATGACCGGGAAGCTCTGACTCTGGTGGAGGCCACAACCTGCGATGTTTACGCCGTGGACAGTTTGAATGACCTGTCCGCCGGCTCCGTGACTCTGGCATGGGTCGGCAGCGACTTGACTGCCGAAAAGACCCTGATGCTGACCCTTGTATTTGAAATCGCTGAGGGCTGCACCAAGGATCTGACCTATCGCGTGGACGCGGATGAAGTGTATGCTCCTTTTGGCGCATACTCCGTTATGTGGGACGAAGTTACCGTCAAGTACAATGCGCCTGCTGACACTACCGCGCTGGAAAGCGCCATTAACGCGGCGCAGGGTTTGGATCCTGAGGCTTATTCTGCCGACAGCTACGCGGATGTGGAAGCCGCTCTGACCAACGCTATCGCTGTGCTGGCCAATGGGGATGCTACCCAGGCTGAGATCGACGCCGCTGCCAAGGCATTGACCGATGCGATGGCGGCGCTGCGCCCTGTAGGCTCCGCGGATGTGACCGCGCTGAAGGCTGCCATTGCCGAGGCAGAGAAGCTGGATAAGGCCCTGTATACCGAAGATACATATTCTGCTATGCAGACCGCATTGGCCGCTGCAAAGCAGGTCTTGGCTGATACCGCCGCCACCCAGGATGAAGTGGATGCCGCCACTGCAGCCCTGGAAGACGCCATTGAAGCTCTGGAACTGGAACAGCCCAATGTTGGCTCCGGTGATAACTCCAACATCGGCGCCTGGATGGCTCTGCTGCTGGTTTCCATGGCGGGTACTGCCATTATGGTAGCGGTGATGATCCGCTCCGGCAGAAGCAAGCAGCTTTGCCGCGTTCTGTCTGTTGTGCTGGTTGCCGCTATGATGTTCACCTTTATGCCCATTCAATCCGTTGCCGTGATCATGGGCGAAGACGGTGAGAATGGCGACAGCTTCCTGTCCAATATTGGGGATATCCTCTCCGGTGACTATATTGTGCAGGGCCAGGATACTTCTTTCATCGGTTCTATTAAGGAAGTATTTGACAAGACCTTTGACCTGAAGCTGGACCAGGATATTACCACTCTGGATTCTGTTTATGAAGACAAGGACCTGGTTCGTATTCTGGTAGAGCTGGATGGCCAGTGTCTGCTTGACCAGGGCTATACCCTGAATCAGATCACCGCCAACGGCGAGCAGGTTGCCGCTGACAAGGCAAAGCTGGAACTGGTACAGACCCATGTCGCTGCCAAGATCGAACAGATCGTAGTTGCTTCCGGCCTGGCTCTTGGTACCGACGGCGTGAAGTATAGCTATACTGTGGCCATGAATGGTTTCTCCATTACCGTTCCCTACGGCACACTGGAAGCCATTCGTAAGATCGAAGGCGTTCAGAACGCTTTTGTGTCTACTGAATACTATGCTCCCGAAACCGCGGAAGGTGAATACACCACCAATATGTATGCCACCTCCGATTCTTTTGGCTCCGCCCAGACTTGGCATGAATTGGGCTACACCGGCAGCGGTATGGTCATCGCTGTGATCGATACCGGCCTGGACCTGGATCATCCTTCCTTTGTTGGTTCTCCCGACGCGCCTCGCATGGACCAGGATGATGTTGCCGCTGTTCTGGAGAATCTGAATGCATACACCCTGTTCAACAACACCAGCCCCATCAAGCTGACCGCTGAAGATCTGTATGTGAACGAGAAGGTTCCCTATGTCTTCAACTATGCGGATAACAGCCTGGACGTCACCCATGACTACGACACCCAGGGCGATCACGGCACCCACGTTGCCGGTATCGCCGCTGCCAATAAGCTGGACACCACCCCTGTAGTGGGTGTCGCTCCCGATGCGCAGTTGGTAATCATGAAGGTCTTTGGCCAGAACCCCAGTGGCGCTACCACCGATATCGTGATCGCCGCCATCGAGGACGCTTTGATGCTTGGCGTTGATGTGATCAACATGAGCCTTGGCGCTCCTGCCGGTTTTACCGCGGACTCTCTCTTGGTTGAGCGGGTTTATGGCCGTGTTCTGGATGCGGATGTGATGCTGGCTGTTGCCGCGGGTAACATTCCGTCCTCTGCTATTGGTAATAACCAGGGCACCAATTTGAATTATACCCGTGACCCCGATACGGGCATCGTCAACTCTCCCTCTACTTATCTGGGCGCGACCAGCGTCGCCAGCTCCGAGAATCATTATGTGATGATGCCTTATTTCTCTGTTGGTGAACATAAGCTTCCTTATGTTGACGTGACCTACGGCAATTTCGCTGCCCTTGCCGGAACCTATGAATACGTTCTGGTTCCCGGCGTCGGCGATGTTTCCGATTACGAAGGCCTGGATGTTGCCGGCCGTATTGCTGTGGTGGAGCGCGGCGTCATCGACTTCCCCACGAAACAGAAGAACGCATTTGATCAAGGCGCTATTGCTTTGATCGTCTACGATAATGTGGAAGGCGCCCTTGTCAGTATGTATGACGGCGGCTACCTGCCCCATGTTTTCGTTTGCAAGGCTGACGGACAGAAGCTGAAGGACGCGGCTGTTGACGGTATTGGTATCGTTACCATCCATCCCTGGGGCACCGAAACCCCCATTAAGAACGGTAACGGCGGCCAGATGAGTGATTTCTCCGCCTGGGGTGTTACCGCTGACCTGCAGCTGTCTCCTGATGTGACCGCTCCCGGCGGCAATATCTATTCCTGCTACACCGACGGCGAGTATGGTACTATGAGCGGTACCTCCATGGCCTGTCCTCACATCGCCGGTATGAGCGCGCTGGTTCTGCAGTACCTGCATGAACAGTACCCCGATTTGACCGACGCGCAGTACCATATCATCGTGGAATCTCTGGTAATGTGTACCGCTGAGCCTATGCTGGCGCCCAACGGCATCCATTACTCTCCCAGAACTCAGGGCTCCGGTTATGCCAATGTGTATAACGCGGTGACCAGCCCCGTGTATCTGACCAGTTATCAAAGCGAAACCAAGGAGTGGACTCCCAAGGCTTCTATGGGCGACGATCCCGATCGCACCGGCGTGTTCACCTTCGAATTCCAGATGAACAACCTGACCGATTCTGAGCAGGTCTATCTGCTGGATGGTATTCTCATGACCGACCAGTACCTGCTGCTGGAAGGCTATGGCGATACGGAATTCTTCGGCGAAGAGGGCAGATACCTGACCGGCGATATTTCTTTCGAATTCCCCAACAGCGAAGCGCTCACCGGTTTTGACTTTGACGGCAACGGCGCCTCCGATATGGACGATGTGCAGTATGTGCTGGATGCGATCAATGGCCTGATCCCTGTGGATGGCGATCTGGCGCTGGATCTGAACAACGACGCTGCCATCGACACCCGCGACGCCCAGTATCTGTATGAAGTTGTGGTTGGCGCCATCGAAGCCCAGCACCGTGTCACCGTTCCTGCCGGCGGCAGTGTCTCCGTTACCGTTACCGTTACGCTGTCTGACGAAGATATGGCTTACATGGATGCCCATTACGAAAACGGCGTGTACGCGGAAGGCTTTATCCGCGCTTATGCCGAAACCGAGGGCGCTGTGGACCTGAGCCTGCCCTTCGTTGGCTTCTACGGAAGCTGGGAAGATGCTCCCATCTTCGATACCGGCTGGTACTATGAAGATCCCGAAACGGTAGAATACAACCGTTACCTGCACGTTCTGTTTGCCACTTTGGGCGATACCGGCGGCGCTGGCCTGGGTATTAACCCCTATCTGGAAGAAGAATATGACCCTGAACACAACGTTCTTTCTCCCGATGGCGACGGCTACTATGACTACATTCCTGAGATCTATGTCAGCCTTCTGCGTTCCGCGGAATTGCTTGACTTCACCTGGACCGATGATGAAACCGGCGAGATGATGTTCTATGAATATTATCCCTACGCCAGAAAGGGCTACTACTGGACAGCTTACGGTATGGCCATGCCGATCGTTTATACCGACGGCGGCTGTATGCCCTATACCTTCTACGATGAAAACGGTAATCTGGAGGTCGAGGACCTGCAGCACCTGACTTTGACCATCCGCGGCTACCTGGATGACGGCGAATTGGACGATATTTATATCAATGAATACGGTGTTCCCGTTCCCGATCCCATCCATGCCGACGGTGTCATTGAAGTGCCCATCGTCATTGACCTGAAAGCGCCTAAGATCGACCTGGACACCATGGTCTATCATACGGAAAATGGCCGCAACTATGTTACTTTCGAGGTGGAAGATAACTACGATGTGGCAGCCATTGTTGTCACTACTGTTGGCGGCGGCGCTTACGAGTATGTGCCCGTTGACACCAAGACTCCCGGTGTGGACGGCGAGCGCGCTACCGTTACGCTGGACATTACCGATTGCGATGCTACCTTCCAGGTCGTTGTTGCGGACTATGCCTGTAACGAAAGCTACTACGAACTGACCAATGTGGGCAATGAAGGCCTGGCAGAGGACGAGTTCTACGCTTTCCGCCGTTACAGCACCGTAACCACCGACACTACCTATTACACCACCGATCAGCTCAATGGCTGGTACTCTTTCGTGGATGCCGACTATATGCTCAAGCACACCGCCCAGCCCAACTCCGGTGAGAAGACCGTATTTGCCGCTGAGTATGTGGACGGCTATATCTTCGGCGCTCAGGCAGGCGAGTATGATTATAATACGCTGTTTGTTATGAAGGCCGGCTCCTGGGACCGCATGGATTTCGGCTCCTCCAGAGCAATGTATCAGACCGTTTACGAATGGCCCGGCCGGGACGGTACTTACTTCCCGCTGAAGATGATCGCCCTGGATATGGCATATGACTATACCACCGGCACCATGTACATGCTGGCCAATGCTTACGAAAACAACTATTTCCCCGAAGGCGAAGTCAATATTCTGCTGAGCCTGGATCTGGAAACCGGCGACCTGCAGATCCTGGGTAAGATCGAGCCTAAGGACGGCGAAAGCTTCCTGGCGCTGACTTTGGCCTGCGACAATGAGGGTGTGCTGTATACTGCCAACTATGAAAACGGCAAGCTTTACACCATCAATAAGGAGCCTGTGGCTACCACCGAAAAGTATGGCTACGGCACTTATGAGGCTACCTGCATCCAGGAAACCGATGCCAAGTATTGGGTAGCTGCATATACCCAGTCCATGACTGTGGACCATGCCACCAATACCCTGTATTGGGCCGCTTACCAGGGCCAGGTCGGCGTTTCCGCGTTCCTGACCATGGATAAGTCCAACGGCGATATTTTGGCCATGACCTACACCGCGGATAACGCGGAATTGACCGGCCTGTTCAAGCCTTGGGATTCCGGCGTTGATATCATTCCTCAGGCAGAGCTGGAAGGCATCACGCTGCGCGATGAGCAGCTGTATCTAACCATGGATCAGAGCGCTACCATCATTGCTAAGCCGCAGCCCTACAATGCTGTGCTCGGCGAAGTCACCTTCACCAGCCTGGATGAAACGGTTGCTACGGTTACTTCCACCGGTATCGTCAATCCTGTTGGCATCGGCTCTGCCGAAGTGCTGGTGACCTGCACGATGGACGATGGCAATGTCTTTGAGCAGACCTGCATCGTCAATGTTTCCAATGTTAACGGCACGCTGTTCGGCTACTCCGATCCTTACTGGCTGCTGATGGATGCAGGTTCTCCTGACTATTCCAACCAGGTTTCCGACGCTATGGAGCTGGAGGGCACTGTTGCCGCAGCTGCCTACCGGGACGGCTATCTGTATGTTGCAGCGATTGTGGAGGATTACGACGAGGACTATAATTCTGTCTATATCACCAATTTCTACAAGCTGAATGCTAGCACTCTGCAGGGTGAGCTGGTAGGCTCCTTCGATGGCAAGACCACCGCTTTGGCCTTCAACTATGCCGATGGCTTCATGTACGGTCTCAGATATTCCGAAGAATTCGATGATGATTGGAATTTCACGGTTTCTTATGAGCTATTCCGCGTCAACATGACCACCGCTGAGACCATCGGCGTAACCACACTGGATGCTATCTATCCCAATAGCGATTTGACCTTTGAGTACACCACCTGCTCCGGCGCGTTGGCCATCGACTATGAGGGCAACTTCTATGTCAACGGCGACAATGCCGATTGGGAATACAATCTGGTTCGCTTCAATCTGGACCAGAACGATCAGATCGTGAATGTCACAGAATATACCGGCTTTGGCGAATACAGCTGGATGGGCGATGCTATGGTTTGGTCTGAGCGTAACGGCGGCATCCTCCGTGTTTCCGGCGATATGCTCCAATGGGTAGACGTTTCCGATATGGAAAATGTTGTGGCTGTGAACCTGGGGCAGATTCGTGGCGCAAATGGCTTTGTATACGCATTGGCCATTCCCGTTACCAATGAACCGGAAGTTCAGGGCGCTGTCGCAACGGAGGTGACGGTGGACTCCGTTTACACCGTGGCACAGGGCGAAGCCGTGAAGGTTGTGCCCACGCTGAATCCCTGGAACGCTGTTGGCGAGTTTACCTTCAGTGTTGGCGATGAAACCATCGCTATGGTGGATGAAAACGGTGTGGTCATCGGTATTGCCATCGGACAGACGACGCTGACTGTTCAGGTGGTTGGCACCGATCTGGCTGTGACTACCACCATCGTCGTGGAAGAAAACCCCGGCTACCTGTATGGTTACTTCCAGGCAGAGCTGAACCAGCAGATCCCGCTGGAGGCCTGGGGCAAGATCTCGCTGGCAAACACCAATGACTTTAGCTATATTACCGATATTTATGATCTGACCATCTATGCCGGCGCTTACTACGATGGCACTATCTACGCGGTGGGTCAGCATAATGTTGACGGTAAGTACTACTTGCTGAAGATCAGTCCCTCCAACTTCCACTACAATATTATCTGCGAGTCCGATCTGATGGTTCGCGATCTGGCGTTTGACTACACCACCGGCACGATGTACGCCGTTGCTTACAACGAGGTGGTTAAGGGTGGCCTTTATCAGGTGAACCTGGATACCATGGAACTGACCTTGATCGGCGACAACGATATGGGTACCCAGCTGGTTGCTCTGGCCTGCGACGATCACGGCCAGCTCTACGCCGCGGACAACTATGGCGAAGTCTTTACTGTTGGCAAGAATGACGCCGTTCTTTCTCCCACCGGTATCTACGGCGGAACCAGCCCCTATCTGCAGTCTATGGTCTATGACTTCAACAATGATGCCATTTACTGGGCTGTTGGCGGCAGTATTTATGAGCTGGATCTGGCTGGCCGTCGAACTGTGAACATCGGCTCCACAGGATGCGCTGTCAGCGCTCTGTTCAGTGTGCCCAATGTGGAAATCCCGGTTCCCGAAACTGTGGATCCTGCCGGAGTAGTCATGGCAGAGAAGAATACGGTGGCTGTTGGCGAAACTTTGGCGATTGACGCTGTGGTTTTGCCTGTATCTGTGGCAACTGTGAATCAGACTCTGATCTGGACTTCCTCTGATGATACTGTCGCGACTGTGGATGGCAACGGTGTGATCACCGGCATTTCCGCAGGTGAGGTTTACATCACCGCCACCGACGCCATGGGCAATTCCAACACCATCTTCATTACTGTCACCGCGGAGCATCGTTACTTCTACGGCTATGATGAGCTGAGCCGTTCCTGGGTCAAGTTCGATACCGACGGCATTATCCTGGAATCCTGGAAGGATGCCGAGGGCCTGAGCCCCATTGTGGCTGCCCAGTATATCGACGGTGTACTGTACGCCTACGATAAGGACGGCTACTTCTATACCGTAGATACCGAAACCTTCCAGCGTACGCTGATGGGTAACGGTATCAGCGGCATGACCACCAGCCTGGAGGCCTGGGACAATTCCCATAACGGTCAGGTTTACTTCGTTGATGACATTCCTTACATCATGATCGATCTGGATTATGGCGTAATCGAGTCTAGACGTGGTACATATACCGTTCTCTACGGCGTTATGATGGCTTGGCACATTTCCGATTGGCGCGACGACTTCTCTTATAAGGTTGTCGAGCTGGATATGGAAACCGGCGAGGTAACGAATGTGATCGCTGAGGATGAATTGGTGGATGGCATGAGCCTGCGTCCCACCAACCTGCTGTACCGCGGCGAAATGCTGTGGACTATCAACGGCTATATCACCGGTTTGATCACGGTTGTGGATCCTGTATTCGGCGATGTATACGGCACAGCCATTTGCCCCGAATACTGGGGTGACTTCAATGGCGGCCGTTCCATGATCGAAGATCCGCTGACCGGTCAGGTTTACGCGATCCGCGACAAGCGTACCGGTTATATCGGTTCCGCTGACTATAACGATGAACTTTCCGCCTCTGTCCTGTGTACCATGGAGCTGGGTCTGGGCAAGGTTGATGAGGTTTGCACCGTCGGCGCGAACCTGCGTATCGTTGGTTTGTTCATCAAGTAAGCACTTCTCATATCTATCGCAAAAGCCGGCATCCTTCGGGGTGCCGGCTTTTCCACCGATTGAGGATCAAATTTCGTCGAAACAAAAGTAGACCTTGGGGCTTGACAGAAATCACATTTTCCATTATAATACTGTGGCTATCGAGGTGTGGCGAAGTTTGGTATCGCGCTTGGTTCGGGTCCAAGAGACCTCGGGTTCGAATCCCGACACTTCGACCAAAAATGAAGACTGCCCATCCGGGCGGTCTTCATTTTTCTTTTGGTTTGTGTCGGGATTCGAAAGGCCGGCACCAGTGCGCACACTGGTGTAAAAAGTGTCCGGTGGACACTTTTTAGGCCGTGGGAGAATCCTTTGGTTTCTGGACGCATCCCTTGTGGATGTGGACAGAAATCAAATATATTCGATTCTCGAAACCCTATAATTATACTCCGACCAAAATTGAGGGAACAGCTTTTGCTATTCCCTCGATTTTTTATGCCTTGATTGCATCCTTTTTCACATTTTTTGTGGGAATGAGCCGTAGAATATTCTGAGGTGGTCTCATGGGATATAAAATCGTATACAGCACGCCACCCCGGCAGAAGGGGAGCCGAAAGCGTGTATTTTTGTTGATTTCTTTGTTTTTTCTGGGGTTTGCGATTTGCGTTCGGTTGTTATGGCCGGAAAGTGTGAATATACTTTGGGAAATGGCGGTTTCCCATAAACTCAGCGCGGAAATCATGGCGTTTTTTCAGGAAATACTCGAAACAGAGGAGGGGAATGGTTTTTCCGATGCAGTGCAGGTATTTTGCCAGGAGATTTTTGGTGGAGCGTAAGTTTTCGGTTTCGGCAGGTTTTAGCTTTTCTTTGGCGTTCATGATTTTATTTTTGCCGCTGCAATGGATCGCAGCTATGATCATTGCAGCGGCGTTTCACGAGCTTTGTCATTTTTTGGCCATTGTTATACTTCATGGAAGTGTTCCGAAACTGCGTTTGCATCCCTACGGCGCCCGGATGTCGCTGCCGGATCTGAGCAGGGGAAAGGAACTGCTTTGCGCCCTCGCCGGGCCATTGGGAAGTATAGCGCTGCTGCTGACTGCCTCCCGATTTCCCAGAGTTGCATTTTGTGGCATGGCCCAGGGGTTATTTAATTTGCTTCCTATTTATCCATTGGATGGAGGACGCATGATCCGATGCCTATTTTCCATGATCTTTTCTCCTCCTGTTGCCGGTAAAGCTGCCGCTTTTTTGACATTCTTTGTTTCGGTGACTGTTTTCGTTGTAGCGTGTTACGGAACATTCATGCTTGACTTTGGCTTTTTGCCGCTGATAACGGCTGCACTGTTGCTTTTTCGGGCGTTCTCGGAAAAAATACCTTGCAAACGGACGCGATTGGGGGTACAATAGCCGTAGTTTCAAAATTTGAGGTACAAGTTATGACGGATTTACTGCAGCGAATTCTGCCCACGGTGCAAAAACCTGCCCGGTACACCGGCGGAGAATTCAATGAAATCAAAAAAGACCCCGCTTCTGTTCGGGTGAATATCGCTTTTTGCTTTCCTGATACTTATGAAATTGGTATGTCCAATGTGGGCATGCGGATTTTGTACGGCGTGATGAATGAAATGGATGGCGTCTGGTGTCAGCGTGTCTTTGCCCCCTGGGGCGATATGGAAGAAGCTATGCGCCGGAATGATCTGCCCCTGTGGGCATTGGAAAGCCGACGCCCGGTGAAGGAATTTGATATGATCGCCTTTACTATCGGCTACGAAATGTGCTACACCAATATTTTGAATATGCTTTCCCTTTCTGGGGTGCCGCTTCATGCGAAGGATAGGAAAGGCCTTCACAACATGGTATTCGCCGGCGGTGTTTGCGCTTTTAATCCGGAGCCTCTGGCGGATTTTGTAGATTTCTTTTCTTTGGGCGAGGGCGAGGAGAGTACCGTTGAGATCGTGTCTCTTTACGACCGCGCAAAGGGAGAGGGGTGGACGAAAGCGGACTTCCTGCGGGAAGTTTCCAAGATTCCCGGCGTTTATGTGCCGTCTTTTTATGAGCATTCCTACAACGATGATGGCACCTTGAAGGCTGTGACTGTGCTTAACGGCGCGCCGGAAACCATCACAAAACGGATCATTGAGGATCTGGACCATGCCTATTGGCCCATTAAGATGATCGTCCCTTCCACAGAAATTGTACATGAGCGGGCAAATTTGGAGGTTTTCCGGGGCTGTATTCGCGGCTGCCGCTTCTGCCAGGCAGGCTTTTCCTGCCGTCCGGTGCGGAAAAAGAGTCCTCAGCTTCTGTATCAGCAGGCAGTGGAGACCATGGAAGATTCCGGCCATAATGAAATCACGCTCTCCAGTCTATCCACATCCGATTATCGGGGCTTGAAAGAATTAACAGACGCGCTGATCCCTTATTGCCATGACAATAATATCAATCTTTCCGTTCCTTCTCTCCGTGCGGATAATTTCTCCCGGGAACTGATGGAAAAGTTGCAGACTGTCCGTAAATCCGGCCTGACCTTTGCGCCGGAAGCGGGAACCCAGCGTTTGCGGGATGTGATCAATAAGAATTTGACGGAAGAGGAGATCCTTACCACCTGCGCCAATGCTTTTGAAGGCGGCTGGAACAATGTAAAGCTCTATTTTATGCTGGGCTTGCCTACGGAAACGGACGAGGATGTTTTGGGAATTGCTGACCTTGTGTATAAGATCATCAAATGCTGGCAGGCAAATGCCTCCAATAAAAAGCGTGGTCTTCGGGTGCATGTAGCCACCGCATTCTTTGTGCCTAAGCCTCATACGCCTTTCCAATGGGAGCGGCAGATCAGCCAGGAAGAATATCTGCGCCGTTGCAAATTACTGAAATCCCATTTCTATTCCAACTCCATTGAGTATAACTACCATACACCGGATCTGAGCCGCCTGGAGGCGGTTATGGCCCGTGGTGACCGACGGTTGGGTCCTGTTATTGAGGAAGCCGCTAAAAACGGCGCGCGGCTGGATGGCTGGGATGAGTATTTCCGCTATGACATTTGGTTGGATGCCTTTAAAAAATATGGCATTGACATGGATTTCTACACCACCCGCGGATTTGGTGAGGAAGAAAAGCTTCCCTGGGATATGTTTGATGTGGGTGTTAGCAAGAAATTCCTGCTTCGGGAGCGGCATAGAGCCTACGAGGAAAATGTTACCCCGGATTGCCGGGAAAACTGCGCCGGCTGCGGCGCCAACTGTTTGCTGAAGGAGGTGGACTGCGATGCCTAGACTTTTGTTTACCAAAACCGGTGACGCTGTTTGGATGTCCCACCTGGACCTGATGCGGCTGTTTCAGCGAGCCTTCAAACGGGCGGGCTTGCCGCTGACCCATACACAAGGCTATAGTCCCCGACCCTCTGTTTCCATCGCGCTGCCGCTTAGCGTAGGCGTTGAAAGTGTCTGTGAGCTGCTGGATTTCGATTTGGAAGGGGAGAGCGTTCCCTTTGATGAAATGACAGCCCGGCTAAACGGGGCCCTTGTGCCCGGCGTTACGGTGCGTGAAAGCTATGCCACGGGTCGCAAGATCAAAGACCTGGCATATCTGGATTGTATAGTGACCATGGAATATGACCATGGCATTCCGGAAGGGGCGGAAGAGGCCATCCGGGAGCTGTTTGCCCGTGGGGAACTGTATGTGGAAAAGAAGGGCAAGAACGGCCCTGTGCAGCAGGATCTGATCCCCATGATCCGCTCTTTGCGGGTTCGCCGGGATGATAGACAGATTTTGCGCCTGGCGGCCCGCGTGTGCTGCCAGAATCCCAGTTTGAACCCTATGCAGCTGGCGGCGGCGGTCAATGGCTATTTGCCGCAGTTCGCGCCCAGCTTTGTTCGCTGCGAAAGAGTGGAGATTTTTGACTCCAATGAAAATGTGTTTAGATAAGGAGAACCCTATGGAAAAAATGCTTTATGAACTGGAAGAATGCCCTATTTGCCGTGGCGCGGGAATTTTGACCCACGAGGGCGGCTGGAATGTACAGGTCGAATGCGCCGATTGCAGCGCCCATACCGTTTTTGTGGAGTATAACGGCGAAAAAGAACGGGCGGAAGCGGAGCAAAAAGTGGTTACTTTGTGGAATATCGGCAAGGTAATTCGCTCTGATGTAGGCGAATAAAAAATTTTTTGAAAAATTGAAAAATAATGCTTGCATTTTTCGGCAAGGTGTGCTAATATACTCAAGCGCTGAGGCGTGCAAGCAAATATCCGGGTGTGGCGAAGTTTGGTATCGCGCTTGAATGGGGTTCAAGAGGCCTCGAGTTCGAATCTCGACACTCGGACCAAGAACAGGAATGAGCATGGGTTCATTCCTGTTTTTTTTGTTATTTTTGGGCGAACTCGAGGCCTCTTGTATTTTAATCCGGCTTAGCAACCATGCGTAGCATGCGTTGCTTCGAGTTCGAATCTCGACACTCGGACCAATAAGACCGAGAGAGCATCTGCTCTTTCGGTCTAATTTTTTAGGAGAGATTCGAACATTTAATGCAGCGCGGATGAGCGCTGCCGCCGACGGCTGGACGGAGGCGAACAATAATTTCTGCCGTAGGGCAGAAATTCATACGAATCTCGCCACTGGGACCACTCTTTTTCTGCACAAAAAACTTGACTTCCGGATTTTGTGTGATACGATGGCAGTAGAGGGCAACATCTACTGCCAAAAATTATCACGGAATCTAGTTAAAGGAAAGGAAGGTGAAAGCGACGAAAAAAGAAGATTTTCGTCGCAAGATTATGAAGAATAAGAAGGCATTGACTGCAATTATTTGCGTGATCGTAGCGATTATTCTGGCGCTTGCGGTGTGCGCCGTGGTCTTCCGGGACCGGGGCAGCAACAACCCCAGCACCGGCTCCACCAGCAGCTCCACGGACAAGAGCGCAGACAGCACCACCAAGGGTACCGAGGGCACCACCAATGGCACCGAAGGCACCACTCAGGGTACCGAGGGTACCACCCAGGGCACCGATCCCACGGAAAGCACCGGGACTACCGACTCCACCGAGGGCAGCACCGCTCCCACCGATCCCACCCAGGGCAGCACCGCCCCCACGGATCCTACCGAGGGCAGCACCGCCCCCACGGATCCCACCGAGCCTACCGAGTCCACTGCTCCTACCGAGCCTGCTCCTACGGACCCCACGGACCCCACCGAGTCCACCGCACCGGCGCAGCCCCATGAGCATGACTACCGCCCGTCTGAAACTGTGGAGCCTACCTGTACGGAAGGCGGCTACACCGTTTACCGCTGCGAATGCGGCGAAACCTACAGCGGCGATGAAACCGCCGCCCTGGGCCACGATTACACCTCCGTCACCACCGCGGCCACCTGCAGCAAAGAAGGCAGCGTTGTGGATACCTGTAAGGTCTGCGGCGATGTAAAGACCACCGTGCTGGAAAAGAAGGCCCACGATTACAAAACCGAAACCTACCCCGCTACCTGCGTCTCCAACGGCGCTGTGGTGGAAACCTGCAAGGTCTGTGGCCATGTGGAAACCACCACCATCCCCATGATCGACCATACTTACGAAACGGAAACCTATCCCGCCACCTGTACGGAGTCCGGTTCCGTAGTGGAAACCTGCAGGGTGTGCAGCCATATGCGGTTCACCACCATTCCCGCCACGGGCCATATCTACACCGAATGGATGGCGGAAACCGAAGGCAACTGCGAAAACGGCGGCACGGAGTACCGCACCTGCGAAGGCTGCGATCTGCGGGAGACCCGGACGGTGCCTGTTGGTCACAGCTGGACCGACTGGGTGCTGACAAGACCTGCGAGCACCGGTATTCTCTATGAAGTGACCCGCACCTGCCGGGGCTGTGGCCTTGAAGAAAAGGAGACTAGATCCATTTTCGATTGTGAGCATGATTATGAATGCGAATATGTAGATGCCACCTGCGAAATGGATGGCTATACCATCAAGACCTGTAAAAAGTGCGGCGAAGTGTACAAGACGGATTATCATACCATGGAAGGCTGGTATTCCGGCATGAAGCACGACTGGGGCGAATGGGTAACAACTCTGGAGCCTACCACTTCCAGTGCTGGTGAAAAGGAGCGTACCTGTAACCGCTGCGGTACTGTGGAGACCGCTGTTCTGATTGCCATTGTGGAATATGAGCCTTATATTGACGAAAGGGTGACGGTGGAGCAGGTTTTTGAGAATGTGACTTATAGCTATGAAAAATTCAGAGTGAGTGACCAACGCTCTTGGGGCGAACCTCCCAGTATTTGGGTCAATGATGATGGCACCATTACAGTCGGTTACTACACCGCGGATGGTGAATGGATCCAGTTTGATATGGAGCATCCGCCCGAAGGACATGTCTATGCGTGCTACATCCTTGAAGATGGTACTTATGGATTTACACTTATCGGCTCCTTCGGCTAAGCCTCAGCAATAGCATACACCAGCAAATTTCATTCACTATGCATAACGGAAAATCCGTCACTTGAAAAAGTGGCGGATTTTTTATAAGCAAAACAAAAAAACCATGAAAGGAGATAATCCTATGGAAGCATATAGCAATTCCGACGGACGAACGCGGACAGGGATATTCAAAAGAATAATGACCCTGCTGCTGGTATTCGTCACCCTGGTGCAGCTGTTCCCCCTGCAGGTATTCGCGGAGTGGGACGGCAGCGGCAGCTCCGGTGACACCGGCAGCACAGAGATCGTGGGCGGCTTCTCAGCCTCCAGCGATGCCATGGTGGGCTACCGCTTTACAGTTTACAATGTTGAAGGCGATAAGATCGGCTACAGTGTGGACGTGGACTTTAAGTATATCTACAACCCCGGCCGACGGGCCGCCGGGGACAATAAGCAAAGCCATATAGATTTGTATAAGGCTTATTTGGAAGACCCCGATAAGGTTAATATTAAAGGCGACGATACGCTTGGCGACAGGAATGGCTTCCAGACTACCTGGTGCAGCAACCCGGAAAGCGCGTATTATTACGGAAGCTACGCCAACGACGAGGTAGACTATGTAAAGTTCGACAGCACGCTGGCCAACCTGGATCCTTCCGAAATCGGCTATGACGCGGAGACCAATCCTAACGGCTGGCTGACGGACGATAAGGCCAAAGAAGTTGCGAGATGGTGCGGCGCACTCGACGGCTTCGATGCCGACACCGCCTACATCATCGTCGAACCCTACTACTGGGTCGTGCTGGAGAATATCATCTACTTCCTCACCGTAACAGAGTTGGCGGTGACAATTTGTAGCATCCCACAGGGTTTTCGTCCGGCATAAATTACAATATGTAGTTATTTAGTATATGCTACAAATGTAATATCTTGTTTTTGTGCATTATTTTCAAATTATCCTGTTTGACAATTATTTCGCATTATAGTAAAATTTATAAGTGTGATTATGTCATTATTTGGCTGAATCCATTGTGCAAAAGAGGTCCGCTCATTTGCCAAAGCAAGCAAAATCAAAGGAGGATCCCATGAAAACTGCAAGAAAAATGATCTGCGCGCTTATGCTGGCATCGTTGCTGCTGACGGTCATGAGCGCATCGGTTTTCGCAACGGAAACAGACAACGCCTGGCTCCAGGTGGACGATTCTGAAGAGAACGTCACAAAGGTTTCTTTCCTTGCCGATACCGCCATCACCGACGGACTGATCACCGTCAGCTTTGACGCGGAGCAGCTGAGCTATGCCGGATTGGAAGTGAATTCCGATTGCGTAGCGTACAGCTCTGTCAACGGGGATACCCCCGGCGTTATCAAGCTGGCATGGGTCAGCGCCGGGGAATATGAGGCCCAGGATCTGGCCCTGTTTACGCTGACCTTTAACGGCGTGTCGGAGCAAAAGATCACCATGTCCGGCTCTTTGACCGACCGTGAGGGTAATGCGCTGACCATTGGCGAAACGCTTTACGGCGCGGAGCTTTCTCAGTTGAAAAAGGCGGTCTTGATGGCCCGCGGTTTGAACGCGGAGCATTACACCGCGGATAGCTTCGCCGCCATGGAGGCTGCTCTGGCCGCTGCCGAAGCTTATCTTAGCGAAGAATTTGTCCGCCAGGAGGATGTGGATGCCGCTGTTCAGGCGCTGTATGACGCGGTGGACGCCCTTGTGCTGGCAGATACGGATCTGACCCAGGAACTGCAGGCCCTGGAAAAGGCCCGCCTGAAGGCGCTGGCCCTGGAAAAGCGGCTGTATACGGAAGACAGCTTCGCCCGCGTGGAGGCCGCCCTGGCCGCTGTGGAGGCGTTCCTTGCCAACCATGGCGCTTCCGATGAGATGCTGGCAGCCGCGGACGCGCTGAACGCAGCCATCCGCGACTTGGAGCTGAACCCCGATGCCCCCAATACCGGTAGCTTCCTGACGATGCCTGTTATTCTTTTGATGGCGTTGTCCGCGGCTGGCGTGGCGGTTAGTGTGTGCCTGCTGCTGGGCAAGAAAGGACGGTGCGCAAAATGAAGATGAAACGCGTTTTGGCGCTGGTTCTTTGCCTGTGCCTGCTGCTGGGCATGACCGGCGTTGCCTCCGCTGTGCAGCTTTACAGCAGAGAAAGTCTGCAGTTCAGCAAAGAAAACAATACTGTGGATCTGACCAACCTGGACAAGTCTGCCCAGGAGATCAAGCTGGAGCAGTCCTTTGTGGATGATAACGGCATGATTCCTGTGTTTATCGTGATGGAAGAGGCTTCCGTTCTGCAGACCAATGCCGGCGCTGTGCTGGATAAGGTCACCACTCAGCAGATGGAGAAGCTGAAGGCCAATCAGGAAATCGTGATTTCCAATATTGAGAACAAGGTTTTGAACGGTCGTGAGCTGGAAGTGACCGATAATTACACCTGGCTCTTCAACGGCGTCGCCGCCGTGATTCCTTATGCGTCCATGGCTGAGATCGCCGCGATGGACGGTGTTTCCAAGGTGATCGTGCAGCCTGTTTATGAGCTGTATGAAGAGGTTGCCTCCGAAACCGGCGCGACCCTCTACACCAATTCCGACGGCGGCATGATCGGCCGTCAGGAGGCCTGGGATCTGGGCTTTACCGGCCAGGGTATGAAGATCGCTGTGATCGACACCGGTCTTGATGTGGATCATCCCAATTTTGCTGCCCTTCCCGAGGAAGCGCTGACCGAAACCTCCGCCACCCGTGAGTCTGTGGAGGCCATGCTCAGCCAGCTCAATGCCATGGGTCTGGACCGCAACAGCCGCTTGACCATCGACGATGTGTATTATAATACGAAGGTGGTTTTTGGCTTCAACTACGCGGATAATAATTTTGATATTACCCACGATAACGATGCCAATGGCGACCACGGCACCCATGTTGCCGGTATCGCTGCCGCCAATAAGGTCGATGGCGTGGATGTGGTTGGCGTGGCGCCCGATGCCCAGCTTTTTATCATGAAGGTTTACGGCGCGGCCCACGGCGGCTACGGCTCTGATATCATTGCCGCTTTGGAAGACGCGCTGATCCTGGGCGTGGATGTGGTGAACATGAGCCTGGGTACCAACGCCGGTTTCCCCGCCAGCACAGACGAATTCATCAATTCCATCTATGCCCGTGTGGCTGAAACCAATACTGTGCTGTCGGTTTCCGCGGGCAACAGCTACTCTGCCGGCTACGGTAATATGTGGGGCACCGATCAGAATTTGACGCTGCACCCCGACAATTCCGTGATTTCCGAGCCTGCTATTTATCAGAATATCCTCAGCATCGCCAGCGTGGAAAATGTGATGATCATGCGTAATTATGTGCAGGTCAGCGACGGCTACCAGTTTGGCTATGTGGATACCAATGATTCCTATGGAATCCCCAATATTATGACCCTGACAGGGGAGTACACCATGGTGAGTGTGGGCCTGGGTACTGTGGAAGAATTTGCCGAAGTGGATGTGACCGGCCAGATCGCGCTGGTGCAGCGTGGCTCCATCAGCTTCATTGAAAAGTGCGAAAATGCCTGCGCGGCGGGCGCCATTGCCATTATCGTCTACAATAACACCGAAGGCGAATTTGGCATGGATCTGACCGATTGCACTTCCACCATTCCCGGCATTTCCATTCCCATGGCCGATGGTGAGCATCTGCTGGCCGCGCTGGAAGCGGATCCCTCCGTTACCTTGCGTTTCCCCACAGAGCTGATCCCCATGGTCAACGCCGAAGGCTACACCTTGAGCGACTTCTCCTCCTGGGGCGTCTCTCCCGATCTGCGGCTGGAACCGGATCTGGCTGCTCCCGGCGGTAATATCTATTCTACCATCACCGACGGCCAGTACGGCCTTATGAGCGGCACTTCCATGGCCGCCCCCAATGTTTCCGGCATTACCGCCCTGGTGATGCAGTACGCCAAGCAAAATCTGGATGCGGAGGATTACCGCACTTTGGTGCAGAATCTGCTGATGAGCACCTCCGAGCCTGTGATTTTTGGAGAGGATACCGGTTTGTTCTACTCTCCCCGTAAGCAGGGCTCCGGTATGGCGAATGCTTATAATGCCATCACCACCATGGCTTATCTGACCGTTGCCGGCAGCGATACCCCCAAGGTTTCTCTTGGTGATGACCCGGATAAGACCGGCATTTATGACTTTACTTTCACGGTTACCAATTTTGGCGACTATGTGCTGTATTACGCGCTGGATACAGTCGTTATGACCGAGGATGCGGTTTCTTACGAGGGCTTTGAAGGAAAGTACTTCATGTCCGGCACGCCCTACGGTCTGAGCGCGGATGCGCTGATGTCCTCCGGCAACCTGGTTTTGGTTCACGACTTGGATGAAAATGGCGCGACAAACGCCCATGACGCTTATTTGCTTTACCTTGCCAGCCAGCATGGCGCTGAGGATCATGACGCATTCCGTTATGACCTGAACGGCGACAACACCGTTGAAGGCGCTGATGTGCAGGCTTATCTGGATGCGCTGGTCGGCAATACTTCCGAGGCGGATCTGGAAGCCTCCGCGCTGAAGGTACATACCGGCGAGAGCGTGGATGTTTCTGTCAGCGTCACCCTGAGCGAGGAAGACAGAGCGTTCCTGGAAACCTACTATCCCAACGGCGGCTATGTGGAAGGCTACTCCTTCCTGCGCGCCATCAACGCTGAAGTGGATCTGAGCCTGCCCTTTATGGGCTTCTATGGCGATTGGGATAGTCCCGACATGATCGACGACGGCAACTACTGGGATATGCTGGCCGCAGAAGAGGGCGAGGTCGTTGGCAATCAGTATGTTAATGTACTTTGGACCAATTTCTACGGCGAACCCTCTTACTACTATCCCGGCGCCAATGTCTATGTGGAAGAAGAATTTGATCTTTCCCATATTTCTGTTTCTCCCAACGGCGACGGATTCTTCGATACTGTTGACGATATTTATACTTCTCTGCTGCGTAACGTAGGTTCTCTGACCTACCGCTACACCAATATGGAAACTGGCGAAGTCTACTACGAAATGACCGCCGAGCAGATTTCCAAGAGCGTTTATAACTTCAATTACGGGCAGATCGTTCCCAATGTCTATTCCTGGTTCGAGGGCGAACTGGAGATCTGGGACTGGAAGGATAACGAAGGCAATGATCTGGCCAATAATACCCAGCTGCTGCTGGAAGTGATCGCCACCGGCGCTTATGAAGGCGCTACGCCGGATACCTGGGCGGTGCCCATTATCATTGACCTGGAAGCGCCGGAACTGTTGGATGTTCAGATGGTGGAAAACAATTTGACCGGTGAAACCTTCCTGGAACTGACCTTCCGGGATAATCTGGCGCTGTCCGTTGCGGCGGTTACCACCAGCAATGGCAATGTGATCTACGGCATGGAAGGCGTGGAGGATGTGGAGCCCGATGAAAACGGCTATCAGAACCACACCCTGTCCTTTGACATTACCGGCGCTACCGGCAAGCTGACCATCATTTTGAGCGACTATGCCATGAATGAGAGCCAGTACGGCATCAATCTGGGCGGCGAAGGCACTCCCTATGACGAGCTGGTTGCTTATCAGTACTATATTGACGACGATATGAGTGGCTGGGCTTCCTTCGGCGAGGGCGTTGATTATGACGAAATCCTCATCGGTTATGATGAAATGAACTTTGTTTGCGCTGAATTTGTTGGCGGCAACATTTTCGCGCAGACCGAAACCGGCGATCTGTATGGCTTTAAGTATGCGGATATGCTGGTTGACTCCTTCGATATCGAATCCAGTTACATTGCCAAGTTGGAAAATATTTATCAGGATCTGGCCTACAGCTATGTGGAAGGCAAGCTCTACGGTATGCTCTGCTATGAATATGATGGCTATCCCACCACGGAGATCAATGTTATCAATATTCACGGCGAGTACTACGATGAGGAGCTGTGGACCACCGTTGCGCCTTATCAGGAAGACTGGGTACTGAATCGCGGCGGTCTGTACGGCCTGTCTATGACCATTGATGATCAGGGCAGTATGTATGTTCTTGGCCTGAATTACAACAATGGCACCGATGAACTCGGTGAAACCGCCCATCTGTGGTCGGTTGGCGTTGAGTATGACTCCTGGTCTGACAGCTATCGCCTTGGCTGGTCCCTGACGGACCTGGGCGATACCGGCGTTACCATGGACTTCCTGCAGTCTATGACCTGGGATCATAACACCGGCAAGCTCTACTGGGCCCGCTTCGATGGCGATTTCTTGAGCACTGTCAGCGAGCTTTACGTTGTTGACCCGACCGTTATGGACGATGTTACCGATGAAGAAGGCAATGTCATCGGTCAGGTTATCCATACGGAAAAGGTCGGCAACCTCTCCGGTGAAACCTGCGCGTTGTTCGCGCCCTTGACCGAGGAAACCATTGCATCTAATGAGATATATTCCAATATTCCTGCTATGGATCCCGAAGTCATTGCTACACCTGTTCTCCGTGACGGCGTGGTGACTATGAATATCGGCAGCATCCGGGGCTTGGCCTACGATCTGGATCCCTGGTACTCCAACTATAAGGATGTGGTGTGGAGCTCCAGCGATCCTTCTGTGGTGGATGTCAACCAGTTTGGTATTATTTCCGCTGTGGGCACCGGCACCGCTGTCATTACAGTGGCTAACGCTATGGACGAAACCAAGTTCGACTCCGTTGAGGTGAATGTTACTGCCCTGGATCTGGTGATCGAAGGCGTCGTTTCCGCTATGGGCTCCGGCGTAGGCAATGTAGGCGGCGTCTGCACCTATAAGTACGAGATGGTGGATGGCGTTGCGGAATTTAGCACTGTTCTGCCCATTACCGCTCCCAATGAGCTGAACTACGGTCTTTCCCTGGCTACCTCTGTTATGGGCCGCGGCTACATTTGGGCCTGTGAATACGGCAATACCGGTATGATCTATCAGATCGACCCGGAAACCGGTGTGGTTGTGGATGTTCTGGAATCCATCGACGGCGATATGATGTTTGGCATTTCCTATTCTGAATCTCAGGATACTTTTGCTGCCATCATGAATATGTACCTGTTTGTGGATCTGGAATTTACTCATGAGGAAACCGAAAAGATGCTCAATTCCTATGATGAGGAATTTAACGGCTTCACCTATCACCGTCTGAACCTGCTGGATTGCCTGCTGGCGGCAAACGATGGCTTCGTGACCCACGAAACCGGCCAGGGCGCCAGCTCCGAGATCGTTTTCTGCGGCATTACTACCATCGAAGACAGCTTCGTATACGAAGATACCGGAAGAGATTTCCTTGGCAACTGGACTTACAGCGGCTCTGTCAATTACACCTCCACCCAGACCTTGGTTGTGCTGGATAATGTGGGCCGTCTGTGGTACATTGATGAAATCGTCGGCATGAGCAAGGAAGTGGACTACTGGGGCAATGTGGTATATTCCCACGAGGACGGAAGCAGTATCCAGTATACTGACTCCCTGCGTAACGGTATGTTTGAGGTTGAGATCCAAGATGATGAGGGTAATGTGACCTATAACATCTTTAACATCCGCAAGATCGAAGAAACACCTTTGACCGATATGTTCCGCGACGGTACTATGCCTCGAATTACTTACCACTTCTCCGATATAGAATTTGCCGGTTATAACGCAGAGGGCGCGCCTATGTTTGCCATGAGCCTGTACGATTACTGGAACAATGGCATTACCAATGAGCTTTACCTGTATGTGGCCGGTGTGGGCACCGGTGAGTGGGTCATGGACTATGAAACATGGGAGTCCTATGAGATTATGACCGAAGGTAAGTTCTATTCCCTGGGTAATACCGGAGAATATAATGTGATTGCTTCCATTCACTCTGTAGAAGTGACCGGCGGCATTGACCCGGAAGAGGAAGTTGCTCCTCCTGTCGGCCGCTATATTCCCTAAATTGCATGAGAGCCGCGGTGAAATGCCGCGGCTCTTTTCACTTCATAAACCGCTTCTATTTTGCTTTGGACAGGCATAGCTATTACTGAGCGGCGGATAGAGCCGTGGAAAGGTGGAGCGGTATGCGGAAAATATTGTGTGTAGTTTTGATTATGCTGGTATTATGCGGCTGTAATGGTGAAAAGAGTATGGACAGCGTGTTGGGTCTTCGCGGGAAATTACAAAACGGAAGCAGCCACTTTGACGCTGTGATCACAGCAGATTACGGCGACCGGGTGTTTCATTTCACTTTGTCCTGTAGCTGCGATCCTGAGGGAAATCTGCAATTTAATGTAGTTTCACCGGATACAATTTCGGATATTTCCGGTAGTATTACCGCTTCCGGCGGAAAACTGGAATTTGATGATACAGCGCTTGCTTTTCCCTTACTGGCGGATGGGCAATTGAGTCCTGTCAGCGGTCCGTGGGTCATGATGAAGGCGCTTTTGGGCGGCTATATTCAGTCTGCGGGGGCGGATGGAGAGTATCTAAGAGCTACCATCCTGGACAGCTATGCGGAAGATGCCATGACGGTCGATGTATGGCTCAATGAAAATTTGATTCCTGTACAGGGAGAAATTTTGTGGGATGGTCGTCGGATATTAACCATTAAAGTAGAAAATTTTGAGATAGCGTAACTATTTGTCGAAGATTGCATAGGATAAATCGTCAGCGTGCCGTATGAATTGGTTTACTTCGTGGGACAATATTTCCACAGCGTTACATAAGAAAAGACGGTAACGCGGGATAAGTTTGTATCGGAGCGTGAAGAAAGATGGATACTACGGTTAGGCGTGGCGATATATTTTATGCGGATCTTTCTCCTGTTGTGGGCAGTGAGCAGGGGGGGACCAGGCCGGTTTTGATCGTGCAGAATGATACCGGGAATCGGCATTCTCCAACAGTGATCGCCGCGGCCATTACATCACAGACAGGCAAGGCGCGTCTGCCTACCCATATTAACATTGCAGGCGGCAGCGTGGGCCTAAGCAAGGATTCTGTGATCTTGTTGGAACAGATCCGCACCATTGATAAACGCCGTTTACGGGAGCATATGGGTCGTCTGGATGAGGCGCATATGCACTTGGTCAACGATGCCATTGCTGTCAGCTTTGGGCTGATCGACAGGCCAATGGCATAATGCATGCTGCCCCTGCCGCAATTTTTGCCGGCAGGGGAGTCGTTTTGTGATGTGCAATTATTTGCAAAAAATTATGCCGAAAAAGAAAAAATAATGCTTGACAAAATCAAGGAAAAGAGGTATTATATCAAAGCTGTCTGCGACAGATAATGCATGGAGCAGTATCGAAGTGGTCATAACGGGCACGACTGGAAATCGTGTGTACCCCAAAAGGGTACCGAGGGTTCAAATCCCTCCTGCTCCGCCACAAAAAAAGAGTCCTTTGTCTACCAGACGAAGGACTCTTTTTTCAATGATATCCGTTCCCTACGGTCACGGATGATATAGCTGACGCTATGATAACTGCTACCCAGATGATATACGCTTCGCGTATGAAGGGAACGGATATTATATCATGCTTGCGAAGCAAGTATATCATGCGGTAACGCCGTACATCATATCGCGCGAGCGATATATCATTGAAAAACGCAATTTTTATGATATAGTATCGTTGAAAGAAGGTGCTTGTATGCCTGA
>JAZOAD010000046.1:0-2021 GCA_045595225.1 Faecousia sp.
CTACGCAGATATCCAGTGCGTAGATCAGCGACTCGCTAAAAGCCGCCTTCGGCGGTTGCTCGCTTGCACGGGCCTGCGGGCGCAGCCTCCACGCGGCTTCGCCTTGGTCGGGATGACATCGTTGCTGATCATTTGCAACAGCCCGACAAACGAAAATTTGTAACTGGGTTTGACTATTGCCTTGCGTTTTATTATAATATACCCAAACTGCTTTTGGAGGCATCCTGTATGATTCATATTACCGATTTTTCCGCGCCGGAGCTGGATGTTTACGCCCGGCTGACGGAGGCGCAGCTATTAAACCGCCACCGCGTGGCGGAAGGCCTGTTTATTGCCGAAAGCCCCAAGGTCATTATGCGGGCGCTGGATGCCGGCTGCGTGCCGGTGTCGCTGCTGGTGGAGGAAAACCATATCAATGCGGAAGCGGCGCAGGCGCTTGCCCGCTGCGGTGATGTGCCGGTGTATACGGCGCCGCTCCCTGTCCTGACCCAGCTGACCGGCTTCCAGCTGACAAGGGGTATGCTCTGCGCCATGCGCCGCCCTGCCGTAAAATCGGTGGAGGAGACCGTGGCGGGCGCCCGGCGGATCGTGGTGCTGGAAAATGTGCAAAATCCCACCAATGTGGGAGCGATCTTCCGCTCCGCCGCCGCTCTGGGCATGGACGCGGTGCTGCTGACGCCGGGCTGCAGCAATCCTTTGTACCGCCGCAGTTGCCGGGTCAGCATGGGCACAGTGTTTCAAATTCCTTGGACTTATTTGGAGGATAATTGGCAGGAAACGCTGCGGAATTTAGGCTTCCGAACCGCCGCCATGGCGCTACGGGACGACTCCTATTCCATTGACGCCCCGGAGCTTCGCCAGGTGCAGCGGCTGGCGGTGGTGCTGGGCGCCGAGGGCGACGGCTTGACCGATGGCACCATTGCCGATTGCGATTATACGGTGAAGATCCCCATGTACCACGGGGTGGATTCGCTGAATGTGGCCGCCGCCAGCGCGGTGGCGTTCTGGGAACTGCGGGCAAGAGCGTAAGTATTTTTGTTGATTTCCGCGGGCTATGGCGTATAATGATAGAAACCTTATTTTGATGTAACAGGAGGAAACTATATGATGAAGTATGAAATCGAAGGCGGCAATCTGCCGGTATTGATCTGCTATCCCGAAGCCGGCCAGACTCTCTGCACCCAAAGCGGCGCCATGAGCTGGATGAGCCCCAATATGAATATGGAAACCCACAGCGGCGGCTTGAAAAAGGCCCTGGGTCGGCTGTTCTCCGGGGATTCCATTTTTCTGAACGAGTATACCCCTGTTGGCGGCAGCGGCATGATCGCCGTGGCGTCCACCTTGCCCGGCACTATCATCCCCTTTGAGGTACGGCCCGGTAACGGCATAATCGTGCAGAAATCCGGCTTCCTGGCCATGGAAAAGGGTTTGGACCTTTCTGTGTATCTGCAAAAGAAGCTAGGCGCCGGTTTCTTCGGCGGCGAAGGCTTTATTATGCAGAAGGTGACCGGCAGCGGCCTGGTCTTTATGGAGATCGACGGCCACTGCAAGGAGTACCAGCTTGGCGCGGGCGAGAGCATTATCGTGGATACCGGCTACCTGGCTGCTATGAGCGAAAGCTGCAGCATGGAAATTCAGTCCGTAAAGGGCGCGAAGAATATTTTCCTGGGTGGTGAGGGTCTGTTCCATACCCGGATCACCGGCCCCGGCAAGGTGTACATCCAGTCCATGCCCATTATCAACATGGCCCAGCGGCTGGCGCCCTATATGCCCAGCAGCTCTTCCTCTTCTTCCGACAGCAGCAACGGCCCCACCATCAATCTCTTCGGCGGCCGGGACTAAGCCGCAAGTCGGATCGTAGCCATGTCGTTCTGTGAGCCAAGGAGTTGTGGGCTTGGATTGTCTTCCTAAGACCGCTTGGCCTCCGACTTGGCGCCCTATATGCCCAGCAGCTCTTCCTCTTCTTCCGACAGCAGCAACGGCCCCACCATCAATCTCTTCGGCGGCCGGGACTAAGCCGC
>JAZOAD010000047.1:0-28023 GCA_045595225.1 Faecousia sp.
GCCTCCCTCGTTTTGAGGGAGGTGTCAGCCCAAAGGGCTGACGGAGGGAGTTTTGTACCGACATTGAGAAACTCCCCCAGTCAAAAATTGGCTCCGAAGCGCCGATTTTTGCCAGCCCCCTCAAAACGAGGGGGCCAAGGGCGCGGCGAATCATCGCAGTGTAAACAACAATTTACCTCATCAAAGGAGTGCCAATATGCGTTACTATTTCGCGCCCATGGAGGGCTTGACGGACAGCATTTACCGCCAGGCCCATCACAAATATTTCGGCGGTGTGGACCGCTATTATATGCCCTTCCTCTCCCCCACCGTCCACCGCTGTCTGACCCACAAAGAGGACCGGGAGCTGCCCATAGCAAGCATCGCGGACTTTGCGGCGGTTCCACAGATTCTGACCAAGGTGCCGGAGGATTTTCTATGGGCCGCTCAGGTTTGCGCCGACCGGGGCTATGAGGAAGTAAATCTGAATATGGGCTGCCCCAGCGGCACGGTGGTCAGCAAAGGAAAAGGCAGCGGAATGCTCCGGGAATTGCATGCTTTGGACGCTTTCCTGGAAGAAGTATTCGCCGCCTCTGTCCTGCCCATTTCCGTCAAGACCCGGCTGGGATTGGAGGAAGCGGAGGAATTTCCGGAAATTTTAGCCATTTTCAACCGCTATCCCATAAAAGAACTGACCGTCCACCCCAGAGTACGCAAACAATTTTATGACGGCAAGGTGAACATGGATATGTTCCGTTTCGCCTACGAAAACAGCACAAATCCCCTGTGTTACAACGGAGATTTATGCTCAACCGCCGATATTTCCAAGCTTTCCAAAGATTTTCCGGGCATCCCGGCCGTAATGATCGGCCGCGGTCTGGTGGCTGACCCCGGTATGCTTTGCGGCGGCGCGAAAGCAGAAACCCTTCACGCTTTCCATACAGAACTTTTGCAGCGCTACACCGAAGCCTTCGGCGGCGCCCGCAACGCCATGTTCCGGCTGAAGGAAAACTGGCACTATTTGTACCCCCGGTTTGAGGGATCGGAAAAGCTATGGAAAAAACTGCGAAAAACCACCGATCTGCAGGAATTTGTAGCCGTCACCGACGAAATATTTACCACTCTGCCACTAAAAAACCACGAGCCTTGACGACTCGTGGTTTCTGTTTTATTCCCGGTTTACTCGGTCAGCTCCAGCTCGGCCAGTACGATCTGCTTGTAGGCAACCGTCATGGGATAATCGGCCATGACCTGGTCCACCATCTCCTGGCCCCGGCTTTGGCAAAGGGCATCCCTTGCTTCCGAATACCAAATTTTCTCCGCTTCCACGAAATAGACCACATGGTAACCATAAGCGCTTTTCAAAACAGCGTAGTCGCCGGGCTTCCGGTTTTCATCGAAGCACCATTTGTCCAGCGATTCGTACATTTTTCCCTCTACCATATTGGAACAAAGTCCGCCATTTTGGGCGGTACTGTCATCGTGGGAGTAGGTTTTTGCCAGTTCGGCAAAGCTGTCTTCCGTCATTTCTCCGTTTTTCCACACCGACAGAATTCTGTCCGCTTCGGACTTGCTGGCATCCCACGCGTCCTCAGGATATTCCACGGAACCATTGGAAACCAGTTTTCCACCCTCCGGCATGATCTGGATGTGGCGCAGGTCCACATATACATCATCCGAAAGATAGATGCCGGCGTTGGTGAAAGCTTTTACGTTTTCCTGGTAATACGCCTTGATCTCCTCATCGGTAGGATCGATGGAATCCATCAGCTGGGAGAAATAGGAATATGCCACATAATAGATCCGCACATAGGCAGCGTAATCCTCCGCGGTGCAGCTGGGGCCCATTTCTGCTTTGACCATTTCGTCGGCGCTGCTGTAGCCATCCTCTTTGGCGGTCTTTTCCATTTCTTCTTCCAGGGTATCCAGATATTCACGGTCTTCTTCCGTCAGTTCAAAGCCGTTTTTCTCTGCCAGCAGGGCGAAAGCCTGATTGCTCTGCCAGGTCTTCAGGGCAGTGCCCAAAAAATACTGCTGCCAGGTGGTCTTTCCGTCGGGGCTCATTTGCTTGTCCAGATCCTTGTTAAAATCGAAGCCCAGAGAGGATGCGGAATCCCCATAGTTTGCGATAAAATCATAGACCTGCATCCAATAGTAGACCTGTAGCTGGCCGTTGGTCAAGGTAGCGTCGCCCATG
Organism: Faecousia sp.; assembly: GCA_045595225.1. Taxonomy (GTDB): domain Bacteria; phylum Bacillota; class Clostridia; order Oscillospirales; family Oscillospiraceae; genus Faecousia. The sequence goes on from JAZOAD010000047.1 coordinate 2,177, forward strand.
GTGGCGACCACTTCATCCCGCTTGTTGGCGGCCTTCTTATCGGATACGGTGTAAGAATTTTTATAGTAAAGGTCGTTTTCCTTCGGCTTGAGCCAGTCAAAGCTCTTGCCAATATCCCAGCCGTCCCGCAGCGCGAACAGCAGCGCGATCGCCAGCACCGTCAGCACCAGCACGCTGCCCACCATAATGGCGTTGCGTCGCGCAGCAACGTCCTTTACGGGCTGGGGGTCCTTTTTGCCGCACTTCAAGCATACGCTATCGTTTTTCTTTATCTTTTCTTTACAAAATCTGCATTTCATGCATTTCCTCTTTCTCCGGGCACGCCGGTCAATATCTCGCATAGTCTATCACTTTTTGAACATAAAAACAAGCCCTAACACGAAATATTTACATTTCCTTCCGCAGCAGAACGCGCAAAACAGCGCCACGGCAGTTTTGCCGTGGCGCAAGGAATCATTCTCCATTAGTTTGCCTGTTTTCCCGGTCTTCTTTCGCGCTCTCAAGGAACTCATCGGGACACAGCAGGCGCATAAGCTGTCCAAAGCCTCTGGCATTGTTCATCACATTCAGATCATCCGATGCTTTGAAATGCTGATAAATCTCCCAGCCATGCTCGGCCAGTTTTTTAACCGGATCCGGGCGGTTCAGAAATTCGTTCACAATGGGGCACATTTCTCCCAGCTCCATCACATCATAAAGGCAACTCATCTGGCTTTTATCGGATACCGTGGACATGGTGTTGCAGGGGCAGTAGCACATCATACGCATCAGTTCCGTAATGCCCAGCTCGGTATAGGGCACAGGCGCGGTGACATGGGCAACCGCCGCTTCCGTGGAGGAGCTTGTCTCCGGCAGCTCCTGTTCGCAGGCGCAAAGAAAGGAAAGGCACAGGGTCAACAGCAGGCAGAAGGTGATCATTCTCCGAAGATTTGTCATATCAGTTTTCCCTCCATACATTATTTTATCTTTGATGTGTCAAATATAATATAATATATATATATTTGTCAACAATGAAATAATGCCCCAAAGGATTTGACCGCCATATATCCCACATTCTGCAAAAATCCCGGGCAAATCCCCAAAAACCCTTGCAAAGATACAGAAAAAATGCTATAATGTATTGTTGAGATAGTCCCCCTTAAGGAGTAAAAATATGAGCAAACAAACAACGGTCATTTCTCAGGAACAGCTGCAGCAGCAGTATTCCTATTGTGATAAAGTAAGCGCCTATTGGAGCAGTCAAAACCGGACTCCCAAGGCCTATGTGGAAACCTACGGCTGTCAGCAAAATGAAGCTGACTCCGAACGGATCCGGGGCATGCTGGCAGAAGCCGGCTATCAGATCTGCCACGAAGCGGAGGGAGCGGATGTGGTAGTCATGAACACCTGCGCCATCCGTGAGCACGCAGAGCAGCGTGTTTTCGGCAATCTGGGCGCGTTGACCCACACCAAACGCCGCCACCCGGAGCAGAAGATCTTCCTCTGCGGCTGCATGGCAGGCGAAACCAAGGTTTCCGATCGGATCCGCAAAAGCTTTCCCCATGTAAACGGCGTTTTTTCCACCCATCATCTTTGGCAGTTCCCGGAAATTCTGTATAAAGTTCTGACCGGTAAAAAACGCCAGTTCTATATTGAAGACGAAGCCGGTTCCATTGCAGAAGGTCTGCCCCAGCTTCGGGACAATACGCTGAAAGCCTGGGTATCCATTATGTACGGCTGCAATAATTTCTGCACCTACTGCATCGTGCCCTATGTCCGGGGCCGGGAGCGCAGCCGCAAGCCGGAGGATATTCTGGCCGAATGCCGGGAGCTGATCAAAAACGGCTGCCGGGAGATCAATCTGCTGGGGCAGAATGTCAATTCCTACGGCAAGGACCTTGCCTGTGGCATGGATTTCGCGGACTTGCTGGCGGAAATCGCGAAGCTGGACGGCGATTTCCTCATCCGCTTTATGACCAGCCACCCCCGGGACGCTTCCACCAAGCTCTTTGACACCATGGCAAACCATGACAAAATCGCCAAGCAGCTGCATCTTCCCTTCCAATCCGGCTCTTCCCGGGTTTTGAAGGCCATGAACCGCCACTATGACCGGGAAACCTACCTGGAAAAGGTCCGCTACGCCAAGTCCGTCATGCCAGCGCTGGTGCTGACCAGCGATGTGATCGTGGGCTTCCCCGGCGAAACGGAAGCGGAATTTGAGGAAACCATTTCCCTCATTGAAACCGTGCGATATGACAGCCTGTTTACCTTCATTTTCTCTCCCCGGCCCGGCACTCCTGCCGCCGCCATGGACGATCCCACCTCCAAGGAAGAGAAGAACCGCCGGTTTGACAAGCTCTGTGCTGTGCAGAACCGCATTTCCGAGGAGATCCACGAAGGCTATGTGGGCAAAACCTTCCGCTGCCTGGTGGACGGCAAGGACAAAGCGCTGCTGACCGCCCGCACCGAAGGCGGACGGCTGGTTCGCTTCGCGGGCGACGACAGCCTCATCGGCACTTATCAAAATCTGACCGTCACCGGTTCTACCACCTGGAGCCTGAACGGCGAATTGACTCCGTAATTTTTGCAGATAAGGAGTGGTTACATGGCCACCAACGAAAAAGAATTAACGCCCATGCGGCGGCAATATTACGCCCTGAAGGAACAAAACAGAGATTGCATTCTATTCTTCCGGCTGGGTGACTTTTACGAGATGTTCGACGAGGACGCCTGCATCGCCGCGAAAGAACTGGATCTGGTGCTGACCACCCGGGATCGAAACAAACCCCAGGCGGAACAGACGCCTATGTGCGGCGTGCCTTACCACAGCGTGGACTCCTATATCGCCCGGCTGGTAGCCAAGGGCTACAAGGTCGCCATCTGCGAGCAGATGACCGACCCGGCGCTGACGAAAGGCCTGGTAGAACGGGAAGTGACCCGGATCATCACCCCCGGCACCGTTACGGAAAGCTGCATGCTGGAAGAAAGCCGGAACAATTATATTGCCGCCGTCTGCCTTGAAAACAGCAGCTTCGGTCTGGCGTTTTGTGATGTATCCACCGGTGAATTCTTTGTCACCACCTGTAAAAATGCCGATGCTGCCGCTTCCGAGCTGGGCCGCTTCTCCCCTGCCGAGGTGATCCGCCATCAGATTGCCCCGAGCGATTTGGATATGCACATCTTCCAGCGTTTGGGTTGCTGTTTGGACGAGGGCGACAGCGCCGCGTTCGCGCTGCCTGCCTGCGTTGCCGCCCTGGAGCGACATTTCGGCGCCACGGTGGAAAGTCTGGGCTTAAGCGGCCTGGATGCCGCCGTTATGGCAGCCGGCGGCCTGCTGCAGACTCTGCTCCGGCTGCAGAAAAACGATCTTTCCCACATCCGTGTGCTGCAGTACTACACATCCGGTCGCTTCATGGAGCTGGATATGGATGCCCGGCGAAATCTGGAACTGGTGGAAACCATGCGCTCTCAGGACAAAAAAGGCAGCCTTTTATGGGTACTGGACAAGACGCATACTGCCATGGGCGGCAGAATGATCCGCTCCTGGCTGGAAAAACCGCTGCTGGACGCGGTGGAGATCGGCCGTCGGCAAACCGCTGTGGAGGAGCTGGTAAATGCCCCCATTGCCAGAGGTGAGCTGACAGAAGCGCTGAAAGGCGTGACCGACCTGGAGCGTGTCATGGCCCGCATTTCCACCGGCACCGTCAACGCCCGGGATCTTTTGGGTTTTGCCTCCGGATTGCGCGCGTTGCCCGCCGTCAAAGCCCAGCTTCAGCGCGCGGAGTCGACTTTGCTGCAGAAATTGGCAGCAGCCATTGATCCCCTCACCGAATGCGCCGACCGCATTGAAAATACCATCGAAGAAAACCCGCCTCTGACCATCCGGGAAGGCGGCATCATCCGCAGGGGCGCCAATGCGGAGGCAGACCGGCTGCGGGATATTATGGACGGCGGTGCCGGTACCATTGCCGCTATCGAAGCGCAGGAAAAAGAAAAAACCAATATCCGCACGCTGAAAGTTAGCTATAACCGGGTATTTGGCTACTATATTGAAGTTTCCAAATCCTTTACCAATCAGGTGCCTCAGCATTACATCCGCAAGCAGACCCTGGCAAATTGCGAACGCTACATTACCCCGGAGCTGAAGGAACTGGAAGAGCAGGTGCTGACCGCCAAGGATCGGCTGGCCGCCCTGGAATACCAGCTTTTCATAGAATTAAGGGATTATCTGGCCCAGCAACCCGCCCGGGTCCAGGTCCCCGCCGCCGCTGTTGCTGCCGCCGATGCGCTGTGCAGCCTGGCCACCGTAGCCGTTCAGCGGGGCTACTGCCGCCCGGACATCACCCTGGGTAATGAAATCTCCATTACAGACGGCAGACATCCTGTGGTGGAGGTCATGCTCAAGGACAGCCTGTTTGTACCCAATGACACCCATTTGGGCGCGGCAGATAACCAGGTAAGCATTATCACCGGCCCCAATATGGCCGGTAAATCCACCTACATGCGCCAGGTGGCGCTGATCGTGCTGATGGCCCAAATGGGCTCCTTTGTACCTGCCAAGCGGGCCACCATCGGCCTGGTGGACCGGGTATTTACCCGGATCGGCGCCAGCGACGATTTGGCTTCCGGACAATCCACCTTCATGGTAGAAATGACAGAGGTGGCATCCATTTTGAAGCACGCCACCTCCCGCAGCCTGCTGATTTTGGATGAGATCGGCCGCGGCACCTCCACCTATGACGGCATGGCCATTGCCCGTTCCGTGCTGGAATATGCCGCCAGCCCCAGGCGTTTGGGTGTGAAAACCTTGTTTGCCACCCATTATCACGAGCTTTCCGCCATTGAAAATGAGCTGCACAATGTAAAAAACTACAATATTGCCGTAAAAAAACGGGGCGATCAGATGATTTTCCTGCGAAAAATCGTCCCCGGCGCCGCAGATGACAGCTATGGCGTGGAAGTGGCCAAGCTGGCGGGATTGCCTGCCAGCGTCATCGCCCGCGCCAGAGAGATCCTCTCCGAGCTGGAGCAATCCGGCGGAAAACAGCCCCTGCCCCAGCCGGCTGTGGAAGCAAATGACCAGATCAGTATGCTGGATCTGCATAGCCAGCAGGTTTGCGCCGCGCTGGAAAAGATCACGGTAGAAACCCTAACTCCCATCGAAGCGATGAACGAACTGTTCAAGCTGAAGAAAATGCTGCAATAACCCCCACAAAAGACGATACAAAGGAACGACCTTCATGGCAAAAAAGACAACTAAGCTTTCCATATGCCTTACAGACAGGGAGCAGGTATGGGGCATTCTCTATCTGCTGTTCAGCCTGTTCGCGCTGCCGTACCTGCTGAGTCTGTTCAACAGCCTTCTACATACGCCGCTGAACAACGCATGGTATAACTTCCTCTATTTTTCCCTGAATTTCCTCTTCATTTTCTGGATCTTTCACGGATTTTTCAAGCGCTCTTTGGCTTATGCCGGCAGCCATTTCTGGGATTTTATTTTGGTGGTACTGATAGGCGCTATTGTTTACTGGGTGTGCAACTGGGGACTTTCGATCCTGTTCGCCCACGCCTTTCCGGATTTCGAAAACCTCAATGACAGCTCCATCACCCAGATGGCCCACAGCAATTTTGTCATTATGCTGATCGGCACCGTCCTTTTTGTTCCCATCGCGGAGGAAGCGCTGTACAGAGGGCTTATTTTCGGCAGTCTGTATCCCAAGAGTCATGTAGCGGCCTATTTCCTTTCCACGGTGATCTTCGCCGCTGTGCACACCATCAGCTACATTGGCACATACTCCCTGCCCAATCTGATTTTGGCGCTGGTGCAGTATGTTCCTGCCGGCCTGGTGCTGGCCTGGACATACCGGAAAAGCGGCAGCATTTTCGCGCCGATTTTGATCCATGCTGCCATAAATGCCTTTGGTTTATTCTCTATTTCCTTTACCGTAGGGTGATATTTATGTCAAAAATCATTCAGTTATCCCCCCATATTGCCAATTTGATCGCCGCCGGCGAAGTAGTAGAGCGGCCCGCCTCCGTAGTAAAGGAGCTGCTGGAAAACGCCGTGGACGCAGGCGCCACAAAAGTTACTGTAGAGATCCGGGACGGAGGCATGACCTTCCTGCGGGTCACGGATAATGGCTGCGGCATGGCCGCCGAAGATGCCCGCACCGCCTTTTTGCGCCATGCCACCTCCAAGCTGCGTACCGCTGAAGATCTGGCTGCCATTTCCACCTGCGGTTTCCGCGGCGAAGCGCTGGCCGCCATCGCTTCCGTCAGCCGAATCGACCTGATGACAAAAACCGCCGGCGAATTGGCCGGCACCTCCCTGCGCTTGGAAGCAGGGGTGATCACGGAAGAAACCGAGGTAGGTTGCCCTGACGGCACCACCATCATCATCCGCGATCTGTTCTACAACACCCCAGCCCGGATGAAATTTATGAAATCCGACACTTACGAAGGCAGCCGGGTGACCGCCGCCGCGCAGTTGCAGGCGCTGGCCCACCCGGAAGTGGCTATTACATTGATCCGGGATGGCAAGCAGGTGCTCTCCACCCCCGGCACCGGTGGACTGGAGGCAGCTGCCTACTGCGTTTACGGCCGGGAAGCCGGACAGATGATCCCTGTCGACAGCCGTTGGGAGCAGTACCGGGTCACCGGCTTCGTCAGCAAGCCTACTGACGCCCGGCCCAGCCGCAATCTTCAGACTTTCTTTGTCAACGGCCGGCCCGTGAAGTCCCGAATTATGATGGCCGCCCTGGAGGAAGCCTACCGCAACCAAATGATGGTAGGCAAATTTCCCGCCTGCGTGCTGCATCTGCAATTGCCTGCCACCGCTGTGGATGTGAATGTACATCCTGCCAAAACAGAAGTGAAATTCTTGTCTGAAAAGGCTGTGTTCGACTGTATTCACTACGGCGTACTGGGCGCGCTGAATAAAACGCCGGATCGGCCCGCGGTGCAATTTAAGCCCCAGCCTGCCGCGCCCGCGCCAATCGCGCCGGCAAAACCCGGTGTTTCCACTTCTAAGAAGGATTTCTTCCGCGCCATGAGCGTAGAGGAATACAAGGCTTTCTCCACCGTCCTTGCTGAGGCACCCCAGCCCAAAATGGAAGCAGCCATTGCTACGGCTGCAAAGATTGAGACGCCTGTCAGCATGCCCTTGCGAGAGTCTGTTATTTTGCCTTCCCCTGTCAGCGACACTTGCGCAGCGCCTGCTGAACCCCAGCCTGTGAAACGGGTCCAGGAGTCAGCCCCTGTACCGGAGATCGTCCAAGATATGGAACAGACCGCGCTGCCCATGCCGGAGGAAATCCCTTGGCGGCTGGTAGGCGAGCTATATAACGCGTATATCATCGTGGAACAGGGCGAAGAAGCCTTCCTGATCGACAAGCATGCCGCCCACGAGCGAATCCTTTTTGAAAAGCTGAAAGCAAACCAGGAAGTCATTTCTTCCCAGTCTCTGCTGACACCCATTCCCGTCCGGCTCTCCCCTGCCGCCGCGGCCGAACTGCTGGCCAACCGGTCCGTTTGGGAAGCCCTGGGCTTTGATATAGACGAATTCGGTGAAAACACCGTTTTGCTGCGGCAGATCCCCATGGACCTGAGCCCGGATGCCGCTGCGGAAACTGTGGAATCCATGGCCGACGATCTGCTTTCCGGCCGGCGGGAGCGCAGCGACACCGTTCGGGACGAAATTCTGCACACAGTAGCCTGCAAAGCCGCCATCAAAGCCGGTTGGAACAATGATGAAGCCGAGCTTTTGGCCCTGGTCCGGCAGGTCATGGCAGATCAGAATCTCAAATACTGTCCCCACGGCAGACCCATCTGCATTACGCTGAGCAAAAAGCAGCTGGAAAAACAGTTTAAACGGGCATAAGGAGCAGACAATGGAAGAAAAAGTTTTTAGCGTTAAAACACGGAATAAAATCTACAATATTTGCTGCTGGGCCGGTGTGGCCATTGCGCTGATCGGCTATTTCATGACCGGTATCCCCAAGCAGGTGTTGCCCTGGGTGGGCATGGCCATGGTGGCGCTGGGCGTTATTTATCGAGTGACCATGGTGCGCTGCCCCTACTGCGGCAATCATCTGGCAGAAAGCAAAACCATTCCCGACAAATGCCCGGAATGCCACAAGGAGCTGAACTGACATGACAGGAAAGGAATACCAAAAGCTTGCCATGACCACATTAAATCCCGATCTTTCCAAAAAAGACGCGCTGATCAACGGCGTAATGGGATTGTGCGGCGAATCCGGAGAAGCCATCGATATTGTAAAAAAGCATTTGCACCAGGGTCACGAACTGGATAAGGAAAAGCTCATCAAAGAGCTGGGCGACATCGCCTGGTATCTTGCGGAAACCGCCTATGCCCTGGATGTGGATTTGGACACCGTCTTGGAGGCCAATATTTCCAAGTTGAAAGCCCGCTACCCGGAGGGTTTTGACGCGGAAAAGTCCATCCACAGGGAAAACTGACAAAAAGGAGGCGCAGCCTTATGGACAACATTATTTGCGTCGTGGGGCCCACCGCCTCCGGCAAAACCGCCCTTGCCATTGAATTGGCAAAGGAACTGGACGGCGAAGTGGTTTCCTGCGATTCCATGCAGATCTACCGCCGCATGGACATCGGCACCGCCAAGCCAACCCGGGAAGAAATGCAGGGGATCCCCCACCACATGATGGACATTGTGGAGCCTACGGAGGATTTTTCCGTCAGCCGCTACACCCAGATGGCCACGCCCATTGTGGAGGATATTTGGGCAAGAGGAAAGACCGCCATCATCGCCGGCGGCACCGGGCTGTATGTTGACAGCTTGATCAAAGGCAATGATTTCGCCCCCATTCCCGCAACCGGTCACCGGGAGAAGCTGGAACGGCAATTGGAAGCAGAAGGATTGACGCCCCTGCTTGAACAGCTTCAGCAGATCGATCCGGAAGCGGCAGCCCGCTCTCAGGGAAATCCCCGGCGCGTTATCCGGGCTTTGGAAGTATTCCTGGAAACAGGAGAAACCATCTCCGCCCACAATCTTCGCACCCAGACCATCCCGCCCCGGTACCAGCCTGTTTGGATCGGTTTGGACTTTGCCAGACGCCAGGATCTGTATGACCGTATTGATCTGCGGGTGGAGCTTATGCTGGAAATGGGGCTGATGAAAGAAATCGAATCGTTGCTTGCTTCCGGCATTCCGGAAAAATGTACCGCCATGCAGGCCATCGGCTACAAGGAATTTGTGGGCGCGCTGGCGGGGCGCTGCACCGTTGCCGATGCCGCCGCGCAGGTACAGCAAGCTTCCCGGCGCTATGCCAAACGACAGCTGACCTGGTTCCGCCGAAACGAAAACATGAACTGGATCATTCGGGAAAAAGAAACCCCCGCCGGGGAAATTCTTGAAAAAGCCCGACATATCCTGCGTAATTTTGACAAGTAAAACATGCTAACATAAGTATGCCATAATTTCACAGAAAGAAGGTATACTTATGTCCGAGCATATCAATTTACAGGAAGCCATTTTGAATGAAGTGCGGCATGACCGGGTCCCGGTGACGCTGTTTCTGATGAATGGTTTTCAGCTCCGAGGGGTCATCACAGGCTTTGACAGTTTTGTGGTGGTGCTGGTGTCCGATGGCAAACAGCAAATGATTTACAAGCACGCCATTTCCACCCTGGCCCCCATGAAACCGCTGAAGTCTGCAGCGCCCACTGCATAAAGCGACAAGCGACGGAGCATTTCGCCCCGTCGTTTCGTTTTTTGATGAATTGTTGTTTACCTACAAAGAAAGAGGAACATGCCATGTCTATTGCTGAAAATGTCGCAAAAGTTTTGTCTGATATTCGGCAGGCTGCCATTGATGCCGGCCGTGACCCGGAGAAAATCACCCTCTGCGCCGCCACAAAAATGAATGATGCCCAGCGTGTCCGGGAGGCCATCACCGCCGGTGTTCGCTGCTGCGGCGAAAACAAAGTACAGGAGCTGACCCAGAAGCTGGCGGAAAACGCCTACGAAGGGGCGGACATCCATTTTATCGGCCATCTGCAAACCAATAAGGTCAAGCAGGTCGTGGGTAAAGTCAGCCTTATTCAGAGCGTGGATTCACAAAGACTGCTGGATGCCATTATCAAGGAAGCTGGCAAACAGGGTATCTGCCAGGACATTCTGCTGGAGATCAACATCGGCGAGGAAGCCAGCAAATCTGGCTTGGAAGCATCCGAAGTTTGGGAAATGCTGGAGAAAGTGGCGGTTTCCCCCTCTGTTCGGGTGCGCGGGTTGATGGCGATCCCCCCAATTTGTCAAAATAAGGGAGATAATAATAAATTTTTTCAAGAAATGTGCAACCTTTCTGTTGACATAACGGCAAAAAAATACGATAATGTATGTATGGAAATTTTGTCTATGGGTATGTCGGACGATTACGCCGATGCCATTGTCTGCGGCAGCACGATGATTCGCGTCGGCACCGCCATTTTCGGCGCAAGAAATTACGGCCCGGCCCAGGCATAACATACGAGGAGGACCCCTTATGAGTTTTTGGGATAATGTTAAGAAGTTCACCCAGTCCTACTCCGAGGATGAGTATGACGGAGAAGAGGATTACACGGACGAGCTGTATGACGAGGATGAGCCCCTGGCTCCCATGAACCGCCGCGGCAACGATGCGGCCAAGGAAATGGATATGGGCGCCGGCGCTGCCAAAGCCGAGTCCACCGGCTTCAGCGGCAAGGTGCTGAACATGAACGCCAACAAGCCCTCCGTGGTGCTGTTCCGGCCCACCAGCTTCGGTGATGCCTCCAAGGCCGCCGATGACCTGCGGGACAAAAAGGCCGTCATTGTCAACATGGAGAATGTGGACAGAAGCGTTTCCCGCCGTGTTGTGGATTTCCTTTCCGGCTGCGCTTACGCGCTGGACGGCAAGGTGAAGAAGATCGCCCAGTCCACCTACCTGTTCTGCCCCAACAGCATGGATGTTGCAGGCGAACTGGAAGCGATCCAGACCGAAGCTGAAGTCAACGCTTAACACCGACACACCGCCATATAGAAAGAGGTATGACCATGTTTACACCCCAGCAGATTGAACAGATTTCTTTCAAGAAGGCCACCTTTAACGGCTATGATACCCGATCCGTGGACGAGGTCCTGGAGCCTTTAACCGAGGACTACATCACCCTTTATAAGGAAAACGCTCTACTGAAAAGCAAAATGCGCGTCCTGGTGAGCAAGCTGGAAGAATACCGCAAGAATGAAGCATCTATGAAAGATGCCCTTGTCAACGCCCAGAAGACCTGCGATCTGATGGTCAAGGAAGCGGAAAGCAAGTGCTCTCTGATGCTCCACGAGGCCAACCTGGCCGCCGCGGAAAATTCCAAGCATGTCGCTCAGCACATCGCTGAGGAAAACGCCCGGGTGGATGAGGCCCGCAGATTCGCTGCCGGCAAGATCGACGATCTGGAGAACCAGCTTCGGGATTGTATCGCTACCCTGGAGAAGATCAAAGCCGCTCACCGCCCCAGCAAGCAGGCCCAAAAGCCGGAGCAGTTTGACGTAGACGCGGCAGACGCCAAGACCGCGGCGGTGGCCGATGAGATTTCTGAAAACCTAGAAGCTCTGATCGGCGGCGCTGAGGAAACGGAAACCACAGTAGCGCCCAAGCATCCCACCGCGGAATCCACCGCCAAATTCACCGACTTGAAGTTCGGCCGTAACTACGATCCCAACCACAAATAAATATCCTATGCCATGACGAGGACAAGTCGTCTGTTTCCCTGTTTCCAGAGAGCTGCCGGATGCTGCAAGGCAGTAAACACAAACAGTACGGTATCCCCTCCGAGCAGCGCACCGAATGGTTTCCCCCTACTAGGCTGCGCCGGGTTTGCCCGATACAGCAAAATCGAGTGCCGGAGCAATCCGGAATGAGAGTGGTACCGCAGAGGTAATACGCGCCTTTGTCTCTTAATGCTAGGGACAAAGGCGTTTTTTCTATCTAATCAATTCAAATATCAAATGGAGGTAGAATTCCAATGGAATACAAAAACACAATCATCACCCCTAAGACCGACTTCCCCATGAAGGCCGGTCTGCCCGCCCGTGAGCCCGGTATGCTGGCCGCCTGGGAGGAAATGGACCTGTATGAGGTCATGCTGGAAAAGAATAAGGATCTGCCCCCCTTTATTCTGCATGACGGCCCTCCCTTCTCCAACGGCTACATTCACATGGGTCACGCCCTGAACAAGGCGCTGAAGGACTTCATCGTCCGTTCTCAGGCTATGATGGGCCATTACACCCCCTATGTTCCCGGCTGGGACAACCACGGCCTGCCCATTGAGCGCGCCATCGAAACTTCCAAGAAGAAGCTGAATAAGGATATGTCTGTTCCCGAATTCCGCAATGCCTGCGCGGATTTCGCCGAGGACTTCATTCAGAAGCAGAAGGCCGGGTTTATGCGGCTGGGCGCTGTGGGCGACTGGAAGCACCCCTACCGCACCATGGATCCCCATTTTGAGGCCCAGGAAGTGAAGGTCTTTGGCCGGATGTTCGACAAGGGCTATATCTACAAGGGCTTGAAGCCCGTCACCTGGTGCCCCTACTGCGCCACCGCCGTGGCGGAAGCTGACATTGAATACAAGGACGATCCCTGTACTTCCATCTATGTCAAGTTCCCCATGCAGGACGATCTGGGCAAGCTGCCCGAATTTGACCACAGCAAGCTATTCTTCGTCATTTGGACCACCACCACCTGGACCCTGCCCGGCAACATGGGCATCTGCCTGCATCCCCGGGAAACCTATGCGCTGGTGAAGGCGGAAAATGGCGAAACCTACATCATGGCCCAGGCTCTGATGGAAAAGACCATGAAGATGGGTGCCTTTGAAAATTACGAAGTGGTTGCTACCTATCCCGGCGCTTTCTTTGAAAATATGCTGGCGCAGCATCCCTTCCTGCCTAAGGCCAGCCGCCTGGTGTTGGCTGAGTATGTCACCATGGACTCCGGTACCGGCTGTGTTCACACCGCTCCCGGCTTCGGCGCCGATGACTATCAGACCTGCATGCGCTACGGCATGGAGCTGGTGGTGCCCGTGGATGATTATGGCCGTCACACCGACTACGCCGGCAAGTACGCCGGCCTGAAGACCGAAGAATCCAATCCCATCATCCAGGCCGATATGCAGGAAAACGGCACGCTGTTCGCCGCTGAAGATATTTCCCACTCCTATCCCCACCATGACCGCTGCAAGAAGCCGGTTATTTTCCGCGCTACTCCCCAGTGGTTCTGCTCTGTGGAGTCCTTCAAGGACAAAGCCATCGAAGCCATCGAAAATGTTCAGTGGTTCCCCGGATGGGGCGGCGAAAGAATGGTCAGCATGATCCGCGAGCGCGCCGACTGGTGCATCTCCCGTCAGCGCCGTTGGGGTCTGCCCATCCCCGTGTTCTACTGCAACGAATGCGGCAAGCCCGTTTCCACCCCCGAATCCATTGAGAAGATCTCCAAGCTGTTTGACGAGCATGGCTCCAATGTTTGGTTCGAAAGAGAGTCCATGGAACTGGTGCCCGAGGGCTTCACCTGCCCCCACTGCGGCGGCAAGCACTTTACCAAGGAAACCGACACCCTGGACTGCTGGTTTGACTCCGGCTCCACCCACTATTCTTCCCTGATGTACCGCACGCCCGAGCTGTGGCCCGCGGATGTGTATTTGGAAGGCGCTGACCAGTACCGCGGCTGGTTCCAGTCTTCCCTGCTGACCTCCGTCGGTGCGCTGGACCAGGGCGCTCCCTTCCGTCAGGTACTGACCCACGGCTGGGTGGTGGACGGTCAGGGTCGCGCCATGCACAAGTCCCTTGGCAACGGCGTAGATCCTGCCGACATGATCAAGGACTTTGGCGCGGATGTGGTCCGTCTGTGGGCTGCTTCCTCCGACTACCATGCCGACGTCCGCTGCTCCAAGCAGATCATTCAGCAGATCGCCCAGAACTATCTGAAGTTCCGCAACACTGCCCGCTACTGCCTGGGCAACCTGGCTGACTTTGATCCCAACAAGGATATGGTATCTGCCGAGAATCTGGAAGAACTGGATAAGTGGGCCCTGACCAAGCTGAACAAGTTGATCGCGCTGTGCCGCAAGGCTTACAACAATTACGAATTCCACATGGTCACCCATGCCATCAACGACTTCTGTGTCGTGGAGCTGTCCAGCTTCTACCTGGATATTCTGAAGGACCGTCTGTACTGCGAGGAGGCTACCGGCAATCGCCGCCGCGCCGCCCAGACCACCCTGTTCCTGATCGTGGACGCCATGGCTAAGCTGTTCTCCCCCATCCTGGCCTTCACCTGCGATGAGATCTGGCAGGCAATGCCCCATCTGGCCACCGACGATGCCCGGAACATCCTGCTGAACCAGATGCCCACCTCCTTCGAGGGCTACTGCCTGGACGATGCCGCTATGGAAAAGTGGGCAATCGTCATGAAGCTGCGCCAGGATGTCAACGGTGTGCTGGAAAAGGCCCGCGCCGACAAGCGTATCGGCAAGGCTCTGGAGGCCCATGTGACCGTCTACGGCGACGAAGCTGTGCGTGTTGCCACTGATGATCTGAACATGGCTGAAATCTGCATCGTTTCCTCCTGCGTATGGGCTCCCGCCGAGGAAGGCGCGGAGGTCGGTAACGGTATCAACTTCCCCACCCTCACCATCGGCGTATCCGAAGCCAAGGGCACCAAGTGCCCCCGCTGCTGGATGCACTCCGAAACCAGCCATGCTGACGGCCTGTGCGCCCGTTGCGCCGGCGTTGTCGCCAAGCTGGATGTAGAGATCTAAAATACCGCTTTAGGGCATCTGTCAAAAACAGATGCCCTTTTTCTACATTTATTACAAAAGAAATTAGTTGCGAAATAAGTAAATTAGGTTTATAATGTTTGGTGGAATATTATTAAATTACAAGGAGTGTAAACCATGTCTCAAAAAATGATGGATGCTCTTATTAAGCCCGCAGCCGGTGAAGGCGTAGCCCTTGCCCGCGTCCCCGTTCCGGAAGCTGGCCCCGGCGAAGTTCTCATTAAGATCCACAAGACCGCCATTTGCGGCTCCGACGTTCATATCTACGACTGGAACGATTGGGCAGCGCAGCACGTTAAGCCCGGCATGACCATCGGCCACGAATATGTAGGCGAGATCGCCGCTTTGGGCGATGGTGTTACCGGCTTCCATGTGGGCCAGCGGGTCAGCGGCGAAGGCCACATCACCTGCGGCCACTGCCGTAACTGTCACAACGGCGACATTCAGTGGTGCAAGGATACCTTCGGTGTTGGCGTTGACCGAAACGGCGCTTTTGCTGAGTACCTGTGCATCCCCGCCACCAATGTGATCGCCATCGACGAGAATCTGGATGAAGATGTTGTGGCTTTCTTCGACGCTTTTGGCAATGCCACCCACACCGCGCTGATGTGGAACCTGGTGGGCGAAGACGTGCTGATCACCGGCGCAGGCCCCATCGGCATCATGGCTGCCGGCATCTGCAAATATGCCGGCGCTCGCCGCGTAGTCATCACCGACCTGAACGATTACCGTCTGGAGCTGGCCCGCAAGATGGGCGTTGACGCCGCTGTCAACACCGGCAAGGAGGACTTGAATGCGGTTATGAAGCAGCTGAACATCGTGGAAGGCTTCGACGTGGGCCTGGAAATGTCCGGCAACGGTCACGCCTTCAACCAGATGCTGTCTGTCATGCGTACCGGCGGCAAGATCAGCCTGCTGGGCCTGGGCAACAAGCCCATTCCTGTGGACATGAACTACATCATCGGCAAGGGCCTGACCCTGCAGGGTATCTACGGCCGCAAGATGGACAACTGGCATCAGATGAGCTACATGGTCCAGGGCGGTTTGGACATGAGCCCCATCATCACCCACCGTTTCCATTATACTGACTTCCAGAAGGGCTTTGACGCCATGAAGAGCGGCAACTCCGGCAAGGTCATCCTGGATTGGACCACCAAGAAGGAGGCATAAATCATGAAATCCGCACTGAATCTGATCAATGCCGAGCTGGATGCTATCCGTGAAGCCGGCACCTGGCGCGACGAGCGCATCATTACCACCCCCCAGCGCAGCCGTATCGACACCACAAAGGCAAACGGTGTTGTCAATATGTGCGCCAACAACTACCTGGGCCTTTCCAATCACCCCGAGCTGATCGCCGCCGCCAAGGCAAGCTACGATAACTGGGGCTTTGGCCTGTCCTCCGTCCGATTCATCTGCGGCACGCAGCAGATTCATAAGGACCTGGAGCGGAAGCTGGCAAACTTCCTGGGTATGGACGATGCCATCCTGTATTCTTCCTGCTTTGATGCCAACGGCGGGCTGTTCGAGACCCTGCTGGGCGCTGAGGATGCCGTCATTTGCGACGAACTGAACCATGCTTCCATTATCGACGGCGTCCGTCTGTGCAAGGCTAAGCGCTATCGCTATAAGAACTCCAACATGGACGAGCTGCGTTCCTGCCTGGAAGACGCTCGCAACAGCGGCTGCAAGAAGATCGTCATCGCCACCGACGGCGTATTCTCCATGGACGGCTACATTGCCAACCTGACCGCAATCTGCGACCTGGCCGACGAGTTTGACGCCCTGGTGATGGTGGACGACAGCCACGCTGTGGGCTTCATGGGCCAGCACGGCAAGGGCACCCACGAGCATTGCGGCGTTATGGGCCGTGTTGACATTATCACCGGCACCTTCGGCAAGGCCATGGGCGGCGCTTCCGGCGGCTACACCGCTGCCCGTCAGCCAATCGTGGACCTGCTGCGTCAGCGCAGCCGCCCCTACCTGTTCTCCAACACTGTGGCTCCCGCCATCTGCGCTGCCACCATCCGCACCATCGAGCTGCTGGAAGAGTCTACCGCTCTGCGCGACCGCGTCCACGAGAACGGCCGTTACTTCCGCGAGAAGATGGAGGCCCTGGGCTTCGACATGCTGCCCGGTGAGCATCCCATCGTGCCCGTGATGCTGTATGATCCCAAGGTGGCCCACGAGTTTGCCCGCCGGATGCTGGAAAAGGGCGTGTATGTGGTGGCCTTCTGCTACCCCGTCGTGCCCAAGGGCAAGGACCGCATCCGCACCCAGATTTCCGCCGGTCACACCAAGGAAGACCTGGACTTCGCTGTCGAGTGCTTCCGCCAGGTTCGTGACGAAATGGGCTTGAAGTAATCCCCAATACGCACAACAGCCGTCTCATTAGAGGCGGCTGTTTTTTCGTAGAGGCGATTTACAGATTCCCCCTACAAATGCATAAAAAAGCCGGTCCCGAAGGACCGGCTTTGCGTAATTGGTATGTAGGATTAGAAGCAGCCCTGCTCCATCATAGCAGTAGCGACCTTCTTGAAGCCAGCGATGTTGGCGCCGGCCACCAGGTTGTAGCCCAGGCCGTACTCTTCGGCAGCTTCCACAGACATAGCATGGATGTTCTTCATGATGCCCTTCAGCTTCTCGTCAACTTCCTCGGCGGACCAAACCAGACGCTCGGAGTTCTGACTCATTTCCAGACCGGAAACAGCAACGCCACCGGCGTTAACAGCCTTGGAAGGAGCAACGATCATGTTGGGCTGAGCCATCATGTAAGCCAGAGCATCGTTGGTGGTGGGCATGTTTGCAACTTCGATGTAGTACTTAATGCCATTGGCAACGATCTTCTCAGCGGATTCCATACGAACGTCGTTCTGCATAGCGGAGGGCATGATGACGTCGACCTTGACGCCCCAGGGCTTCTCGCCGGGGAAGAACTGAACGCCGAACTTGTCAGCATAGTCCTGAACCTTGTTGCGGCGGCTGGCCTGCATCTGCAGCATGAAGTCCACCTTCTCCTGAGAGGAGGAAACGCCTTCGGGGTCGTAGATGTAGCCGTCGGGACCGGACAGGGTCACGACCTTGGCGCCCAGGTGCAGAGCCTTCTGGCAGATGCCCCAAGCAACATTGCCGAAGCCGGAGATAGCAATGGTCTTGCCCTCGATGGACTCGCCTTCGTGAGCCAGGACTTCCTGCAGATAGTAAACAGCGCCGTAGCCGGTAGCTTCGGGACGGGTCTTGGAACCGCCGTAAGAGAAGCCCTTACCGGTCAGAACGCCATTCTCCCACACGCCCTTCAGGCGGCGGTACTGGCCGTACATATAGCCGATCTCGCGGCCGCCAACGCCCATGTCACCGGCGGGAACGTCGATGTCGGGTCCGATGTAGCGGTACAGAGCGGTCATGTAGCTCTGGCAGAAACGCATCATCTCAGCATCGGACTTGCCGGTGGGATCGAAGTCGGAACCACCCTTACCGCCGCCCATGGGCAAACCGGTCAGGCTGTTCTTAAAGGTCTGCTCAAAGCCCAGGAACTTGATGACAGAGGGAGTAACATTGGGCTGGAAGCGCAGACCGCCCTTGTAGGGGCCGATGGCGCCGTTGAACTGGCAACGGTAGCCAATGTTGGTATGCCACTGGCCGGCATCGTCACACCAGACAACACGGAAAGTGAACATACGCTCGGGCTCGACCATACGGGTCAGCAGGTCGACCTTCTCATACTCGGGATGCGCATCGATGACAGGAGAGATAGAAGCAAACACTTCTTCTACGGTCTGGCAGAACTCGGGCTCATTACCATGCTTCTTCTTTACGTACTCGATTACGCGTTCAACATAAGCGTTCATTGGAATCAGTCTCCTTTTATGAATTTTGATCAAAGTTCATTGTGAGGGCGTACCCCACCAACGAACATTATAGCAGATAATCCCAGCTTTGGCAAGGGGTGCATATTGCTGAGTTTTGGCAAATATTTTGTCTAATTTGCACAAGTTTTCCGTTTTTACTACTCTGTTTCCGTGGCCAACACGGTCACATCCTTGCGTTTCTTTTCGCGCAATGTGTCTTTCTCTGACGGATATCCGACCGTAATTACCATGTGTACAGGACGATCCAAATGGCAGATCTTTTGGATTTTTTCGCTGTCCAGCCAGCCCAAAATGCAGGTGCCCAGCCCCTGTACCGTGGCTTCCGCCGTCAAATATGCCGCCGCAATACCTATGTCGATGGAACGGTAATCAATCCCCTTCAATTTTGCGCCCATAGCGGCAGTTTTGACATAGGGCTCTTCCGAAACCACGATCAATACCGGCGCTTGGGCAGCAAATTTATTCATACCCAGGCCGGACACGGCAGATGCCACCGCTTTTGCCTTTTCTCCACGGCAGACGGTGAAATGATAAGGCTGTCCATTGCAGGCAGACGGCGCTAATCTTGCCGCCTCTAAAATTGCCAAAATTTTCTCCCGTTCCACTTCCCTGCCGGGATCATAGCTGCGGCAGGACTGACGAGTTTGGGCGATCTCCATAAAATTCATAAATTACCTCCTAACGAAACATTGGGCTCCAGCTGTTGCGTTTTCCTTCGGAACACGATCAAAAACGCGATCAGCTGGCACACAAATGTAGCGACCCAGGATACGGTGTAGGAAATATACAGGCACTGGGGTGTATGATACTGAGGAATCTGGAAAATCGTGTAGATCCACAAAATTCGAATGCCGCAAACACCCAGCACGGAAATGATCATAGGTACCACAGAGGCGCCCATGCCCCGCAAAGCGCCGGTGGAAACATCCATCAGGCCGCAGAGGAAATACGGAATACAGATGCAGGTCATACGAAGAAGGCCGTACTCAATGGCCTCCGCGGAGTCAGAAATGTAGATACTCAGCAGCGGCTCGCCGAAGGCGCGGACCACCAGACCCAAGCTGAGACCTGCCACGCTGACGCAGGCCAGGCAGGTCCACAGGATCTTCTTTACCCGGTTGTACTGCCGGGCGCCCATATTCTGACCCACATAATTCACGGCGGTTTGATGAAAAGCGTTTTGCGTCACATAAACAAAGCCTTCAATATTGCCGCTGGCGGCGTTACCGGACATAACAACGCTGCCAAAAGAATTGATAGAGGATTGGATCAGCACATTGGAAATGGAAAAGAGCGAGCCTTGCACGCCGGCAGGCAAACCGATGCGAACCATTTTCAACAGCTGCGCTTTATAGAAGCGAAGCTTTCTCAGCTCCAGGCGGCAGGCATCCTTACGGTGCATCAGCACGATGACCATGGAAACGGCGGAAATTCCCTGGGAAATGGTGGTGGCCAGAGCCACGCCTTCCACATTCATCCCAAAACCCGCCACAAACAGCAAATTTAGGCCCACATTGGCAACGCCGGCAATACTCAGAAAGATCAAAGGGTTTTTGGTGTCGCCGGCGGCCCTGAGAATGGAGGCGCAGAAATTATAGACCATATTGAAGGTCATGCCGCCAAAATAGATCTGCATATAAAGGGTGGACAGGGGTAGGATATCCTCCGGAGTCCCCATCCAAATCAGGAATGTTTCCGACATGGACACGCCCACCACCGTCAGCACCAACCCGCTTACCACAGCGGCCGGCAGCGCGGTATGGACGGTGCGATGGACCTGCTCGTCATTTTTACTGCCCAAACCATGGGCCACAGACACACCGGCGCCCACGCTCAAGCCAATGAACAAATTTACGATCAGATTGGTCACCGCGCCGGTAGCGCCAACAGCCGCCAGGGACGCGCTGCCCCGATATTGACCCACCACCACCAGGTCCGCGGCATTAAATAGCAGCTGCAGCACACCTGTAAGGATAATGGGAATAGTATACAGCAAAATGCCAGAAAACAGTGGCCCTTCCAGCATGGATCTGTGTTTTCGAATCATAGCCACACCTCCCCTTTTACAGTATTATACTACTTTTATTTCCAAAAGTAAAGCCTTCTCAATTTCATTGAAAAATTGGTTTTTAGGATATTTTTATTCCCTATTATGGGTTTTTTCGTTGCATTAGCGAAGATATTATGATAAAATAATTTACATCCATCTTAACAAAAAGGAATGATGCGCTATGGCAAGTCCCATGCTGGCATTGCAGGAGCTATCAAAATATTATGTAAACGGGCAGAATGTGGTTGCCGGCTTAAACAAGGTCAGCCTCAGCTTCGAACAGGGCGAATTTGTGGCCATCACCGGCGAAAGCGGCAGCGGCAAATCCTCCCTGGCTCATATTTTGGGCGGCATTTTGCCTTATGAAGACGGCGAGCTGTTTGTGAGCGGCAAGCCTACCTCCCATTTTGGCAGCGCTGATTGGGAGCGTTACCGCGCCGAATCCGTGGGCTTTATTTCGCAGCATTATGGCATTTTGCCCGGCGCCACGGTACTGGAAAATGTAGTCAGCGCCCTGCGGCTGACCGGCATGGACGCTCTGCAGGCAGAACTGGATGCCCAGGTCATTTTGGAAGAGGTGGAGCTGTGGCCCATGCGCAGCCGTCGGGCAGCCAAGCTCTCCAGCGGTCAAAAGCAGCGGCTTTCCATCGCCAGAGCCCTGGCGAAGCCCTGCAGCATATTGATTGCTGACGAGCCCACCGGTAACCTGGACCCGGAAAACAGCGACAAAATTATCCGTTTGCTGGCAAAAGCGGCCCAAGAGCGGCTGGTCATTTTGATCACTCACGAATTCTCCGAAGCGGAAAACTATGTGACCCGCCACATTACCATGCAGGACGGCAGGGTATGCGCCGATGCCAAGCTACGCCCTCACTGCCCCGCCGAGCGCACGATTCCCATAAAAAAATCCGGCGAGTTGAGCGGGTATGTTGCTGGGCTGCAAATGAGATCCCGTCCGGTTTGGAGCGCCATTGCGCTGCTGTTTGCTACGCTGACCGCCTTTGCTGTATTCGCGTTCCTCGGTAGCTTTATTGTGGCGCTGGATGACACTTCTACCCGTATTTACGACAGCGACGCCTTCCTGAACGGCGACAAAAACCGGATCGTAGCCGTCCGAAACGATACCGCCAATATGACCCAGGCAGATTACGACGCCATTCTTTCCATTTCCCATGTGGAGCAGCTTGAGCAGTTCGGCTACATCGCTGATATCAACTACTGCTACCGGGAAGGCGTGGATTACCGGCTCAACTATTCCCAGCACAACTACGGCACCATCCGCAGACCCACCTACATGGAGCTGCCGGCCCCGGAATTTTTGGACACTACCCAATTTATGCAGACGGTACCGCTGCAAGCCGGCAAGCAGAATTTTCTCACCGCCGGTACGCTGCCCCAGCGGTTTGATCAGATCGTAGCCACGGGCGACGAAACGCTGATCGGAGAAACCATTACCGTGTATCTGCGTCACTTTGCCGACTGGGCAGACGGGGCATATATGAAGCTGGAGCTGACTGTTACCGGCGTAACGGACCAGGGAGAAGGCTTGTACTTCCATGCAGATTTGGCAAGATCTCTGACATATATGTACACAGCCAATGCGCGTACATATATTCCCTGGTATGAGGAAGTGCCCAATTCCGCCAACTATATTAACTACCGTAACGCCCGAAGCAAAATGATGTACGGCGAATACTGTGACCCCTTCCACGCGGTGGTCAATCCTGTGCCCGGCGCCGGCACCCATGCCATGGCGGACAATGAAGTTTATGTTTCTGTGGAAGCCTATGTCAGCGTTCTGGCGGAAGATCCCCGGGCCAATTACAAAGCCGTTTACGAAACCGACTTTTCTATCGACGCCGGCACATTCCACATTGCCGGTCTGGTAGAATCCACCCTGGCAAGCGTTACCGCCGTCAATCCAACCGTTTTTGACAGAATTATGACCGAAAACGGCGTGGAAAACGGAAATCAGGTCAGCATCACCATTTCTGACTACGCCTACACGAAGCGGGTCATCAGCGCCTTGGAAAAGGCCGGCTATTACGCGCTATCCCCCTATGTGCTGGGCGCCACCCGGATCGACTCCGGCCTGGCGGCGCAGCGAACCCAAACTTTGGCCATCTGCGCCGCAGCCATGCTGGTGATCCTGCTGCTGCAGCTGATCGTTTTGCCCTCTCTCTTCGGCGCGGAAACCGAGAGCTACCGCACCCTTTCCGACATTGGCCTGACCTATCGCAGCGCCAAGCGCTCCGTCTTTCTGCAGACTCTGGCGTTCAGCATCGCCGGCCAAACTCTGGCGCTGATCGCCATTGTGATCAGCAGCGCAGCCGGCGTTTCTCAAATCGCCAATGTGGTGAAATATCTCTATGGCTGGTGGTGGGTCGTCATTTCTCTGATCCACCTGGCCTCTACCCTGCTGGCCGGTTGGCTGGCCAGCAATAATCTGAGAAAGCGGGTTTATCCGCGCACCGCCGGATTCCGGGATCTGGTAATCGACGAAGACGAGGAGGCGGTAGTATGATTGAAATTCAAAACCTGAATAAAACCTATGACCGCCGCCGAGCTGGCGAAAATCACGTTCTTCACGATATTACTTTGACCCTGCCGGACACAGGATTTATTTGCATTCTCGGCCCCTCCGGCTGTGGCAAGACCAGCCTTTTAAACGCCATTGGCGGCTTGGACGATTTTGACAACGGCTCCATTTCCACCGGGGAAGTCACCGTGGACCGCTACGGAACCGCGCTGTACGAAGCGGAACGCAATCGAAATTTTGGCTACATTTTTCAAAACTACTACCTGCTGCCGGAGCATAGCGTTGGCTACAATGTGTACCTGGGTCTGCACAGTCTGAAACTGACCCACGCGCAAAAGCTGCGCCGGGTAAAGGAATCGCTGAAAGCGGTGGAAATGGACCGATATATCCGCCGCAATGTGGGTGAGCTTTCCGGCGGTCAGCAGCAGCGCGTAGCCATTGCCAGAGCGCTGGCCCGAAAGCCCCGGGTGATCTTTGCGGACGAGCCCACCGGCAATCTGGACGAAGCCAACACCATGAATATCTGCTCGCTTCTGCGCCAAATCTCCAAAAGCAGTCTGGTGATCATGGTCACCCACGAAGAGCGGATCGCCGAATTCTTCGCGGATCGCATCATCTCCATGGAAAACGGCCGATTGCAGCAGGACCATGGCAGCTGGGAGCGTACCAGCCTGCATGTAGGCGCCGGCAAGGTGCTGTATGCCGGCGATTATCAGGAAAATACTGTGGAGGCAGACCGGGTTTCTCTACGCATTTTGCAGGAGCCGGGTATTGAGCCGTTACAGATCTCCGTTGTGGCGCTGAAAGACCGGATCGTGATCAAGGTGGCTGACCGCCGCGCGGTCAGCTGCAGCGCCCCGGCCGAAACGCCGGCTCTTGTGGAGGGGCAGCGGCCCCACTACACTCTGGAGGAAGTGGATAAGCAGGTATCCGGCAGCCAATTCCTTGCGGATGCGGGGGAAAACATCCCCGCCAAGCCCGGCTCCGGGATCACATTCCGGGATATTTTCCGGGAGGCGCGGCACATGGGCCGAGATAAAATATGGCGTGCGCTGGGCGCCCGGCTGTTCCTGGTGCTGCTGACCGTTCTGCTGGCGCTGACCGTGGCAGACTTCATTACCCTCTTTGCCATTGAGCCGGAAGATTTTATTACCACCCATTCCCAAATGCTGGAAGTGGTCATCTCTCGAGGCCCCCATGCCGGCAGCTCCATCGACTCACTGCAAAGCAACGCCCGCAACTACAAGAAGTATCTGGACAATTCCACCATGGATTTCACCATCATTCCCGATGTTTCCTATGTTGCCACCGTCAGCGGCAATCTGATCCTACAGGCCAGCAATATTTCCGTGCAGCTGCCCGATTGTAGCCATGTGCCTCTGTATTTTTTGGAGGAAAGCGATCTGATTTTGGGCCGCATGCCGGAAAACGCTCTGGAAGTGGTTGTGGACCGCTGGGTCCTGGATGCTGTCATGGCGCAAGAGGGCGTGGCGCAGAACAGCATCAAGAGCATCGATTATTTCCTGGACAGGCCCATCCGCTATGGCGCGCTGAATGCCGCGCCGGTGATCGTAGGTATTTGTGACAGCGGCGAGCCGGCGGTATATATGTCAAATGAGATGCTGGCATCTGTTGGCGCATCCGGCACGGAAGCCATGTCCCTTTCCACCTTCCGGACGCTTTATCCCGGCGTGTACGATGACCTGGAACTGGCCGAAGACGAATGCATCGTTCTGCCCAACAATGCCGGAGAGATCTTCTGGGATCGGCTGGGCGAGTCCTTCAAGACCGTCTGCGGCAGCTATTATGAGATCGTGGAGATTTGCGACAGGACAGATTGTTACGCCAAAATCATCGTGGCAGACTCTCAAATCGACGACTTGATGACCAACATGGCGCTGCGTGATTTCTGGGTCCTCTGCGATGATAAAGAAGCGGTCACGCAATACCTGGAAAAGGCGGCGCAGCGGTATGAAAGCTATCTAACCATCTCCATTGTGGACGAATATTCCAATCAGATGACGGCTTATCGGGAAGCATCCCAAATCCGCGCGGATGCCCGAAGCATTGTGATTTTGACCGTGATGGTACTGTCCGCCGTCATGCTGTATCTGCTGCGACGGTCAGATGTACAGGGTAGGATCGGCATGCTGTCGGTATACCGGCTATTGGGCATTCCGGCGAAAAAGGTGTCGCTGATCTTCATTGTGGAAAGTCTGCTGACCGGCGTATCCACCGTTGTACCCGTCAGCCTGGTCCTTTGGGCCGCCGTTTCCATACTGAAAGGTAAGGAAATGCTGGATCTGGTCTTCCCCTTCGGCGCCGCGGTTTGCGTGGCCTTGGGCATTCTGCTGTTCCAGCTGCTGGTTACTGTGCTGCCGCTGCGAAAGCTAATGAAGCTGCCGCCGGCGCGCCTGGCCGCAAAATATGACTTCTAAGCAACGAACCCCGGCAGCTAACGCTGCCGGGAAAATTATACTGTTCTCGTTGTTAATGTTTCGGCCAATTGCGACATAAAGCCACTGTCTTTAAATGCAGAAAGAGCCTTTTTCGAAGTCGGAGGCCAAGCGGTCTTAGGAAGACAAT
>JAZOAD010000048.1:0-8535 GCA_045595225.1 Faecousia sp.
CCCCTAACGGTCATTTTTGAAGACGGATGAGGGTTTTATTCCCTCACCCACCGCAAGCGGTCCCCCCTCCCCGGAGGGGAGGGTTTTGTTGTAAACAACAATTTATCTTAGGAGACGGAGGAACATTATGTGAAAATCGGAACTGTGGCTGCGTCGGTATGGGCCACTCGGAAGGCAGCCTGTCTGTCCGGGCATACATTTTTAATTGTAGACACCGGCGCGGAAAAAATCGTGGCTGCCGACCAGGTGGGCGCCGGGCCCGGCGACCGGGTGCTGCTGGTCACCGGCTCCTGCGCCGGACGCTACTGCATGGAAGCCCCGCTGGACGCGGTGGTGGTGGCCATTTTGGACCCGGAGGAACGGTATGGGCGCCTATGACATTATTATCTGGATCATGGCGGTATTCGCCGTATTCGGCGGCATTGACCGGATCTTTGGCAATCATCTAGGCCTGGGAAAGCATTTTGAAGAAGGCATCCTGGCCATGGGCTCTCTGGCGCTGGCTATGGTGGGTGTCATTTCCCTGTCGCCGGTGCTGGCAAAGGTGCTGGAGCCGGTGATCGTGCCGGTATTCACCTTTTTGGGGGCTGACCCCGCCATGTTCGCCGGCACCATTTTGGCCTGCGACATGGGCGGCGGCGCATTGGCGCAGGCGCTGACCAATGATCCCCAGGCCGCGGCATTGGGCGGCGTGCTGACCGGCTCCATGCTGGGCGCCACCATCGTATTTACGATTCCGGTAGCTTTGGGAATTTTAGAGCCGGTGGATCGGCCCGCTTTGGCAAAAGGCATTCTCTGCGGTATCGTCACCATTCCCATCGGCATCCTGGTGGGCGGTCTGGTTTCAGGATTCCCCATCCTGATGGTGCTGCGGAATTTGATACCCATTGTACTGATCGCCGCGCTGATCGTTTTGGGGCTCTGGAAGGCAGAAAAAGCTATGATCAAAGGCTTCACCGTTTTCGGCAAGCTGATCACCGCCCTGATCACGGTTGGGTTGGCGGCGTCCATTGTGGAAGCTCTGACCGGATTTGCCATCATTCCCGGCATGGCGCCCATCTCCGACGGCTTTGAAACCGTGGGCGCCATCGCCATCGTACTGGCCGGCGCGTTCCCTCTGGTTTTCGCGGTAACGAAGCTGCTGGAAAAGCCGCTGATGAAGGTGGGCTCTCTTTTGGGCATCAACGAAACCGCTGCTGCGGGACTGATCGCCAGTCTTGCCAATTCCATTGCTACCTTCGGCCTGGTCAAGGACATGGACAGCCGGGGCAAAGTGGTCAATATCGCTTTTGCCGTATCGGCAGCCTTTGTATTTGGCGACCATCTGGGCTTTACCGCCGGATTCGCGCCGGATATGCTGCTGCCTATGATGATCGGCAAATTAGCAGGTGGCGTAACCGCCGTAGCAATTGCCATGCTGTTGACACGGAAAAAAGATTGAGAAATGAAACGGTCTGTGGTATAATCGCCATAGACCGTTTCCCATTATAATATATTGTAGGATGATAATATGATCAATTTTGAACGAATCACCCCGGCGCTGCGGGCGCAAATGGCCCCCGTCCTGCTGAAAAGCCGGAAAAACTGTGAATACGCTTTCGCCAATCTTTGCATTTGGGGTCGCCAGCATGCCGCCTTTGTGGACGGATTTTGGGTCTTCTTCTCCCAATTCGACCGCAAGGCCGTCTATCCCTTCCCTGTAGGCGAGGGGGAAATTCTGCCGGTGCTGGACGCCATCATTCAGGACGCCCGGCAGCGGGGTATCCCCTGCTGCATTACCGGCCTGAACGAAGCCAATATGGCCACCCTGGAGCGCTATTATCCCGGAAAATTCCGGATGCAGTGCGACCGGGGCAGCTTTGACTATGTATACAACATTGACGACCTGGCAGACCTGAAGGGTCGCAAATTCCAGAAAAAACGCAACCACATCAACCGTTTCCGCAGTCTGTACCCCGCCTGGCGGGCGGAGCCGCTGACCATAGCAAATCTGGAAGAAGCAAAGGCGCTTGCGGAGCATTGGTACCGGCAGCGGCTGGAGCGGGATCCCCAGGCCAGCTTCCATTTGGAGCAGACCGCCTTGACACGGGCGTTTAAGTATTTCGAAGCCCTGGAGCTGGATGGATTGGCGCTGTATGACGGCGACAAGATGATCGCCTTTACCATGGCCTCTCCCCTGTCGGAGGACACCATGGACATCCATTTTGAAAAGGCCCTGGAGGATGTGGACGGCGCCTACACCGCCATTAACCAGGCTTTTGCTCAATATCTACGGGACAAATATCCCCATATCCGTTTCCTGGACCGGGAGGAGGACATGGAGCTGGAGGGTCTGCGGCAGGCAAAGCTTTCCTATTGCCCGGATCATCTGGCGGAAAAGTGCTGGGCCCGTCTTTGGGAGGATAAAGATGAAGTTTGAGCATCCGCAAGGGGAGCACATCCCCGGCTTGAAGCACCTGTGGAAAGCATCCTTCGGGGATGAAGAAGCGTTTATCGACCGTTTTTTCGCGGTGGCCTTTGCGCCGGAGCGATGCATTTGCCTCACGGAAGCGGGGGCTGTTTTGGCGGCGGCCTACTGGTTTGATGTGACATTCTCCGAAAAAAAGGCCGCCTATATCTACGCCGTGGCTACCCTGCCGGAATGCCGGGGCAAGGGGCTTTGCCGCCGACTAATGGACCATATCCACAGCCATTTGGCGGCAAACGGCTACGCCGGCGCCATGCTGGTACCAGGCGATGGTGGCCTCAGAGAAATGTACAGCAAAATGGATTATGTTAACTTCGGTGGCATGGAGGAATTTGCCTGCGTCGCCGAAAACCATCCGCTGGATATCCGGGAAATTCCCCCGGAAGAATACGCCGCTCTGCGCAGAGCGTATCTTCCGGCAGGTGGCGTGGCGCAGGAAGGGGAAAATTTGCGTTTCCTGCGGCAATTCTACCGGTTTTACCGGGGAGATGGCTGCATTTTCGCCGCCGCATCCACAGGCTGCGAGCTGTTTGCCGCGGAGCTATTGGGCTGCCGTGACGCTGCTGGGGCCATTTTGTCGGCGCTGAAAATGCCATCCGGCGTATTCCGGGTGCCGGGTACTGACCCCTTTGCCATGTATCGCCGCCTGGACGGCGGAGAGCGGCCCGGATATTTCGCCTTCGCTTTTGATTGACAAGCCGGTTTTTCCCGGAGTATAATGGTTTCAGTATCGTTACGGAAAGAGAGGATGAACACAATGAAGAAAATCATGAAACGAATTCTGCTGGTGGTGCTTGCGCTGTGCCTGCTGCTGGGACTCGCGCTGGGCGGTGTGTACGCCTATTCCAAAACCTACACCGTAGACGCTCCCGCTGCCACGGCGGAAAACAACACCGGTCTGGTGCAGGCGGTAGGCCGCAGCCTCTACGACCCGGAGGGCAACGCGCTGCAGCTGATCGGCGTCAATGCCGGCCAGATCCTGGTGCAGGAAGGCTGGATGAGCCTGTTTTCTCTGGAGCCGCTGAAAAACGAGGACGGAAGCTATGTCAAAGACGACGGCGACAACATCCAGTACCCCGAATTTACGGAGGAAGAACTCCGCAAGGCCCTGGCCTCCAATCCCAATTTGGAGGGCTATGATATGGACGAGCTGCTGGAATATTACTGGAGCTGCTTCTTCACCGAGGAAGATTTCCGCATCATCAAGGAAGACCTGGCGCTGAACACCATTCGCCTGCCCTTCTACTGGCGTAATATTTTAAACGATGATCTGACCCTGAAAAGTGAAGAAGAGGCCTTCGCCTATCTGGATTGGTTCATGAGCATGGCCGCCAAATACGAGCTGTACATCGTGCTGGATCTTCACGGCGCTCCCGGCAGCCAGAACGGCTACGAGCATTCCGGCACTGACAATATCGGCTACGCCGGATTCTGGACTAACGAAGATTATGTAAACTCCGTCGTGGCGCTGTGGGACTTCATTTCTCAGCACTACACCGCCACAGAGCCGGAGCTGGGCAAATGGATCGCTACCTATGATATTCTCAACGAGCCTACTTATGAATATGCCGGCCCCACCACCAAGGAATGCTGGGATATTTTCGATCAGATCTATGATGCCATCCGGGAAAACGGGGACAACCATGTGATCACCATGGAAGGCTGCTGGGACTTCGGCAAGTTGCCGGATCCCAAGGACTACGGCTGGGAAAATGTGCAGTATGAATACCACTGGTACAACTGGTGGACCGATGTGCTTCCCTATGATGTGCTGTATGCCTACCACGATTTCTGGAATATCGGCCGGGACTACGATGTGCCGGTGCTGATCGGCGAATTCACCTGCTTTGAGGATAAGGAAGCCTGGGAAAACGCTTTGGAACTGTACGACGAGCGGTATTATTCCTGGACCATCTGGAACTACAAAACCTGTGTCACCGGCTGGTGGACCTCCTCCTGGGGCGTTTACACCTGTCAGATGAAGGCCATTACCGAAAACGAGGACCTTAAGTGCAATGTTTCCACCTGCACCTACGAAGAATTCATCGCCACCTGTGAAAAAACAAGGACTGAAAACTGCGCCACCGGCACACTGTACGAAGTGCTGATGGACTATAAGGAGGAAAACTAAATGCTGCTGATCAAAAACGGATATGTAAAGACCATGGCAGGCCCCGATATCCCTGACGGATGCGTGCTCATTGGCGATGACGGCAAGATCTTGGCCGTGGGAGAAAATCTGTCCGCAGAAAATGCCACCGTCATCGACGCCGGCGGTCGGCTGGTGACCCCCGGCTGTATCGACGCCCACTGCCACATCGGCCTGGACAATGAGGCCATGGGTTGGGAAGGCATGGACTACAACGAGATCGTAGACCCCATCACGCCCCAAATGCGGGCCATTGACTCCATCAATCCCCTGGACGAAGCCTTCGGCAATGCCCTGCAGGGCGGCGTCACCGCTGCCTGCACCGGCCCCGGCAGCGCCAATGTGGTGGGCGGCACTTTCGCGGCCATCAAGCTCTCCGGCAAGCGTGTGGATAAAATGATCATCAAAAATCCCATTGCCATGAAGTGCGCCTTCGGCGAGAATCCCAAGCGCTGCTACGGCCAGGGCGGCAAAAAAGCACCCATGACCCGTATGGGCACCGCCGCGCTGCTGCGGGAACTGCTGTTTAAAACCAAGCGTTACATGGAAGACAAGGAAAACGGTAAAAATCCCGGCTTTGACATGAAGCTGGAGGCCATGATTCCCGTTTTGAAGGGTGAAATTCCTCTGAAGGCCCATGCCCATCGGGCGGATGATATTCTTACCTCCATCCGCATTGCCAGGGAATTCGGCGTAGGCATCACTCTGGATCACTGCACCGACGGCGCGCTGATCGCCGATGAGCTGGCGGAAGAAGGCCTGTGGGCATTCATTGGCCCCAGCCTGGGCAGCAAAACCAAGATCGAGCTGAGCAACAAAAGCTTCACCACCCCGGCAGTTTTGCGTGAAGCCGGCGTAAAAATCAGCATCATCACCGACGCGCCGGTGATCCCGCTGCAGTATCTGCCCATGTGCGCCGGATTGGCCGCAAACGCCGGTTTGGACATGGAGGAAGCCTGGAAAGCCATTACCATCTATCCCGCCACCGCCACCGGCATTGCTGACCGGGTAGGCAGCCTGGAGCCGGGCAAGGACGGCGACGTGGTGATCTGGGCCGCTGACCCCCTGAAAAACATCGGCGGCGAAGCCTACACCACCATTGTAGACGGCAAGATCGTCTACCGTCAGTAACGCGTATGGATAACAATACGCTTGCTCTGGCGCGGCAGCGTAGCACCGCCCAATATATGCTTTTGGCCACCGTGCTTACCACCGTGGCAAACATCATTCTGCTACTGGCAAACAGCACCTTTATGATTCCCTACTGCGCGGCCCTGCCCTACTATCTGACCATGCTGGGCAACTACTTTGACGGATATGCCTTCGGTACTTACACCGCCACCGGTATGGCCATGGCCTTTGTATTGCTGGCAATTTGGCTTCTGCTGTGGTGGAAATCCAAAAACAGCGCCCGCTGGCTGAAGGCAGGTATGGTGGCTGTGATCATCGACACTGTTCTGCTGGCGGTATTTGCCTTTGTGTTTTTGGAGGATCCCGCCAGTTGTCTGGTGGAGGGTCTGCTGCACATCGCTGTGATCTATGAAATTCATGTAGGTCTAAAGGCCCATCGGCAGCTGCAGCAATTCCAGGCCCAGCCCCCGGTTTACGCCCCCTGGGCAGAGGAAGAAACCCCCGCCGACAGCGAATACTCCGACGATATCCCATAACAACAAGCCGGCGTCCCACGGGATGCCGGCTTCGCGTCTGTATTTCCATCGCCCAATATGAAAATTTCTCTTTGCGTTTGACATGATTTATGGTATAATGGCAGAAAACCGACAAAAAGGGGATTGGGTATGGCCGGAAAAGTGAAAGATCGGGAGAGAATAGAGGTTTTTGCAGGGTTGATCGCTATGGCCGTAGCCATTATTCTTCTGCTGGCGGCGGTGCTCTTCATGACCCGCTGCTCTGCCCAGCCGCCGGACACCGCGAGCACTACCGACTCCGCCTCTGTGGAAACCGAGAGAACGGAGCCCACCGACCCTACTCTGGCGGAAAATCCCTACGGCGCAGGCGATTTTGCCTACAACAACGGCTACCTGACCTGTATCGCCGGCAGCAGCATGCTGGGCATTGATGTATCCTCCCACCAGGGCGCCATCGACTGGAGCAAGGTGGCTGCCACAGATGTGGCCTTCGCCATGGTGCGCGTGGGCTATCGGGGCTATGTGGTGGGCGATGTTTGCGAGGATACCCTATGGCGGGCCAATATGCAGGGCGCAAGGGAAAACGGCCTGAAAATTGGCGCCTACTTCTTCTCCCAGGCCATTTCCGTGGAAGAAGCGCTGGAGGAAGCGGCATTCGTGCTGGAAAAGCTGGACGGCATGGCGCTGGATATGCCTGTGGTATTTGACTGGGAGCCCGTCAGCGACTCTGCCCGCACGGCCCACATGGATATGGAAACCCTCAATGCCTGCGCCAAAGCCTTCTGCGGCGCTATACAGGACGCGGGCTACGACGCTATGGTGTACTTTAACATCGACACTTCCACCCGGCTTCTGAGCCTGACAGAGATGCAGGCCCTGGGCTGCAAATTCTGGCTGGCCATGTACACAGACCGGATGACCTTCCCCTACCAAATTGATATGTGGCAGTATTCCGACGGCGGCTCCGTGCCAGGCATCAACGGCGATGTGGATTTGAATTTGTACTTTCCTTATGAATGAAAAGAACCCCGACCAGCCGGTCGGGGTTCTTCGTTTGTCATGAGAAATTACTTGTGGGCGCCAGCGATCTGAGCGGCCACTTCGTCAGCAAAGTTCTCTTCCTTCTTCTCAATGCCCTCACCCTTGGTGTAGTGAATGGCGTTGACGAAGGTAACCTTGCCGCCCAGCTTCTTGCCGGCATCGGCAATGTAGCCGGCCACGTCGCCCTGGAACAGGTCGCCGCGGACAAAATCCTGCTGCAGCAGGCAGATCTCCTTGAAGAAGGCAGCGATCTTGCCCTGAGCGATCTTCTCCTTGACCTGAGCGGGCTTGGAAGCCATCTTGGGATCGTTGTCCATCAGAGCGACCTGCACAGCCATCTCCTTGTCAACGACTTCCTGGGGAACCAGGGACTTGTCCCAGTACTGGGCCTTCATAGCAGCGATCTGCATAGCCACGTTCTTGCCGATTTCGGTAGCGTCGATGTCGCCCTCAACAGCCAGGTTGACCAGAACACCGTGGGTGCCGCCGGCGTGAACGTAAGCGACGGAAGTGTTCTCAGCAAAGCGCTCGAAGCGGCGGATCTGCATGTTCTCGCCGATGGACATGACCTTCTCCTGCATGATCTCGGTGACGGTCAGGTTGGAACCGGGGTAGGTGCAAGCCTTCAGAGCCTCCACGTCAGCGGGGTTCTGCTCAGCGACAACAACAGCCAGGTTCTTGACCAGGTCCATGAAGGACTCGGTCTTAGCGGCGAAGTCGGTCTCGGAGTTGACCTCGATCACAACGCCCACGCCACCGACAACGGTAGCATAAGCTACGCCTTCAGCAGCGATGCGGTCAGCCTTCTTAGCGGCCTTAGCCAGGCCCTTCTCACGCAGCCAGTCGATGGCGGCGTCCATATCACCGTCGGTAGCGGTCAGGGCTGCCTTGCAGTCCATCATGCCGACGTTGGTCATTTCACGGAGCTTCTTAACGTCCTGTGCGGTAAATGCCATTTTCGTTTCCTCCTAAATTTGGTTAATTTGTATCGAAATTACTCAGCAGCGGGTGCCTCGACCTCAGCCACAGCGTCCTCGCCCTGGCGGCCTTCGATGGCAGCGTTGGCCATGGTGGCGGCGATCAGGCGGATGGCGCGGATAGCGTCGTCGTTGCCGGGGATAACGTAATCGATCTCGTCGGGATCGCAGTTGGTATCGACGATAGCCACAACGGGGATGCCCAGCTTCTTGGCCTCAGCGATAGCGTTGCGCTCCTTGCGGGGGTCAACGATG
>JAZOAD010000049.1:0-15554 GCA_045595225.1 Faecousia sp.
TCTTGGATCAAATACTGCGGGTGATGCTGCATGCTGAATAACGCTACCGGCTTTGACCGGATCTACATTGCCTGTGGGTACACTGACTTACGCCAGGGAATCACCGGATTGAGTACGGTTATACGGAGCCAGATCGGTGTAGACCCGTTCCAGAAAAATGTACTCTTTATGTTTTGCGGACGGAAACCGGACAAGATCAAGTGCCTCATCTGGGAGGGAGATGGTTTTCTCCTGCTATATAAGCGGCTGTCGGATGGTCGTTATCAATGGCCCAGGTCGAAACAGGAGGTTATGGAGATGAGCTAGGAACAGTTTGAATGGCTCATGTCCGGGCAGGCCATAATGCCAAGTATTCGCAAGGCAAAGCCGAAGAAAATGTTGTAAAAAATAGTGAGAAAATGCAGGAAAATTCAAGAAAATAGTGGGAAAAGAAGCTGTTTTGTGGTATAATTCTGGTAGTAAAAAACTTGCCGGAGGCACACCATGAAGCAGCTTTCTTCGTCGGAACTGAATAGCATGAGCAAAGCGGATCTGGCTGCTATGGTGCTGCAGATGTAGCAGTTGCAGCAGCAATTGCAGCAGCAGATCAACACGCTTAACGAGAAGATTGCCATCATGAATGCCAGGCATTTTGGCCGCTCTACGGAGAAACTGGATACTCTGCCTGGCCAGATAAATATCTTCAACGAAGCGGATGCCGCGGCAGCAGAAGCCATTGCTGAACCTGCCATCGAGCAGGTAGTGATCCGTAGAAAGAAGCAGAAGGGTCAGCGCAAGGAAGACCTGAGCAGACTGCCTGTTCGCATTGTAAATCATGAGCTTACCAAAGAACAGCTGAATGAGATTGATGGCGAAGGTGGTTGGAAGCGGCTGCCGGATGAAGTGTACAGCAGAGCGGAATACCAGCCCGCTGTCAAAGAGGTAGTGGAGCACCATGTGGCTGTCTACGCTGCCAAGCGCAGCGATGTGGACAAAATTGTTCGTGCCGACCGTCCCGTGGATCTGCTGAGAAACAGCATTGCCACGCCTTCTCTGGTTGCGGCTATTATGAATGCCAAGTACACCAACGCCATTCCTATGTATCGTATTGCTCAGGACTTTGAGCAGAGTGATATGATTCTGGGACGGGCAACCATGGCCAACTGGGTCATCCGGTGTTCCGAACGGTATCTGAGTCTGGTATATGACCGGATGCGGGAGCATTTGTGCAGGCAGAGTGTCATCCAGGCGGATGAGACCACATGCCAGGTAACCAAGGATGGCCGGGAGAGCATCAACAAGTCCTATATGTTTGTATACAGGACTTCTGAACTTTCCAAGGATAGGCCGGTGGTCCTGTACCAATATGGGAAGACCCGGAGCAAGAACAACATCCGGAAATTCCTGGAGGGTTTTAACGGGACGCTGGTATCTGATGCATTCAGTGGTTATAAATCTCTGGATAAGAACGATGAGAATATCCAATCTGCATTCTGTTGGGCGCATGCCCGGAGAGATTATTCGGATGCACTGAAAGCCTTGAAAGGTGATGCCAAAGAAATGGCACACGACACCATTGCGCACAAGGCGCTGGTGCAAATCGCCGCTATTTACAAAGCGGATGAAGCGCTGAAGAACTTGAGCGCAGAAGAACGACATATTCGCCGCCAGAGAGAGGTCAAGCCTCTTGTGGAGGCTTACTTTGCATGGGTTCATGAACAGGATCCGGCTACGATATTGAGCGAAAAGGCCCGGGATGGGATACGATACAGCCTGAATCAGGAGAAATATCTGCGCGTATTCCTTGAGAATGGAAATATACCCATTGATAATTCCGCAACAGAGCGAGCTATCCGGCCATTCACCATTGGCAGAGCCAACTGGCATATCATTGATACTGTTCATGGCGCCGAAGCGAGCGCGGTCATCTACAGCCTCGTGGAAACAGCGAAGGCGAACAATCTGAAGATCTATGAATATCTGAGCATCTTCTGACTCAAATCCCGAAGCATATGGACGATACCAGCCTTGACTTCCTCGATGATCTGCTACCCTGGGCAGAAACGATTCCGGATGATTGCCGCAAAAAGATCTAAATATTCTGAGCGGGACTCCTACCGGAGCCCCGCTTACTTATTCCGTCAAGGTACGCATGGTTGTGCGTTTACGCTTGTTTTCGGGGATTCTCTGTTGCGTTATCCAGAAATCTGTGATAGAATGTAGAAAATATTGCGGAGGAATTGATTCATGAAAAAAATACTGGCACTAATTTTGTGCTTTTCATTGATTTTTGCCTTTGCTGCTTGCGGCAATGACACAGAACCTTCTACTGACTCAACGCCTTCTACGGCGGCACCAATTCCCGGTATTACTGATTTTTCTGCAACGCCTTCTGAAGGCTTGGCGTATGATGTCAACGATGACGGCGTTTCCTGCACCGTTACCGGAATCGGAGAATGCACTGATCAGTATATTTATGTTGGCGATGAAATTGATGGTTATGCGGTAACTGCCGTCGGACCTGCTGCCTTCTATTGCAATCCTAAGATTATGGGCGTTCAATTTGGGGACAGCGTGACTTCCGTAGGAGATTATGCTTTCTTTGACTGTGGCAGTCTCAAAACCGTTATTTTAGGGGACGGCATCATCACTTTGGGCGAGTATGCCTTTGCTGGCTGCAAGATGAAAGCCATTTCCATTCCTGAAAGCATGGAAACCATTGCGCAGTGGGCTTTTTATGATTGTTTCCTTCTGGAGGAAGTGCGTATTTCCGATTTGGATCGCTGGCTTGCGATTTCCTTCGGCGGCTCCTATGCCAATCCGCTGCAATGCGCCGGGAGTCTTTATGTGGATGATGTCCTGTTGACGGAACTCACCATTCCTCAGGAGCAGTTGCGTATTGGTCAATGGGCATTTGCCGGATGCACCAGTTTAACACAGGTCAGTTTCCATGAAAATGTCGCGGCGATTTCTCAGCGCGCTTTCATGGATTGCGATAATTTAAAAACCATTCTATTTGCCGGTACGGTTGATCAGTGGAACGCCTTGGAAAAGGGTTCTTATTGGAATTTCCATCTCAAGGATCTGATCATTACCTGCACCGATGGTGAAGCATAATTCTTGCGCCCTCGTATCAAACGGGGGCGCAGTTCTTTACTTTTTCGGTATATTGTGATATATTGATAGCACGAGGTGAATGACCAAATGAATCAAAAAACGAAAGCTTGGATTATCGCTGCTTGTTGCGCGGTTGTAATTTTCCTGCTTTCCTGCGCAGGGAAATTGATTTGGAAGGAAGCGAATTTTTCGGAAATGCCCTTTGGCTACCGATGCAGTATTAGTTCTGTGTTCTACGCTACAGGAGATTTGCCGACAGTTTCTCCGGAAAACGCTGTTTTCGCGCTGTCCGATGCCGGAAGGCTCTATGATATTTCGGAAGGAAAATCCAAACGGCTTACCGGTTCTGTGACGGCGCTGAATCTCAGCGAAGAGAACTTTGATTGTCGCTTTGCGGATCAGGATGCTTGGCGTGTGAATGGCCTGAATGCGAAAAGCGCCCGGGAAAATAACGCGAAAGCTTGGAAGTATACTGCCCTGGATGGCAGCTTCTACTACTTACTGCTGCAAAATAACGGGGATGTGTTTCTTTGCGTTGGTGAAAACAAGGCGATCGAACTGTTTGTGTGGCTGCAGCCGCTGGAAAAATACTGATTTTGGAGGATGTTATGGATAAGCAGACATTACGAAAAGAAATTCGTGAGAAAAAAAGAGCAATGACAGAGTCGCAGATCGTGGAAAAAAGTGAGGAATTGGGTCGGCTCTTTGTGGCGTCCCAGGCATATAAGCAGGCAAAAACCATCTATGGCTATTTGCCCTACAACCAGGAGGTCCGTACTGTGGCCATACTGCAGCAGGCGTTGAATGACGGAAAGCGTGTTGCTGTGCCCAAATGCTATGGCGATGAAATGCGCTTTATTTACCTGGACGATCTGTCGAAGGTAGAAAAGGGCTACTGCGGTATCCCGGAGCCCATCGAGGATGGGCCTGTCGCGGAGGATCAGACCGCGCTGGTGTTGATGCCGGGCCTGGCCTTTACCAAGGAAGGGCAGCGAATGGGTTACGGCGGCGGCTTCTATGACAAATTCCTGGCTTCCGAGCCGGGCCATCCCACCTTGGCGCTGTGCTATGATTTCCAGATGGTAGAATATATTCCCACGGAGGATTACGATATTCCCGTGGATACGGTTTTGTGGGCATAAGGAGAGAAATATGCATATTCCCAGCGTAACGACAGACAAGCTGGAACTGGTCACTTTCCGGCAAGCGTTGGAAGCGGCCAATACGCCCAGCGCTGACTATGACATTGAAAAGTGGCTCTATGCCCCCAATTTTTATTCCGAATATCGGTACATATTGGGTACCAGGGGCAACAATCCGCTGATCTGCATTGGCATCAATCCTTCTACCGCGGAGCCGGACAATTTGGACAATACCCTCAAATCCGTGGAGCGCATTGCCCTCGGCAACGGCTTTGACAGCTTTATTATGTTCAATGTTTATGCCCAGCGCGCCACTTCGCCGGATGATATGGAAAAAGCGTGCAACCTGGCGCTGCACAAGGAAAATCTGGAGGCGTTCCGGTATGTGCTGTCCATTTCGGAAAAGCCTGCCGTGTGGGCAGCCTGGGGCGCTATTATTGAAAAGCGAAAGTATCTGCCCGGATGTGTGCGGGATATGCTGTCTGCCGGTGAGCATTATGGCGCAACATGGTACTGCGCCGGCGCCATTACGAAAAAAGGGCATCCCCATCATCCGCTGTACTTGCGCAAGGATGAAAAAATCCGCCCTTTTGATGTGGCGGCTTACCTGAATATGCTGGAGGGAATGTGATGGGAGATAATCAGTGTGATACCTGCTGGTACTGGGACTATGACGAGGAATACGACGAGTACTACTGCATGATGGACCTGGATGAGGACGAAATGTACCGATTCTTTGCCATGCCCCATGCCCGCTGCCCCTACTACCGCCAGGGCGACGATTATACCCTGGCCAGAAGGCAATAAAAAGATCGCTGTCGCAGGTTGCGACAGCGATTTTACCTTATCTTTAGATGATCAGCATCAGCAGTTGATAGAACCAGTTGGCGAAGATGCCCGCGCAGAGGCCGCCGATGGTGTGGCTGACCAGGGCGGGGCCCACCAGGTAGCTGGACTTCAGGCTGTCCATCATGGCAACATGGGTGCTCAGGTAGCCGCTCCAGCACATACACATGGCGGTGAAAACGGCGATGTCATGGGCGTTGGCCAGGCCGGTCATCAGCAGATCCTTGGCCACTGTAATAGCGGCGCCGGCAGCGCCCAATGCAGTAATGGGCACAGCGATGGCTTCGCTGCTCTGGAAGCCGAACAGAGGCTGAAGAATAAAACTAAGTTTATCACCGATCCAGGGAAGAATGGCAATGCCTTCATAGGGAGCGCCGGTGTATCCACCTTCTGGCGCGCCATTGGTTAGCATCATGATGATGGTGCAGATGATCAAAACGCCGGGAATGATGGCCATGCCCATATCCACGCCGCTCTTGCCGCCTTCCAGCAGAGCATCCAGGAATCGGGTGCCAACGCTGCCTTTGCGAACCTTGCGGTATTTATTGATGTCGATTTGTTCGGCATCAGCTTCCAGCTCACAATCGGCTTCTTTTCCGAAGATCTTGGCGGTTTTTCGCAGCATCAACCGGGTGGAAACAATACTGCCGACGATGGCGCCAAGATTACCAACCAGCACGGCTAGACCCAGGCTCTCGCCGGAAGGGGATTTCAGACCGGCCATAAAGGTGGTGATGATCAGACCCATGCCGAAGGCAGTGCCGATATTGGTCAGCGCGGGCAGCTGATATTTCTTGAAATAACGGCGGAAGGTATTGTCATGAGCCAGGGTCAAAATGGCGGGATTGTCGGAAAGATAGGTGGTGAAAACACCCACGGCGCTGGCGCCGGGCAGACCGTAAACTACGCGAATGACGGGGGACAGGAGCTTGTTGAGCAGGCTGATAACGCCAAACTCGGAGAATAGGGAGGAAATGGCGCCGGCCAGGACCGCGATGGCCATAATGTAGAAGCAGGTGTTCAGCAGCAGGTCAAAGGCGGTGTTCATCATGGTGTTGAACATATTGACCGTGCCCATCTTAGAACAGAGGGCAATGAAAAAGGCCAAAAACAGCACAAGGAAAACGAACACTTCCGCTCCGACGGCTTTTTTTAGGCCAACTGGGTTCTCGATCTTTACTTTCTTTCGGAACAATGGACTCATAAGCAATACCTGCCCTTTACATAGTAATCTCCTTGTATATTATATATAGTCTGCGGTGTTTCGTCAAGCTTATTTTTGGGGAAAGCTGACAGAAAACGCCCTCTGCGGCAGGATGCGCAGAGGGCAGCGATGTGATGGATTATCCGTCCAGACCGCAGAGCCAATCAAGGCTGACATGGAGCGCTTTCGCGATCATCACCAGCTCGCCGTCGCAGACATGACGCTGGTTCTTTTCGATGCGGGAAATGATCAGGGGTGTGATCTCCATGCCCATCAAATTGATCTCCCGGGCCAGGTCCTCCTGCTTCATGGGAGGCTTTTGCATGGCGCGACCCAAACGGACACGATCGGCGATGATGTTTCCCTCCAATAAAAAACGCTTAGCCATAGTAACACCTCAATATCTGTTTTGGATATTAAATATCTATTACGTTGATTTTATCCAAAAAGGTGCTATAATTATTAACACATGAGATATTTAATATCGCAAGTGTATATTTTAAATAATTTGGAGGTAAAGATTATGGCGACAGTACAGGAATATTTGGAAATGCTCAGTACATCCCAGCTCAAAGCGTTGCTCCGGGAGGAATGTGAAGGAAAGGGGAGTCTGCCTACGGATGCGCTGCTGACCATCTGTCATATTCTTTCGCAGCGGGATCCGGCCCTTCCAACCGCCCGCCAGATGCTCATTTCCTTGTGCCATTGCTATTTGGAAGCGTGAATGTTTGCCGTTTTTTACGGAAAAAGCCTTGTACAAAATTCACAAAGAAAAATTCCGGAATTTCGGGGCGAATGAAAAAAATCTTGACTTTTTTATTTGCTTTTCATAAATTAAATACATCTGAAGAACAGATTTTCCGGAAAGCGAGTGAGAATATGCGATTTCAAATTGTGCGCGACCATTATATGCTCTATGAAACTATTGAACTGCTGTATAAGTTTACCAATGGCATTTCTTTCCGCTCCCTTCTGAGCATGCAAATGAATGCGGAAAGCCCGGCGGAGTCGGAGCGTGTGGTTCGCCAGGCGGAGGAGCTGCAGAACATTTTGGAGGAAACCTGCCAGGGCCTTTCTCCCCAGGATCTGCAGCTGCGGCGCTTCTTCGGCAAGGTGGCCACTGGCGATAAGCAGGAAGGAACCTGTCTGGCGCGCTTGCTGGTATTTTCCTTTTTCACTTTGAAAAAGCCGGATCTTTGGGAAAATATCGAGGAAATCAGACGGAATTGGTGGTATTTGCAGCAAAAAGGGGCCTGGATCCAGGATTACAGCATCATGGGTCTGGACTTTACCTTTGGCGGCTGCTGCCCCGGTGATTTCTTTGAGCAGGTTTGCGCGTTGAATCTTCCGCCGGAGTTTCAAATTACCCTTTGCCGGGCGCTGCGAAACTTTGACGAGAGCCTGGATGAGCTGGCCCGGCTCATCGCGCCTGTGGCGGAGCGCTTGAAGACCACGATTCGAAAATTGGATTGGATGTTCGAAGAAAAGGTAAGTTACTGGGAAGAATCTGAAGTTTCTCCCTTGGAATATACGGAAAACGCTGCCGGACAAAAACTGTTCACCCGTGAGGAAGAGGTGACGACAGTAGCGATCTTTACCATGAACCATAATTTCCTCCTGTACAAGAAGTCGGACATGGAGGAGGACAGGAGCTATATCTACCTTGGCAGCGGCACCAGCGTCAAGAGCCGCCGGAGAGATCAGAATGTGACCTACGAAATGCTAAGCCTTTCTTTGAAGGCGCTCAGCGATAAAAAGCGTTTGGAGATTCTGGGAAGGCTTAGCAAGGAACGGGCGTATAGTCTGGAATTGTCGGAGGCGGTGGGAATGGACCCCAGCAATATGTCCCGCAGCCTTACGCTTCTGTGCAGCTATGGCTTTTTGCGACAGCAAAAAGAGGGTCAGAAGAACTATTACGAAACCGACAAAGAGGCCCTGCGCCACTTCCTGCGCCAGTTGGAAGCAGTGCTGCTGGATTAAAATATTGCAATTTGATACCAATATGGGGCTGCTTCATATTGCGGAAATGCACAAAAAGTGTTTGTGCAATCTGCTGAAATTTGAGGCGGCCCCTGTTTATTTTCTTGTAATATATAGTTGACAAGGTGAAACCATTGTGGTATATTGCAAATACAAGCCATATAAGGATGGTAAAAATAAGCAACTAAGCGAGCCGAACATAGAGCGGTCTGTCTGCTCTGAAATAAAAATGAAGGAGAATCGCCATGAGAAACAATTTTGCAACACGTTTTATCTCCATGCTACTGATCGTTGCTCTGCTGGTGGGCTTTGTTCTGCCCTTGAATGCCACCGCCACAAACGGTGTCACTTTCAGCCAGACATCCAACAGCGCTGTCAGTAACCCGCTCCGTCCCCAGCAGACAG
This sequence comes from Faecousia sp., assembly GCA_045595225.1. Lineage (GTDB taxonomy): Bacteria > Bacillota > Clostridia > Oscillospirales > Oscillospiraceae > Faecousia. The sequence goes on from JAZOAD010000049.1 coordinate 8,674, forward strand.
AAAGTCAGAATACAGTTACATATGCCGACGACGAGATCGTGCGTGTTTCTATTATTTTGTGGGATACGCCCACGCTCCAAGCCGGCTTCTCTACCCAGAGCATCGCGAACGATGCCGCTGCTATGGCTTACCGCGGCCAATTGAAGGATAATCAGGCCGCTGTTACCGCCCGGATCGAAAAGAAGCTGGGGCAGGAGCTGGATGTGGTTTGGAATCTGACCCTGGCCGCCAACCTGATCTCCGCCAATGTGCAGTACGGCCAGATCGAGATCATCGAGCGTATCTCCGGCGTAAAGCAGGTGGTGATGGAAGAACGTTACTACCCCATGGAAACCGTGGCCAATACTGCTGATAAGCCCAATATGACGGTTTCTTCCGACATGACCGGCACGACTCAGGTTTGGGAATCCGGTTACACCGGCGCTGGCACCCGCATCGCCATTATCGACACCGGCCTGGATACAGACCATCAGTCCTTTGATCCTGAGGCGTTTGTCTACGCGCTGATGGAAAATGCCGCCCTGGAAGGCGTCAGCTATGAGGAATATCTGGCAGAGCTGGATCTTCTGGATGCCGCCGAGCTGGAAGAAAAGCTGACCCTGCTGAATGCGTTCCAGCGTGATCCCGATATGGCCGCCCAGGAGCTGTATTTCAATATGAAGGCGCCCTTCGGCTACAACTACCTGGACAATGACCTGGATATCACCCATGATAACGACACCCAGGGCTCCCACGGCTCCCATGTTGCCGGCATTTCCGCCGCTAACCGCTATGTAGAGCAGGATGGGGAGTATGTTTCCGCTGCGGATGCCGTTGCTATGCAGGGTAACGCGCCTGATGCCCAGATCATCGTTATGAAGGTCTTCGGCAAAATGGGCGGCTGCTATCCTTCCGACTATTTCGCTGCCGTTGAGGATGCCATCATCCTTGACTGTGATGCCATCAACCTGTCCCTGGGCTCCTCCAGCGCCGGCTTTACTGTGCCTGCCAGCGAATACCAGGAGCTGATGAACTACCTGGTGGAAACGGAATCCGTAGTCACTATGGCTGCCGGCAACCAGGGCTATTGGGCCGCCTATTCCTCCGGTCTGCTGCCCAATCTGTATATTGAAGATGTGAATTTCCAGACTGCCGGCTCTCCCGGCACCTATGCCAACGCTTTTACCGTAGCTTCCGTGGAAAACGACGGCTATGTTGGCCCTTCTATCCAGGTTGCCGGTCACAGCATCGGCTACCGGGACGGCGAAGGCTATTGGCATGAGCCCATGGTCACCATGGATCCCTCCGGAGAGGGAACGGAATATGAGTATGTCTTTATTGACGGCATCGGTGTCGCGTCTGACTACGAAGGCATTGATGTTACCGGCAAAATGGTCTTTGTTGCTCGCGGTGAGATCAATTTTGCTGACAAAGCCCAGATCGCTTTTGATCACGGCGCCATAGCTACCATCGTATATAATAATGTAGCGGAAGGTATCAATATGATGCTGGATGGCTACTATGAGGAAGCCCCCTGCGTTATCATCTCTATGGCAAAGGGTCAGTTTGTAAAAGAGAACTCCGAGGCTGCCACTACTGAGGCGGGTGTGACCTATTACACCGGTAAGCTCACTATTAAGAGCGCAAACTCCGCCAATCTGGAGTACTCCGACTATTACACCATGAGCGCGTACTCCTCCTGGGGTGTTCCCGGCGATTTGACCATGAAGCCTGAAATCACCGCCCCCGGCGGCAACATCTACTCCGTCAACGGCAATGTGCCGGAAACCGATCAGTATGAGCTGATGTCCGGTACCTCCATGGCTACGCCCCAGGTCGCCGGCTATGTTGCGCTGATGAAGCAGGTCCTGGAAGAAAGAGGTCTTTCCCAGGATGGTCTGACCGACCGCGCCCTGATCCAGAGCATTCTGATGTCCACCGCTACACCTTTGAAAGATGCCGAAGGCCGTTACTACGCGATCCTGCAGCAGGGCGCGGGCCTGGTGGACCTTCTGGCTGCTGTGTCTGCCGATTCCTTTGTCCTGGTGGACGGTCAGCCCGACGGCAAGGTAAAGGTGGAGCTGGGTGACGATCCCGACCGCACCGGCGCCTACACCTTCTCCTTCACCATCAACAACCTGGAGGATGTGGAAAGAGCGTTCGTTCTGTCCGCCGAAATGTTTACCCAGGATGCGTTCCTTTACTACGCCAATACCGCTGCCGCGGAGGCAGGGGATGACAGCAGCCTGGCGATCTATCTGGACACCGCTACTGTGGCCATGGACTTCACCGCTGTCTGGTCCTCCAATGGCCAGCTGCAGGGCAATACTGTGACGGTTCCCGCCAACGGCAATGCCCAGGTTACTGTGACGCTGACCCTGACCCAGGAGCAGAAGGAATACCTGGATACCTACTATGTCAACGGCGCCTATGTGCAGGCCTTTGTCTATGCCGATGCCGCTGCTGACGAAGAAGGCGTGGACGGCACCTGCCATTCCATTCCTGTGCTGGGCTTCTATGGCAACTGGTCCGATCCTTCTATGTATGAGGTAGGTACTGTCCAGAGCCATGCCACCGGTGACGAGACCCACGATCCCTACACCGGCACCACCGGCGTAAACTCTCTGTCTGTGGAATATGCCCGCGATCCCGGCTATACTTACTACCTTGGCGGCAACCCTGTGGTAGCTGACAGCACCTACTACCCCGAGCGTAACGCGTTCAATAACATGAACGGCGATAAGATCGACGATCTGCAGATCAATACCATCCGCAATGCTTACGCCAGCCGTATGACGGCTATCAACACCGCTACCGGTGAAGTTTTGAAGCAATATGAATCCGGCAATATCTACGCCCCATATTACGGTGTGGTTTGGTTCGTGGAAATGTGGCTGGAAGGTATTTATTCTTACCGCCTGCAGTGGGCGCCCAAGACGGTTGCCGAGGGCGATACCGTAGAATTCCGTGTGGATACCGCGCTGGAATACTATGTCAATGAAGACGGCACTGTGGATTGGGACGCGCTGGGTAGTGGCGCCACCCTGACGATCCCGCTGACCATGGATAGCACCGCTCCCGTGATCAGCGACATCGTTGTGGATGTGGAGAACAATGTTTTGACAGTTGTGGCATCCGACAACCAGTACGTGGCAGGCGTGGCGCTGTTTAACGGCACCGGCAAGGAAGTTCTGACCTATGTTGGCTCTAAGGACGAAGCCACTGCCGGTGAAACCTACAGCTATGAGCTGGATCTGCGCGCTGCCAACGGCAGCAAGTTCCTGATTCAGGTTTACGACTACGCGTACAACGTCACCACTTACGAGCTGCGTATGGAGCTGGGCGTTGTACCCCCGCTGCCCGATATGATCGCTTTCGACAAGGAGTACGATTATTACTGGACTGCCTTCACGGTGGATTCCTGGTATCGCGATCTGAGCATTTACTGCGAGTCTGAAGGCGTTGTGTTCAATGCTGCCACCATCTATGACCACTATGTATTTGCCTGCGCGGACAATGGCGACCTGTATGTTATGCCCGAGTACGATCTGTCGGATATGGTCCTGGTCGGTAACCTGGGCGTCGTGTTCCAGGATATGGCCTATAACCCTGTGGACGATCAGGTCTACGGCGTTGCCTACAATGACAATAACGAATCCGTTCTGTACACGGTTGACAGACTTCTGGGCGTCGTTACTGAAGTGGGCACCGTGGGACTGAACATCAATACGCTGGCAATTGATCCCGACGGAACCTTCTACTGTAACGAGTTTGGTACCAGCAAGGTGTACTCTTATACCCTGGATACCATGGCGGAACCCACATACCTGATGGAAGTGGTGAATGACTACGGCAACACCTTCGCTACCATGGGTACCCAGGCTATGGAGTACAACCCCAACACCGGCAATATTGCCTGGGCCAGCTACTATTTTGAAGAAAAGAGCTGGGGCAACTGGGATTTCGCTTATTTCTATGAGATCCATCCCGACACCAATACCTACACCCTGCACAATGACCTGGGCCACCAGCTGGTAGCCATGATCATTCCCGTGGAAGGCAAAGCCGGCTCCTGGGCGGATCCCACCGATGAGCTGCTGTCTTTGGAGCTGTCCAAGAATGAATTGACCCTGCTCAGAGGCAACTCCCAGCGACTCAGCGTCACCATCAAGCCTTGGAATGTGGCAGATCTCAGCGTTACATGGACGGCTGAGGATCCCACCATTGTGGATGTGAATCAGTATGGCTTGGTTACTGCTCTTAGCACTGGTACCACTACTGTTACGGTTACATCCAACCTGGATCCCAACTTCTATGATACCGTTACCGTTACGGTGGAAGCGCTGCCTGTCCATATGGAAGGCGTCCTTCTGGATGTGGAAGGTAATCCCGTGATGTTCAACTGGAATATGAAGGAGAATGATACCTGGACCGCCGGCATGGCTTTGGATTCTGTGCTCCTGAGCGCAACCAAAACACCCAACGGCGATCTGTTGGGTCTGGATGCCACCGCGAGAACCGTGCTTCGTGTGGATCCGACCACAGGCGTTTCTACGGCATTGGGCACCTGGGAAACCCAGATTTACGACATGGCCTACAGCAACTTGTTCTCTGATGAGACAACGGATCGTGTCCATATGATCAGCGGTTCCTTCTGGATCCCTGCCAAGGATCCTTCCGATCCTACCGACGATCAGGCATGGGACCTGTTCGACTACATCTTTGACGAGAGCTATGCCTTCGAATTTGTGGCCATTGCCACCGGCGGTATTTATACCGTTGAGGATGGCGGTCAGACCCATGAAGCGGAGGAACTGTTCCTCCTGGATGATAACGGCCATGTTTGGAAAATGTATGCATATGCAGACGGCGATTTCTACAATGCCACCGAGCCGGTTTGCTACACCTCTAACCTGGAGGAGATTGGCTACACCCTCACTAGATTGGAAGAGTCCATGCTGCCCCTGTGCTCCCTGGTTGTAGGCGAGGATGGCAACCTGTACTTTGCCGGTTACAACGGCAAGACCAGCGTCTTCTACCAGCTGGTGCTGAACGAAGAAACCCAGACCTGTGAGGCGGTTGCTTTTGCCGATGTCGGTGAAGATGTATGGCCCGCATTCCTGCTGGAGGTCAGCAACTGGGAGCCTGAGGATGTTTGCCGGCACAACAATACCGAGCTGCGTGATGCCAAGGAAGCTACCTGCACCGAAAACGGTTACACCGGCGATACCTACTGCACAGATTGCGGCCAGCTGGTAGTGGCGGGTGAAGTGGTGGAAGCAACCGGCCATAACTCCACGGTGACCGACGCGGTAGAAGCCACCTGCACCGAAAACGGCTATACCGGCGATACCTACTGCGCCGATTGCGGCGAACTGATCGCTAAGGGCCAGATAATCGAGGCAGCAGGCCACCGGATGAGCGATTGGGTAGTTTACACCGAAGCCACCTGCACCGAAAACGGTGAGGAGAGAAGCTGTTGCGCGAACTGTGACCACTACGAGTCCCGTGTGATCGAAGCGACCGGCCACGATCATGTGGTTACCGGCTCCAAGGAGGCCACCTGCACCGAGTACGGCTATGTCATTTACGCATGCCATTGCGGTGACACCTACGCCGAGATGTTCCAGGCTCACGGCCACAATTATGTGGACGGCGCCTGCGAGTACTGCGGCGAGGCAGATGCTGGCAACCCGCCCACCGGCAGCATGAATCTGTACGCAATTGCCCTTGCGGCGATGATGTCTTTGGGCGGCATCGCGCTCTGCGTTCGCAAGAAGGAACGCAACTGATTTTGATTGGAACTGTTCCGTAAAATGAAACGATCGGCATCGGGGGAAACCCCGATGCCGATTTTTCTGCTGTTCGATGAAAATGCGAAGGACCTCTGCTCCTACAGAAAAATAGTTTGTAGGCGGTGTGTTTTTTTGTTCATAAGTTTACAAATTGTTAATAGACAGATTCGTTTTGTTATGATATAATGCGGCTTTGGTAAATGTTTTTTGTATTTTTTGTAAACAAATAGAAATAAAAGGAGCTTTTATGCCTCTCTGGGGTTTTTTTGGTACTGTACATATCGCCACGCTGATCGCCGGCGTGATCATCAACTTGATTTTGTTTTTCGCGCTGAAAAAAGCGCCTGAAAAAGTGCAGCACATTGTGCTTGGCTGCCTCTCGTTTGCCGGTTGGGCAACGATTATTTATAATCTGGTGACCTGGGGAAGACCGCTTGAATATCTTCCGCTCCATCTGTGCTCGTTGAACGGAATGATCCTGCCGCTGGCAGTTTGGACAAAAAATAAGCATTTGTGCAACCTTTTGCTGCTTTGGTCCTTTGGCGCTCTGTTTGCGCTGGTTGCCTTGCCGTACAGCTCCCAGCAAATGGTGCTGTTTGGCTGGCCTTTTAATTTCTTCTACTTTCCTCATGTGCTTGAGGTGGGCATTCCTGTGATCATGTTTGCCCTTGGCCTTGTAAAGTTGGATCACAAATGTATAAAATCCACGATTTTGATCACATTTGGCGCCTATACCGTTATCCATTTCATTAACCTGGCTATCAATGGCGCGCAGTTGCTGGATTTTAACGGAGAGGTAATCAAGGTCAGCTACATGTTCTCCATTTATTCGAAGGATTTTGCCAATCCTGTGCTGGACATTTTCTACTCCATTCTCCCTTACGACTACTGGTATTTCTTCCTGGCGATTCCCATCATTATCCTCTATCTCATGTGCTGGTATCTGCCTGGGATCATTGCCGCGAAAAAGAAAAAAGCATAAATAAAAGACACATCACTTAGGATCTCTCGAAAGTGATGTGTCTTTTTATTACAGTGAATGGATTACTTCAGACTTTCCTCAACAGCAACAGCCACGGAAACGGTCATACCGACCATGGGGTTGTT
>JAZOAD010000050.1:0-36616 GCA_045595225.1 Faecousia sp.
TCGTGTTCAATTTCCACTCCACCAACTCTTTGGAGCATGTGCTGATCCCCGTTTATCCCGACTCCAAGGAGCTGATCGTGGAAATGTCCAGCGATGACGAAAAGTACGGCGGCTTCGCCTCTGTGGAGCATATGACTTACCCTGTGAAGGAGTTTGACGGTCAACGATATGTGGAACTTTACATCCCCGCCCGAACGGGCATTGTGCTGCGGGAAGTGAAGGAAACTCCTAAGAAGAAAAGAACCAGAAAGACTACGAAAAAATCAAACAGCTGATTATTCCAGGGAGGTGTTCGCAATGAATGGATAGGGCAAGGGACTTACGATATTGAACTATGTGGTTTCCGGCATTTTATGGCCGCTGGGCATCCTAACCTTACTGTTTGGTTATCTTGGTCCTCGGAATTTATTTCATCTTGCCGGTTTTGGATGCATCTGTTTTGCGCCCATAGCGCTCATTGTTGAGATTTCCGTTACCATCTATTTACTTGTGGAGCAAGAGAAAAAATACCTGTTTCCGGATCTATTGTCGCTGGGAATCACCGCGGCAATGATTCTGCTTGCGTTTTTCCTGTAAACAGGCTTTACCTGGCATAAACACCCCGGCACTTTCAAGCGAAAGTGCCGGGGTTTCTTGCAGCAGGAATCATCTCGCCGCTTCCCTTCCATAATGATATTTCTTGCGGAAAATGTGGAAGCAGACTACCGTTAATCCGGCAGACACCAGTTCTGCCACCAAAATAGAATACCAAATACCCTCCAAATCAAAGATCAGCGGTAGAAGCAGCACCGCCGCGGTTTGGAACAGCAATGTACGCAAAAAGGATATAGCGGCAGAAATCAAACCGTTATTCAGCGCCGTAAAGAAGCTGGAACCAAAGATGGAAATTCCGGACACAAGGAAAGACAGCGCATAGATCCGGAAAGCGCGAACGGTCATTTCCAGCAACGCGGCATCGTAACTGACAAAAATCCTGGAAAGCGGCCCGGACAAAAGCTCCGCGGCGACGGTCAAAATCAGCGCCATCACGCCAATGATCACCAGACTTTTGCGGTATACGCCACGAAGCTCTGTGTGGTTTTCCGCGCCATGATGGTAGCCAATTACAGGTGCGACGCCAATGGAATAGCCAAGGAATACGGCAATAAAAATAAAATTGACATACATGATCACCCCATAGGCAGCCACGCCATCTTCACCTGCATACTTCATCAGCTGCAAATTGTAAAGCATATTGACGATGCTGAGAGATAGGTTGCTCATCAACTCCGAGGAACCGTTGGTACAAGTGCGCAGCAGCACCCGACCCTCAATTTTTGCTTTGGTCAAGCGCAGAAGAGAGCTGTTTTTTCTGGAAAAATACAGAAGCGGCACCAAGCCACCCACACACTGGCTCAGGCTGGTTGCCATAGCGGCGCCAATCAAACCCCAACCAAACACGCCAACAAACAGGGCATCCAACACAATGTTCGTTACACCGGCGGCTACTGTCAGTCCCAGCCCCAAATTTGGTTTTTCCGCGGCGACGCATAAGCTCTGGAAAGCATTTTGCAGAATAAAGGCAGCCATAGCCGGCAGCGTAAAGCGGCCATACTGGACACAAAGCTCGATCATCTCCCCCTCAGCGCCCATCCAAATCGACACCGGACGGAGCAGCGCAATGCCGATCACGGACATTGCCACACCGCAAATCAGGGAAAAATACACCAGCTGGGAAAAAATAGTGTTAGCACGGGGATGATCACCGGCACCCAGCGTCATAGACACAAGCGCCGCGCCGCCGGTGCCAACCATAATACCAATCGTACCGAACATCATAATGTAAGGCAGAATGAGATTGATGGCCGCAAAGGCGGATTTTCCCGCAAAATTGGATACAAACAGACCGTCCACCACGCCATAGATAGAAGTAAATACCATCATAATGATGGATGGAAAAGTAAATTTCAGCAACTTCCCGAAGGAGAAATGGTCTGATAACTGAATATTCATAATTCCTCCAAAATAGCGAATAATGCAAGCCCATTGTACTCCACCACCCCATATTTGTCAAGGAAACCGCAATCGAGCAAAAACGGCTCTCCGAGTGTGGAGAGCCGTTTCTGCATATGGGGAAATTGGGAAGGATCAGTTTTTGTTTTTTCCGCAGTTGTAACTGCAGCAGCTACAGGAGCCGGAGCAAGTGCCGCTGTCGGGGCAGCCGATGCACTTTTTGCCGCTTTTCTTTGCCTTGTAGATATAGAATGCGGCGCCGCCAACGATCAGTAGGATCACGGCGAGGATGAGATAATCAACAGGTCCCATAGCTTACTTCTTTCCGCTGAGCGCATACTCAGACTTGATCTTTTTATCGGAACGGATGCACAGCGCTGTCAGCGTTGCGGCAAAGGCGATCACAAAGATCAAACCGCCAACAAAGCCTGCGCCCAGACTGCCGGTGGTGATCAGGGTGCCGATTTGATAGACCAGGAAACCGATGGAGTAGCCGGTAGCTAGCTGCAGGGCAACACCGCCCCAGAACCACTTCTTCTGCTTGATCTCGGAATTCATAGCGCCCAGAGCCGCGAAGCAAGGAGGCGTGAACAGGTTGAACATCAGGTATGCCAGGGCAGCTACCTTGGTCATCCCCACCATAGCCGCGGCCACATCGTTTCCGGAACCGACCATTTCCAGGTCATCATTGACCACAAAACCGTAGCACACAGCCAGCGTGCCCACCACATTCTCCTTGGCGATGAAGCCGGTGACAGCGGCCGCAGCCAGCTGCCATGCGGTGATGCCAACCACGGGGACTAACACCACGGCGATGGGATTTGCGATGGTAGCAAGAATGGAAGTATTCTCCATGCCCTCCTCTACCAGCTGGAAATTCCAGTTGAAGGACTGCATGATAAATACCACAGCGTTGCAAACCAGAATGATGGTACCGGCCTTAACAATGTAAGCCCAGCCACGGCTCAGCATATCCATGCAGGCGCGCTTCAGGGAAGGGGACTTATATTCAGGCAGTTCGATGATGAAGAAGGACTTGCGATTTTTATGACCGGCGATCTTGTTGACCAGCAGAGCGCCCAGCAGGATCAAAATGATACCCACGAAATACATCAGTGTACCTACCCAGCTGGCTTCGTCAAAGAAAGCGCCAGCAAACAGAGCAATGACGGGCAGCTTCGCGCCGCAGGGCATCCAGGGGGTCAGCATAGCGGTAGCGTTGCGCTCACGCTCATTGCGGATGGTACGGGCCGCCATAACGCCGGGGATGGCGCAGCCGGTGCCAACAATGAAGGGAATGACGGATTTACCGGAAAGGCCAACCTTCTTAAAAATCGGGTCCAAAACAACGGTAGCGCGGGCCATATAGCCACAGTCTTCCAACAGGGAGATCAGGAAATACATGACCATAACCAGAGGCAGGAAGCCAACCACCGCGCTGACACCGCCGATGATACCTTCGGTCAGCAGAGCAGACAGGAACACATTTACATTGGCGCCTTCCAGCAGGCCGGCGATCCACTCTTTGAACATGTCGATCAGGGTAACCAGGCCGGGAATGGTAAAGCCGTTGGCCAATTCATAACCTTCGGCGATCCACGCGCCCAGCCAGGCCTGGCTGATTTGGAACACCAGAAACATAACAGCGGCAAAAATCACCAGGCCGCCGATGGGGTTGGTCAGAACAGCGTCAATCTTATCCTGGAAATTATGATCCTTGGTAAAGACCTTGCGCTTTTCCACCTGAGAAACCAGCTCGTTGACAAACTGGAACCGTTTCCGGTCAGCGGCCTCTACTTCTGCCTTGTTGGTCAGGTCGATGATCCCCTGCTTGTAGGGTGCGTCCTGGTCCTTGCCAACCAGAGCGGCAGCGGCAGCTACCAATTCTTTCAGACCCTCTCCGGTGGTGGAGGTGGTATCCACAACAGAGCAACCCAGCTTTTCGCTCAGCAGCTTGGAGTCAATTTCCGTCTTTTTCTTTTCGTTGATATCCGCCTTGTTCAGCGCCACAACCATAGGAACGCCCAGCTCCAGCAGCTGCGTGGTGAAGAACAGGGAGCGGCTCAGATTGGTGGCATCGACAATGTTGATGATGACATCAGGGCGCTCATTATTAACGTAAGCGCTGGTGATGCTTTCTTCGGATGTAAAGGGGCTCATGGAATAGGCGCCGGGAAGGTCCACAGCAATCAATTCCGCATCCCCTGCGTAGGTTTTCTTGATAGGCGCTTCCTTCTTGTCTACGGTAACACCGGCCCAGTTGCCGACCTTCTCGTTCCGACCGGTCAGCTGATTGTACATGGTGGTCTTACCGCTGTTGGGATTGCCCGCAAAAGCAATTCTCATTTATAAAATCCTCCTTATAGTTAGTCTTGGCTAACCAAATATCAAAAGGCAACAGCGGCATGGCCGCTGTACCAAAAATTACACAACAATAGCTTCCGCCAGCTGATCGTCGATATTGTACCGGCCATCCTTGATGGACACGGTGCAGCTATGACGCCGCCGGGAAACCACAGTGATAGGCTCACCAGAGTAGCATCCCAGAGAAAACAGGAAGGCATTCAGATCCTCGTCGTCGGTTTCAATGGCCTTGACGATGTATTCTTTACCGATTTCAGCTTTTGTTAGGTTCATTCTGTAACACCTGATTTCCCTTTGACTCACTTTGGAATTAGCATATGCTAACTCCTGAAATATAATAACTGCTTCTCCCCTATTTGTCAATAGTTTTTTTGCAAAAATTGGTAATTTTTGCTATGGCATGAATTGGAAAGGTCGTCTGCCCCAAAGACAGACGACCGATTTACCAAATATTAGTCCTGGGGCTTCATTGTGGGGAACAGGATGACCTCGCGGATAGAATCGGAATTGGTGAACAGCATGACCGCTCGGTCGATGCCGATACCCATGCCGCCCGTGGGGGGCATGCCGTATTCCATGGCGGTGAGGAAATCCTCGTCCAGCATCTCGGTCTCGTCATCACCGCGTTCACGCTGCTCCACCTGCTTCATGAAGCGGCCGCGCTGGTCGATGGGATCGTTCAGCTCGGAATAGGCGTTGCCCATCTCGCTGCGGCAGATGAAGAACTCGAAACGCTCGGTTAGGCGGGGATCCTGGGGAGAACGCTTGGTCAGGGGGCTGACTTCCACAGGGTACATGGTGATGAAGGTGGGCTGGATCAAATGCTCTTCCACTCTCTGATCAAAGCAAGCATACAATGCGTTGCCCCAGGTCTTCTCAGCGGCGTCAGAGAGCTCCACGCCCTTGGCCTTAGCAGCGGCAACCGCCTCAGCGTCATCGGTGATAGCATCAAAGTCAATACCCACATACTTGCGGACAGCTTCCACCATGGTCATACGGGGCCAACCGGGAGCTAGGTTGATCTTCTCGCCCATCCATTCGGCTTCATAAGTGCCCAGCACTTCCTGGGCAAAGGTAGTAAAGATACCTTCCGCGATATCCATCATATCGTGAAAATCAGCGTAAGCCTGGTACAGCTCAATGGAGGTGAACTCAGGATTGTGCTTGGGATCCATACCCTCGTTGCGGAAGATACGGCCAATCTCATAAACACGGTCCATGCCGCCAACGATCAAACGCTTCAGAGGCAGCTCGGTGGCAATGCGCATGAACATATCGATGTCCAGCGTATTGTGATGGGTGATGAAAGGACGGGCGGAAGCGCCGCCGGCGATGGTATTCAGCACGGGGGTTTCCACTTCAATGTAGCCCATATTATCCAAGTAATTACGCATGTGCTTAATGAACTTGGAGCGGATGATGAAGTTCTGCTTGACTTCAGGGTTGACCATCAGATCCACATAGCGCTGACGGAAGCGGATTTCCTTATCGGTCAGGCCGTGGTATTTTTCGGGCAGAGGCAACAGGGACTTGCTAAGCAGAACAATGGACTTGGTGCGGATGGAGATCTCGCCGGTCTTGGTCTTAAAGACCTCACCCTCGGCACCGACAATATCGCCGATATCATTTTTCTTGAAGCGAGCGTACTCCTCTTCGCCCATTTCGTCGATCTTGACGAACAACTGGATACGGCCGGAATTATCCTGCAGGTCACAGAACATGACCTTGCCCTGGCCCCGCTTGCTCATAAGGCGGCCAGCAACCCGGACAGCCTTACCCTCGTAGCCTTCGTAATCGGCCTTGATGGCGGCAGAATCGGCGTTAAAATCAAACTTGGTGATCACAAAGGGGTCACGGCCCTCGGCCTGGAGCGCCGCCAGCTTGTCCCGACGGATCTGTGCCTGCTCGGAAATATTCAGCTCAGGCTGCTGTACAATTTCTGCCATAGCTTAGCCCTCGCGAGATACGCTGATAACCTTCATGGTGAAGGAACCGGCAGGCGCCACAAAGGTAAAGCTTTCGCCGGCTGCCTTGCCCACGATGGCGCGGCCAAAGGGAGAGTCATCACTGAGCTTCCGCTCCATGGGGTTGGCTTCCTGGGAACCGGTGATGCGATAGGTGGTCTGCTTGCCGTTCTGATCTTCAACGACAACAGTACAACCCAGGCCAACACGGCCGGTAGCCTCGTTCTCGTCCTCGATGATAACGGCGTGAGACAGGATGTCCTCAATTTCGGCAATGCGGCCATAGAGCTTTGCCTGCTCATTCTTAGCGGCATCGTACTCAGAGTTTTCGGACAAGTCGCCGTAGGAGCGAGCTTCCGCGATCATAGCGGCGATCTCACGCTCACGGGTAGTTTTCAGGTAGTTAAGCTCCTTCTCCAGTTCCTGCAGGCGAAGGCTTGTAATCTTAAATTCTTTTGCCATATTTCCATATCCTTTCTAAGATAAAAATAGTCATAGCTCCCCGTATTATAGTGGATTTTTTTCTTGCAGTCAAGGGATTTTTGGAAGTTTTTGCGGTAAAATCTTCTGTCCTTTCAGGGCAAATCTTGACAAACAGAGGGAAATATACTATGATATGGCGTATCTATTCAGAAAGAGGAAATACCATGCGTAAGATATTTGCGATCATTTTACTGGCGGCTTTGCTGTGTGGCCTGTTCGGTTGCAGAAAACCGAATTCGTCCACAAACGAGCCCTCGTCCAATACCAACGGAGGAAATTCCGTTTATCACGCGGCGGAGCTTCTTGGCTACCAGGCGCATTTGCTGTCCCGGCAGTTGGGATTGAGCATTTCCGACAGCTATTTGAAAAATGCCGGCGCATCCGCCGATCTGATCAATGCCGCCAAAGCATTCACAGCGGCCGCCACCGGTCAGCCCAATTTGGTTAAGTTTATCAATAAAACAGACAGACAATTCCTGACAAGTGTACAATCAGTTACCGAAACAGTCAATGGAGCTGATCTGGCCTCTTTGAGCAAGCTTCTGGCCTTTGAAACCCGATTCTACAGCCCGGTTTCTGTGGAAAACTGCATCACCGTTTATCTGCGCTATTCCGAGCAGTGCCATATCTTTGTACATTTCATCCCCAGCGAAGGAAATTTTGTAACCGCCCAGATCTATCCCCTGTACCGGGATTCCGCGTCTTTGGTTGTGAACAAATATTTCTCCAAGGCAAAAACATACGATGGCGATGATTTTCAAAAATTGATTGCCAAAGTGGAACAGGTGGATGTTACTGCGGCTTTAACCGGTGAAACCGTGAATGCCGAATACTACGCGCAGCTGACCAAAACCGCTTTTTCCGGCGTCAAGGCGCTGACCCAAGCGCAGCTGGCATCCTATGCTGTAAATTCTGCGTTGGTGGCCAATTTAGGGGCTTATTCCAAGGCGCTGGCCTCCGGTATTGGCGCCATTAAAGTCTTTGATGCTTCGGAAGTTATCCGCCTGGAGGCAAATAAGCGATTCCCAGTCAACGATTCCGCAGCGCCGGAAAACTGGGCCCTGGCCAGGGCCGCCGCAGCGTTACCCAGCAGCTATTGCGACAGTTTTGAACAGTTGACCCGCGACACGAACGACATTTTGGCAGATGTTTTGAACATTTCCGTTCCCGGCGCGGTGGCGCAAGCGGACGAAAAGGCCGCCCTTGTGGTAATGGAGATTGCGAATAATTTATCCGTGATCGTGTGCGTTTATCCCAATGCCAACAATATCTACGAAATCAGTTTTGCCTGCATCCCCGCTTCTTTCAGCAAAGCGCAGGATATGGTGCTTCAATCCGGCGCCACTTTCATGAAGTAAAAATATCCGGAAGGGGGTTCCCTTCCGGATACTTTATTCGCCTTGCAGGGCAGCGATTGCTGCCAGGATCTGAGGATCTTCCATGGGAGAAAGGAGGCCGGCGTAGATGGCATTGAAGGTTTCTCCATCCACTTCCACATAAATTTCCGGGTTCAATCCCACACCCTCCAGGCTCAGACCATTGGGCGTGAAGTACTTTCCGGTGGAAATAGCTACCGCAGAGCCGTCAGACAGGTTGTAGGTGACCTGATAGTAACCCTTGCCGGAGGTCTGCTCACCTACAAGAATGGCGGCGTCATACTCCGCCAGCGCCGCGGCAAAAAACTCGGCGGCAGAATAGGAATTCCCATTGACCAGCACCGCCATAGGCACATCCACGCAATCCGCGTCGGAATAATCCACATTTTCCGCGCCATCGTAGTTCAATGTGCGGAACAATGGGCCTTCCGGCAAGAGATAGTCCAGCAGCTCAACCAGCTGGGCGGTGTAGCCGCCGCCGTTATTACGGACATCAAAGATCAGCATGGTAGCGCCCTGCTCCAGCAGCTGCTCAACGGCCTCGATGGACTCATCGGCGCAGCCGGTATTGAAATTAGCGATGGTTACCAGGCCGACATTATTTTCCAGCATGGCGGCCGTGGCCACTTTTGTTTTTACCGTACGACGCTCCACTGTGTAAGTAATCTGCTGATCGTCACGCAGGACCGTGATATCCACAGTAGTACCTGCCTTACCCTGGATCAGCGCCTTGCCTTCCGTGGTGTTCAAACCGGCCAGGCTGGCGCCGTCAGCGGCGATGAGAATATCCCCTGCCAAAATACCGACTTCTTCCGCAGGACCGCCCTCGGCCACTTTGGTGACCAAATAGCCCTGTTCCGCCAATGTAATGGTAACGCCTATGCCCACATAGGCGTTATTTTTATTCTCCTGATAGGCAGCGAAATCCTCCGCGGAGATGTAGTAGCTCCACCGGTCCGGCAAGGCATCCACCATAGCGCCCGCGGCAGCGTCCTCCAGCTTCGACATTTCGAAATCATCCGTATAATACTTTTCCAGCAGGAACGCCAGCTCAGTCAGCTTACTTTCCGGGGCAATGCGCTGCCAATTTCCGGAAACAACCAATGTCAAACAGCAGGTCACCACCGCCACAAGCAGGTAGGAAACCACTCGCAAAATTCTCTTTTTCATGGAAAATCACCTCATAAAAAGCTTCCCACAGCCCCGGAACAGGACTGTGGGAGCTGAAAATCAAATCTTGATGTAGTCGCGGGGATTTTTATATTCGCCGTTATAGGAAATACCAAAGTGCAGGTGGGGGCCGGTGGAACCGCCGGTGGAGCCTACATAGCCAATAATTTGGCCGGCGGTGACATACTCACCTGCTTCCACAATGTAATGGGTCATGTGCATATAAATGGAGCTATAGCCATCACCATGATTGATTTTGACATAATGACCGGCGCCGCCTGCCTGGAAAGAGGCTACGGAAACATAACCGCTTCGGGTGGCGTAGATAGGCGTGCCCTGGGGCGCGGCCATATCAATGCCGTAGTGGAATTTGCGTGTGCCATGGATCGGATGGGTTCGCCAGCCAAACTCGCTGCTGATGTAGTAGTCCTTGGTAGGCGTGTACCAGGTGATGCCGTTGACGGTTCTGGTCTTGTGGGTAGTGACAGGAGCTGTGGTGGTAGGCGGTACAGAAGTGGCAAGCCACTCCTTATACTTGGCATCCTCCAGATCATTGTAGCTGTCTGCCAGGTCTTTCATCAGCTCACTCTGCAGGTCTTCCGCATCCTCAATGTAATTTTCATACTCCAGGCCCAGCGCTACCAGGTCAGCCAGGATCAAATCCGCATCCGCCCGCTTGGATTCCATTTCTTCCTGGGCAGCTTGCAGCTCCAGCTTGACCACATCCAGCTCCTGCTTTTTGGCGAACAATTCTGCCCGGGCCGCTTCCACTTCTTCGGCCACTTCCTTCAGCTCTTCCAGGCGCCGGGCATCGGCGCTGGCAATTTCCGCCACCATATTCAGGCGATCCAGCAGGTCGGAAAAGCTGCTGGCGTTGAAGATCACAGACCAGTAAGACAGGCTGCCACGCTCTTCCATAACCCGGATACGGGCCTTATACTTTTCATTCAGCTCTTCCATGCGGGCCTCAGCAGCATCCAGGTCCTCCTGCTGATCGGCGATCAGCAGATTATAGGCGGAAACCATCTGGGTGATGGTCTTGGACTGGGTCTGCAGCAGAGCGATCTGCTGGTCGATAGCGTCTTTTTGAGAAATCATGGCCGCCATAGAATCCCGATTGCCGGAAAGCAGCGCTTCCAATCGGTCCAATTCCGCGTCCACATCCGCTTTCTGGGATTCCAGTTCATCGATCTGATCCTGGATCTCGCTGCTGGAAGCGGCGCTGACCACAGAACCAAACAGGCTCAGCAGCAGGCTCAGCACCAAAATGCCGGCCATAACCAAAGCCAGGATGGAAATCAATTTCTTATTATTCATTGCAATACTCCTTTACACATCCAGGAACTTACGGATGGAGGTCAAGCTGCCAAAAACACCTACAAACAGGCCCGCCAGCACAAAAGTGGTCACCATGGGGCCCAGCAATTGATCAAAGGGCACAAGGGTAATGATATTCAGCGTGTCCATTTCTTCCAATTTGGTGGTCATGGCGTCATACACCGCCCAGTTCAGGGCAAAGGCCAAGCCAGCGCCGGTCATACCCAAAATAAAGCCTTCCACAACGAACGGCAGGCGGATAAAACCATTGGTGGCGCCAACCATCTTCATGATAAAAATCTCTTCCCGGCGGTCAAACATAGCGATCTTAATGGTATTGGAAATGATCAGCAGCGATACCGCCAGCAGCACCAAAACAAGAGATACAGAAACGATCTGCAGCACATTCTTCATGGTAGAGAAGCCTTCGGCCAGCTCATAATAGGCGGTGATATCCGCCACGCCGCTGATCTTGCGAAGCTGCGTGATGGTATCCTCCATCAACGCGTTGTCCTCCAAAACCACCACAACGCGGTGCCGCAGCGTATCCGCTTCCACGCCGCTGAAGGCCGGATCGCCTGCATGATCAGCAATGAATTCTTCCAAGGCCTGCTCACGGGATACGAATTTGGCTGTCATCACATTGTCCAGCGTACGGATCTCCGTTTCAATGCTTTTCGCCTCGGAGTCCGTCAGCTCTTCATCAATGTACACCAGCACCTCGTTAGTCTGGTTCAGTTCATCTACCATGATGGTCATGTTGTACATCAAAGCAGAGAAAATGCCCATGATCAGCAGGCAAGCCACCGTGACGCACACAGCGGCGAAGGACATAAAGCCGTGCAGGAAAATGCTGCGTAGGCCTTCTTTCAAAAGGTAAAGAAAATTATTGATCCGCATAGCCTTATCCCCTACTCATTCCGTCGCTGACGATCAGGCCATCGTCAATGACAATCACTCGGTTATTGAACCGTTCCACCAGGCCCATTTCGTGGGTAACCACCAGCATGGTGGTGCCCAGGCGGTTGATCTCCTGCAGAAGGGCCATGATCTCATAGGAACGGGCAGGGTCCAGGTTGCCGGTGGGCTCGTCAGCGATAATGGTGGACGGATTGTTCACCAGCGCGCGGGCAATGGCCAAGCGCTGCTGCTCACCGCCGGAGAGCTCGCCGGGAAGGCGGCGGCTCTTGTTCTCCAGGCCAACCAGATTCAGCACAAAGGGCACACGCTCCCGGATCTCCTTGCCGCTGGCGCCAACGACACGCATGGCGAAGGCCACATTATCGTAGACAGACTTGTTGGCGATCAGGCGGAAATTCTGGTACACAACGCCAACGGTACGGCGCAGATAAGGAATTTCCCGCTTGTGGATCCGCTCCAAAGAATAGCCGTTGACATGGACGCTACCGCCGGTCAGCTGCAGCTCGCCGGTAATCAATTTAATAATCGTGGACTTGCCGGAACCGTTCTGGCCCACGAGAAAAGCAAATTCACCGTCCTCGATCTGCATAGAAACGCCGCGAAGCGCTTTATTTCCAGCAGAATAGGACATATACACATTGTTGAATTCAATCATAAGCATACTACTCCATGGTCATATTCCTATAAATTGTAGCATATTACCAATTTGAAGTCAATGGATAGAGCGCTAAAATAGCAAAAATTTTACGTAAACCTACACAATCATTTCGGCGCGTATTCCAAAAGATCAATTCCCCATAGCTCGTAGACCGCATTCAGCATTGCGACAATATCATCCTGCCTATCATATAGCACTTGCTGAATATGCGCCTGTTCTTTTTCACTTCGCACCGGGAACTTATGATTCTCAAAGTCAGCAGTCATATTCGACTTCAAATATACCGAATACGCGTGGTTGTCACTATCGGTAATATAGAACCAGAATGAATATTCGCCGCCAACCTCCGGATAAAAAAACAAAATCAATCCATCATCATTGATAACGCGAACAAAGGCACTTTTGCTTAGAAAAAACGGCATATTTACATCAAAGCGATATCCTTCCTTCACAAGGGAATATTCCGCGGAAGTTATGGTAACTTCCGCGTTGGAATTGCGTTCCATGTCGCGAGTCAGTCGGTGATAGTATTTCGCATAGCTGAAATACCACATACCGATCACAACGGCAGTAACGAGCAACAGCGCGGCCAATGCGATACAGATACCACGGCCAATGTAAATCCATTTACGATTCTTCCATTTCTTCTTTATCTCCTTCAGCGGTTTTATATCATCCACCACCGCGCTTTGCACACTTATTGCAGACTGTAAGTCAGAAAGCACTCTACTGCATCGGGGGCAATCTTTCAAATGCGCTTCCACCATTTCCGCGCTTTCCTCTGAGCACACGCCATCGAAATACATTGGCAGCATATCTTCAACTACATTACAGCATAATTTCATTTCAATTCCTCCATAATCTTTAACCTTGCGCGGTGATATGTAACTCTCGCCCAGGATTCTGTTTTTCCGAACAATTCAGCTATTTGCTTAAAGGACAGTTCTCCAAATGCCCTCAGCGAGAACACTTCCTTATACGGTTCCTCCAAAGAATGCAAAATTTTATGGATCGTAAGCACCGTTTCCTTTTGGCAAAAGGTATCCTCAACGCTGAAATAACTGGGCAAAAGACTCGTATTTGCATATAGATCAAGGTGTTTATCTTTTCGGCACATGGTGATGTATGTATTCTTGGCAATCTGGCACAGCCAAACTGACACCTTACATTTTCCATCAAAGGTGTCCAGTTTTGCCAAAGCTTTATAGAATGTCTCCTGGGTGATCTCCTCTGCCACAGATTCATTCCGACAGAGGGACAAAGCGTATCTGTATACATCACGAAAATACAGGTCGTACACCTCTTGGAATTTCGGCACCATCTCACCTCCCACGCCTATATGACGCATAAAACTCAGATTTGTTACAAATTTCAGCATTTTTTATAAAAAATATGGGCCAGCATTCGCTAGCCCATATCCTCAAATATGAAATTAACGCAGCATCGCACTCAGCGCAGGTCGCGGGAGGTCAGGTACTTGCGGACCATCAGTGCCACCTTGAACACGATGGCATGGTCGAACTGGCGCAGGTCCAGACCCGTCAGCTTCTTGATCTTTTCCAGGCGGTACACCAGAGTGTTGCGATGGACAAACAGCTTACGGGAGGTTTCGGAAACATTCAGATTGTTCTCGAAGAACTTATTGATGGTAAAGAGCGTTTCCTGATCCAGGGAATCAATGGAATTCTTTTTGAACACTTCACTGAGGAAAATGTCGCAAAGGGTGGTGGGCAGCTGATAGATCAGCCGGCCGATGCCCAGGTTTTCATAGTTGATGATGCTCTTTTCCGTGTCGAACACCTTGCCCACATCAATGGCGGTCTGGGCTTCCTTATAGGAATCCGCCAGGCTGCGCAGATGCTCAGCCACGGTGCCAATACCGATCACGGTCTTGACATACAGCTCATTTTTCAAAGCGTCTTCCATAGTCCGGGCAATGCGCAGCAGTTCTTCGTTATCAGTTTCGGCGGTGATCTGCTTGACCACAGCAATATCCGTTTCGTTGATGCTCAGTACAAAGTCCTGCAGCTTATCCGGGAACATGCCGGACAGCACATCCACCGTGGCAACATCCGCGTGACCGATCTGGCGCACCAGGAATACCGCTCTGGGAGTGTCGGTAATGAAATGCAGCTCCTTGGCGCGGATGTAAATATCACCGGGCAGAATATTATCCATGATAATGTTCTTTACGAAGGTGGAGCGGTCGTGCTTCTCTTCATAGAACACCTTCGCCTCGTTCAGGGCGATATGGGCAATGGCGCAGAAGGATCTTGCGGCATCGTCGTCACCGGAGCAGAACACGGCGTACTCCATGTTGCCGGTGCTGCTGAGGATCGCCTTGAAGGCTCGCTGGCCAAAGGTGACCGTGGTTTCGCCGGCAACCGCCACTTTCAGCGCCGCTTCGACCCAGCGCTCACCCAGCAGAGATACATCGGTACTGGAAATCACGCAGCCGTCGGTATCGATCACGCCGAAGGAACGGTCCGCCACTTCACGCAGCTGCAAAATCACACTTTGAAATACACTGTTAGACATATAAACGCCTCCTAAATTTTGCCCAAATGCGGATTACACAAAAATCTACATACAGTATACATCGCTTTTGCACATTTTGCAAGTACCTTTTGGCATTTTCATGAAAAATTAGGTGTACTTTTTAGGTAATATACCAATAATCCCAAAGGGCACAGCCGCAAAAGGCCGATTCATATATGTGTAATCTGCTACATTTCCAGCGCGGCGATTTCGGTCTCTGTCAATTCTCTGGTTTGGCCCAGGGGCAGATCGCCCAATTCCAGCGCGCCTTCCTTTCTGCGCTGGAGATACTCCACCGTCATGCCCCTGGAGGCCATCATGCGGCGGACCTGGTGGTATTTGCCCTCGCACACGGTAATCAGGCTCTCCCCTGCCCCCAGCGGCTCCAGCTTTGCCGGCAGACAATGCAGCCCATCCCGGAGGATCAGGCCAGCAGCAAAAGCCTCCACATCCTCCGCCGTGGCGGTGCCTTCATGTCGGGCATAATAAACCTTAGGCACTTCCTTTTTGGGGGTAATGAGTCGGTGCAGCAGCTCGCCGTCATTGGTAAACAGCAGCAGACCCTCCGTGGCTTTGTCCAGCCTTCCCACAGGCTTCAACTCCAGATGGGCCAGCTCCGGGGGAAGCAATTCCATAACGGTGCGGTCATTTTTGTCTTCCGTGGCGGTGACAAAGCCGGCAGGCTTATGGAGCATCAGCACCACACGGCGCTTGCCGCCCAACACCGCTCCGTCCAGGCAAACAACACATTTTTCCGGATCGAATTTCAAGCTGCCATCCTTGGCGGGCTTGCCGTCAACGGTAACTCTGCCGCTTTTCAAAATCAGCTTTACCTGGCTGCGGGTACCGGCGCCGCTGTCGCACAAAAATTTGTCCAATCGTTCCATAGGCTACTCCGTTC
Organism: Faecousia sp.; assembly: GCA_045595225.1. GTDB lineage: Bacteria > Bacillota > Clostridia > Oscillospirales > Oscillospiraceae > Faecousia. Next base: position 15,685 of record JAZOAD010000050.1, read on the forward strand.
TATCTCCTTTACGGCGTGAATAAGGTGTAATGTAACCGCAAAATGGAGGGATTTTTATGTTTGTTATGACCACCAAGGTGGATAAAAAGAAAATGCTGATTGCCGTAATTGGGGTAGCGGTGGCGGTAATCGCTGTCATCGCGCTGCTGGGCGGAAAAGACACCCAAACATCTGCCACCAACACAGTAACCGGAAATGATGACCGGGTGCAATTTATCACCAGCTTTGGCTGGGAAGTGGTGACTTCACCGGTGGAGTCCGGGCAGGTACGGATCCCGGCAGAGGGCGGCGAAGTTTTTCACAGGTATAATCAGCTGCAGCAATCCATGGGCTATGACTTATCCAATTACGCCGGAAAGACGGTCATGCGCTATGTTTACAAAGTAAAAAATTATCCCGGCGCTACGGGAGATGTGTATGCCACGCTGCTGATTTCCAATAACCAGGTCATCGGCGGCGATATTACCGACACCACCGCAGGCGGCAAGATCCAGGGCTTCCAAAAAGATGCCGAGTGATGCGATAAATTGTTATTTTCATCTTATCACAATTTCTGCCACTTGACAAGGTGAAACAGGAATGTTACACTATTACAAACTTCATAGCGCATCTTCAGGGCAGGGTGAAATTCCCGACCGGCGGTAAAGTCCGCGAACCTTTGGGTTGAATTGGTGAAACTCCAATACCGACAGTAAAGTCTGGATGAAAGAAGATTTTTTCGTATTTTTTCGCCCTGAGTCTATACTCAGGGCGTTTTTTTGAAGGTGATAACATGAAAATAAACACAAAAAAACTGGTTTTACTTGCCATGCTGTCGGCTGTGGCCTTTATGATGGTGGCGCTGATCCGTATTCCCGTTGTGCTGTTTTTAAGCTACGAACCTAAGGATGTGATCATTACCATCGGCGGTTTCCTGCTGGGGCCTTTGGCTTCTCTGGTGATCTCTGTGGTGGTATGCCTCATCGAAATGTTTACCATCAGCTCCACCGGCATTATCGGCTGCGTGATGAATTTGCTTTCCAGCGCCAGCTTTGCCTGCACCGCCGCCTTTATTTACAAAAAGAACCACACCCTCAAAGGCGCTATTTGGGGGCTTGCGGCAGCATCCGCGCTGACGGTGGCGGTGATGCTGCTGTGGAATTATCTGATCACGCCGCTTTACATGACCGGCACTTCCCGGGAGGATATCGCTGCCATGCTGATGCCCGTCTTCCTGCCTTTCAACCTGCTAAAGGTTGGATTCAACAGCGCGTTGACGCTGGCGCTTTACAAGCCGCTGGTAGGCGCCCTTCGCAAAACCGGGTTGATCCCGCAGAAAGAACACAAAGGCAGTTCCAAAATCGGCATTTATGTGATCGCCGGTGTACTGCTGGTTACCTGCATTCTGTTCCTGTTGGTACTGCAAGGAAAAATTTGACATAAAAACGCCACAGATCCACCGAGGGTCTGTGGCGTTATGCATTAGAAGGGATGCTCTATATTTTCGATAGGCTGATAATCCGTCACCTGAGGCGCGGGGCGGGGCATTCCACGGTCCTTGTTCTGCGCCAGCATCAAGAAAATGGGCTGGGTAATGGAGAAGAAAACAGTCAGCAGAATGAATACCACCGCGTTGTCAGGATCGCAGGAGCGATACACATCATACAGCGCCATGTACTGCAGCACCGTCAGCGCAATGACCAGGGCCACAAGCACCAGCGTAAGCACCACCACAATGGCAACAATGCCGGCCATAGCGCCCAGATCCTCCATAGATTCCAGCGCTTCGCCGGATGCGATAGAGGAAACCACCATAGCCACGCAGAACACAGCCAATGCAATTGCCATGGCAAGAACAACAATCATTATTACGAGCATTGCCACGCGCTTGTTCTTTTTCCGATTATGTGCCTTCATCTGATAGTCGTCAGAAATGCTGGCCAATGTCCAGAACTGGGTGAATGGAACCCAGGCCAGCCAGGGATTTGCGATCCCCCGCCGCTTGGCAATATTATACAGCGCAAGCGCCGTGAAAATATAGACCGCCAGACTAACAAGATTACTGAATCCGGTAGAAATCACACTAATGACCGATGCACCGGCTGCCAGATCTTCCAGCAAGGCCATAATTTCAGCAGAAAATTCGTTTCCCATAATGTTAACCTCCTCTTTGAGTGAACTAATTATAGTATATTGGCTATAAAATTGCAACATATTTTATTTTTTGGGCTTTCTTTTTCCAAAATTATGTGATAGAATTATAATGTATAATTATTGCCCGAATGGTTTTCGGGCTTTCGGTCAAGGATAAAAGAATAATTGATTTAAGGAGCATGAAATGATCACTGTTAATAACTTGGGCATGCAATTTGGCGGCCAGTGGCTGTTCCAGCATGTGGACCTGCAGTTCCTCCCCGGCAACTGCTACGGCATCATCGGCGCCAACGGCGCCGGCAAATCCACCTTCCTACGCCTGCTGACTGGCGAGCTGGAATCCACCAACGGCAGCATTGCCATTGACCCGGACAAGCGGGTGTCTGTGCTGAAGCAGAACCAGAACGCTTATGACGATTTTACCATTCTGGACACCGTCATCATGGGTAACCAGCACCTGTATGACATTATGAAGGAAAAGGACGCCATCTACGAGAAGGAAGACTTCTCCGACGAAGACGGCATGCGCGCTTCCGAGTTGGAAGCGGAATTTGCAGAATTGGGCGGCTGGGAGGCAGAAAGCGACGCTTCCCGTCTGCTGCAGGGCCTGGGCATTCCCACAGATATGCACTATGACGCCATGGCCACCACCGACCCCAGACTGAAGGTGAAGGTACTGCTTGCCCAGGCGCTGTTCGGCAACCCCGACATCATCATGCTGGACGAGCCTACCAACAACCTGGACATTGAAGCCATCAACTGGCTGGAAGATTTCCTGCTGGACTTCCCCGGCATGGTCATCGCTGTTTCCCATGACCGCCACTTCCTGAACACCGTCTGCACTCACACCGTGGATATCGACTACGGAAAGATCAAGATGTACGTTGGTAACTACGACTTCTGGTACGAGTCTTCTCAGATGGTGCAGGCCATGATCCGCAACAAGAATAAGAAGAACCAGGAAAAGATCGAAGAGCTGCAGCTGTTCATTCAGCGTTTCTCTGCCAACAAGAGTAAGGCTAAGCAGGCGACCGCCCGCCGCAAGCTGCTGGACAAGCTGACCGTGGAGGAAATGCCCTGCTCCACCCGCCGCTATCCCTTTGTAGGCTTCATGCCCGAGCGGGAGCTGGGTAAGGATATCCTGACTGTGAAGGATGTTTCCGTCACTGTCGACGGTGAAAAGCTGCTGGACAAGGTATACTTCTCCGTGGGCCGTACCGATAAGATCGCCTTTGTGGGTGAAAACGAAAAGGCGCAAACCGCTCTGTTTCAGATCCTCATGGGCGAGCTGGAGCCGGACGAAGGGTCAATCAAGTGGGGCGTTTCCACCGTCCGCAGCTACCTGCCCAAGGACAACAGCGAATACTTTGAAGGCAACACCATGGAGCTGGTGGACTGGCTGCGCCAGTATTCCGTAAAGAAGGACGATGTGTACCTGCGCGGCTTCCTGGGCAGAATGCTCTTTGGCAACGACGATGTATTCAAGCAGGTCAATGTGCTTTCCGGCGGCGAAAAGGTCCGCTGTATGCTGTCGAAAATGATGCTCTCCGGCGCCAATGTGGTGCTGCTGGACCAGCCTACCAACCACCTGGATATGGAATCCATCCAGGCTGTCAACAAGGGTCTGGAAGCCTTCAATGGCGTGGTGCTGCTGGCTTCCCATGACCACGAAATGCTGACCTCCACCTGTAACCGCGTCATCGCCTTCCAGCCCGACGGCACCATCGTTGACCGCTATGGCACCTACGATGAGTACCTGTACTGGATGGCGCAGAAGAAGGCTAACGGTTAATCAAATACCTTCTATCCCATAAGGGAGGGGTATCCCTTCCCTGCAAAGGAGTATATTTATGAAGAAAATCTTAGACATTATCACTGAAAAGATGCAGCAGGCATTCGTTGATGCCGGCTACGACGCATCCTTTGGCCGGGTGACCGTATCCAACCGGCCCGACCTGTGCGAATATCAGTGCAACGGCGCCATGGCCGCTGCCAAACAGTATAAATGCGCTCCCATCATGATCGCCAACGCCGTGGTAGAAAAACTGGACAAGAACGACTATTCCCTGGCGGAAGCCGTCATGCCCGGCTTCATCAACCTGAAGCTTAGTGACGCCTTCCTGCAAAATTATCTGGAGGAAATGCGCACCACCCCCGATTTCGGCGTGGCAAAGCCCGGCGAAGGCAAGACCATCGTCGTCGACTACGGCGGACCCAATGTGGCAAAGCCTCTGCACATCGGCCATCTGCGCTCCGCCATTATCGGCGAGGCCCTGAAGCGGCTTTACAAGTTCATGGGTTACAAAACCATCGGCGACATTCACCTGGGCGACTGGGGTCTGCAGATGGGTCTGATCATCACCGAGCTGCAGGAACGCCAGCCGGATCTGTGCTATTTTGATCCCGATTACACCGGCGAATATCCTGCCGAGCCCCCCTTTACCATTGCCGAATTGGAGGAGATCTACCCCGCCGCTTCCGCCAAGAAGAAGGAAAACGAGGATTTTGCTGAGCGCGCTCACATCGCTACCTTCGAGCTGCAGCAGGGTCGCCGGGGCTACCGGGCCATTTGGCAGCACATCATGAAGCTGTCTGTGGCAGATATGACCAAGATCTATGACAATCTGAATGTCCACTTTGAAAGCTGGCTGGGCGAAAGCGATGCCGATCCCTACATCCCTGCCATGATCGAGGATATCAAAGCCAAGGGTCTGGCTGTTATGAGCGAAGGCGCCTGGGTGGTTCCCGTGGCCGAGGAAGGCGACAAAAAAGAAGTGCCGCCCATGATCCTGGTCAAATCCGACGGCTCCGCTATCTACGCCACCACAGACCTGGCTACCATGGTGCAGCGTATGCAGGATTGGAATCCGGACAAAATGCTGTACCTGACCGACAAGCGTCAGGCGCTGCACTTCGAGCAGGTGTTCCGCGCCGCAAAGAAGGCCGGCATCGTACGCCCCGAAACGGAGCTGGAGCACGTGGGCTTCGGCACCATGAACGGCGCTGACGGCAAGCCCTTCAAGACCCGTGAGGGCGGTGTCATGCGTCTGGAGCGGCTGATCGCTGAAATGACTGAGTTTGTCCACGCCAAGGTGGTGGAAAACCAGATCGTGGCCGAATTCGAGGTGGAGGAAACCACCCGCAAGATCGCCATGGCCGCGCTGAAATACGGTGACCTGAGCAACCAGCCCACCAAAGACTATATCTTTGACATGGACCGTTTTGCTGCTTTTGAGGGCAACACCGGCCCCTATATCCTCTACACCATCGTGCGGATCAAGTCCATTCTGGCCCGCTACGGCGCATGGGAAAACCTGCCCATCGCCTCCCCTGCCAACGCCTACGCCAAGGATCTGATGCTCGCCATCACCAAGTTTGGCCCCGCTCTGGAGTCTGCTCTTGCCAACTCCGCGCCCAACCAGATCTGCGCCTATATCTACGAGCTGGCTGGCTGCGTCAACAAGTTCTACCACGAGACTCCCATCCTCAAGGAAGAGGATGAGGCAGTCAAGGCCGGCCATATCGCGCTGATCGGCCTGGCCAAGAACATTCTGGAGCGGAGCATTTACCTGCTGGGTTTTGAAGCCCCCGAAAAAATGTAATTTAGGCAAACAAAAATACGCGCCCGACCGGAGCCGGTCGGGCGTTTTGTTATGCAGCAGAGACTTTTTCTTTGGAGGCTTTTCGATCCTTCAGCAGCCAGGGCAGATAGGCCACAAAAAACAGCGCCGATACCACCGCAACCATGATGAAAGTACGCAGCAGGAAGTTAGGAGGCAAAATATCCAGCACCGAGGGCGTATCCTCCGGCTTCGCCAGGAACAGATAATTTGCGCCGGGGCCCAGGTAGCGGTTTGTAAAAAATGCCACCACACCCAGCGCCGCAAGGCAAACCCAGGAACGAATTGCAGATTTCACGGTAGGCCGCATTTCATGGACAAAGATCATGTAAAAAACCGCTACATAGCCCAATGTATGCTCCAGCCAGAACTGATAGTAGCGGAAACGGGTAGGGCCGGTGTAGGTAATGACCGTGGGGGTAATAAGGGCAAAGACAGAGCCTGAAAACAGCCAGAAATACACGATATCAAACAGTTTTTGGCTTTTTCCCACCACCATATAGCTGGCGAACACCACTGCCCAGCCGCAGACCGTGATGGGCAGATGGTCAACGGGATTGGGTTCCAGCATGGGCATTCCCACCAGGCGCCAATAATAGGACATTTCCGAAATAATCAGCATAAACGCCAACATATAGCGGAAATACCGCTCCTTTTCGCAACTACGGAGCTTTTCACGGAAAAACCAAATCAGAAAAATGACGCCAACCGCCACCAAAATAGGCAGAAAATGGGCCATGGTGAAATTGCGAAACTCCACCTCAGTGCCGGTACCAAAGAAATGACGGATAAATTCACGCATATCTTTTCTCCTATTATCTCCAGTTTTGAGCGTTTTGGGTGTTGTAAAGGTCGGCGTAGATGCCGCCCTTAGCCAGCAGTTCCTCGTGGGTGCCGCATTCGGTAATGACACCGTCGGCGATGGACACAATGCGGTTAGCAGCCCGGATGGTGGAAAGCCGGTGGGCAATGATCAGCGTGGTGCGGCCCACCGCCAAATTATCAAATGCCCGCTGGATCTTGGCCTCCGTTACGGAGTCCAAAGCGGAAGTGGCTTCATCCAGGATCAAAATGGGCGGATTTTTCAGGAAAATCCGGGCGATGGCAACGCGCTGCTTCTGACCGCCGGAGAGCAGCGTGCCACGCTCACCCACATAGGTATCGAAGCCGTTGGGCATTTCCAGAATATCGTCGTAAATTTCCGCTTTTTTGGCTGCCTCGATGACTTCCTCCATGGTAGCATCCGGCCTGCCGTAGCGGATATTTTCCAAGATGGTATCGGCAAACAGGAATACATCCTGCTGGACGATACCGATATTCTGATGGATGCTCTTTTGGGTCACATGTCGAATATCCTGACCGTCAATGGAAATGGCGCCTTCGTCCACATCGTAGAACCGGGGAATCAGCTGGCAAAGGGTGGTCTTGCCGCCGCCGGAAGGACCCACGATGGCCATGGTTTCGCCTGGCTGGACCGTCAGCGAAACATTCTGCAGAACATCAATATCCGCATCGTAGGCAAAGGTCACATTTTCTACCTTGATCTCGCCCTTGACTTTCCGCAAAGGTTTTGCGTCCTCCCGATCCTGCACGGTAGGGTCGGTACGCATGATGGTCACGAACCGGTTGAGGCCCGCAAAACCGTTGGCAAACATTTCGGAAAATCCGGTCAGCTTGCGCATGGGGCCGGTGAAGGAAGAAATGAACAAGGTAAATGTCAGAAGGTCGCGGTAGTCCATTTTACCCTGCATCACAAACCAGCCACCCAGACCGATAACGATGACATTCAGGCTGCAGAGGAAGAACTCCGTAGAACTATGGAACATACCCATGGCCTTGTGGAAATTCCGCTTGGAGGTTTTGTAAACTTCGTTGGCGGCGGTAAAACGGGCGTTTTCCACATCCTCATTGGCAAAGGCCTTGGCGGTGCGGAAGCCGGAAAGACTACTTTCGATTTCCTGATTGATATGGCCGGTTTTTTCCTTGGCCTGCGCAGAGGCGCGGCTCATGCGGCGGCGCATGGTCATAACAACAGCCAGGCAAATAGGGATCATCAGCGCCACCACCAGGGCCAATTCCCAACGGATGGAAGCCATGTAGATCAGCGCGCCGATAATGGTACAGGTGGAGGTCAGCAAGTCTTCCGGGCCATGGTGGGCAAGCTCTGTCAGCTCAAACAGGTCCGTAGTCAGCCGGCTCATGAGCTGGCCTGTACGGTTGTCGTCATAAAAATCGCAGCTTAGATCCTGCATTTTGGTAAACAGGTCCTTGCGGATATCCGCTTCCACCCGAATGCCGAAGGTATGGCCAAAATAGGCCACGATAAAATTCAGCAGCGACCGCAGCAGATAGCAGCCGATAATGGCGGCGATAACCGTAAAGAACACCTTGTACATCTGATTGGGAAGCCAGGTGTACAGCGCTTCCCGGGTGATCATGGGAAAAGCCAGGTCCACCGCCGCAATGCCGCAGGCGCAGAGCACATCAATGGCAAACAGGCCCTTATGATTGCCAAAATAGCTCAAAAAGATCATCAAAGGGGATTTTTTCTTGTAATCTATTTTCTTCATTTGCACTCCTCCATTTTAACTAGTTTATTATAGCATAACTTCACAGAATTCGCAAGACGAAATCCGGGCAAACTCAGCCCGGTATTTGACTTTACAGACAGAATACGGCATGCTATAATAAAAGAAAAAAGGAGGCAGAGCCATGTCCATTCAAAGTATTATGTTTCGCATCGGCGCCGGCAAAAGCGACCGCAAGCGGGACAGCCTGATCCCCTTCCCTTCCGGTGTGAAGCAAGTCTGCAATATTTCCTATGGTCCTAACGGCAAATGGAATCTGCTGGATGTTTACCGCCCGGCGGGCGACCGGATTTTGCCCGTTATCGTCAACGTACACGGCGGCGGATTTGTATACGGCAGCAAAGAAATCTACAAGCGCTACTGCATGGATCTGGCCCGCCGGGGGTTTGTTGTGATCAATATCAATTACCGCCTGGCGCCCCGCTGGAAATTCCCCACACCTATGGAAGACATCCACAATGCTATGGTGTGGCTTGCAGAGCAAGGCGAGCAATACCAGGCTGATACGGACAATGTCTTTATGGTGGGCGACTCTGCCGGCGGGCAACTGGTGAGCCAGTATGCCGCCATGGTCACCAATCCCGAATATATGGCACTCTTCGGACTGGCCAGACCTGATCCAGACATCCGTCTTCGGGCCGTGGGCCTCAACTGTGGATTGTATGATATGAAAATGGTAGCCAGCGATGCCCGCAAGGGTCTGGAACTGGACTATTTGGGCCGAAAGATCGCCAACGACGATCCCCGGCTGGATGTGATGAGCGCTATCACGCCAAACTTCCCCCCTGCCCACATCACCACCGCCTGCCACGATTTCCTGCGTCCTATGGCGCAGCCTATGCTGGAGCATCTGCAAAGCAAAGGCATTGCTTGCAAGCTGGATCTTTACGGCGCGGAGGAAAATGAAAGTGTTGGACACGTGTTCCATGTGAATATCCTGAAGCCAGAAGCTATCAAGTGCAACGATGATCAATGCGCCTTCTTCCAGGAACAGCTTTAAATGCCGCAAAAAGACCTGCCCGGGTGGGCAGGTCTTCTCTATTGCATTGATTAGCGGGCGGAAACATACTTGTGCAAAGTTCTGCGAACTGCGCCGGGGCCGGCGTACAGCTCGGCAACCATGCCCTCGATCTGCTGGCCCAGGCCCAGCTCATACAGGTCAACGCCAAAGACATCCTTACGGGTGTAAAGGTTCTTCAGGCAGGAGAAATCCTGCTGGCCTTCCTTGACTTCCAGAGGAGCGACGATGGCCTGCAGTTCAGCCAGTAGCGGATCGGGAGAGGGCTCGAATGCCTCGCCTGCATCATTGATGCCCTTCAGGTAGCGGGCATAGCCTGCCAGCACCAGGGGGATCAGCACCAGGTTGGACTTATCCAGGCCACGCTCATCATACTTCTTCAGGGTCTCGCCAAAGCGGATAGCCAGTTTCTGGGAGGTATCCATGGCGATACGCTGGGGCGCGTCGGGCATGAAGGGGTTGGGCAGGCGGCGGTTCAGAACCGCGCCGATAAACTCATAGGGATTCAGCACGCCTGGATCGGTGACCACAGGCATTGCCTCAATATAACCGATCTTCTGGATAAAGGAACGGATATCCTCGTCCTTCATTTCGGCAGAGATCAGGTCATAGCCCAGCATGCAGCCGTAGATGCTCATGGCGGTGTGCAGGGGGTTCAGGCAAGTGGTGACCTTCATGGTTTCTACCTTGTCAACGGTTTCACGCTCAGTATACAGAACGCCACCCAGGTCCAGCGGAGGACGGCCATTGGTGTAATTGTCCTCGATGACCAGATACTGGGTCTCCTCGGCGTTGACGAAAGGAGCGGTGAAGCTGTGGCGGTCGGTTTCGATGGTGTAGTTGTCTTCGAAGCCATCGGCAGCCAGCATTTCCTGCACTAAAGTGTGGGGTCTGGGAGTGATCTTGTCGATCATAGCCCAGGGGAAAGTGACTTTGGTTTCATCCTGTACATAAGCCAGGAACTCAGCGGGCACCAGGCCGTCGGCGACCCACTTATTGACATAAGCCAGTACACCGGCCTTGACCTTATCGCCGTTGTGGGAGCAGTTGTCCATGGACTGGACGGTCAGCGGCAGCTGACCTGCCTGGAAACGCTCGTACAGCAGCGCGGCAACCTTACCCATAGCCAGCACAGGCTGCATGCCGCGCTCCAGATCGTGAGGAGCAACGCCGTAGCCCTTTTCGGTGATGGTAAAGGAGATCATCTGCAGGGACGGCTTGCGGAAAATTTCCACCAGGCGGGCCCAGTCAGCAAACTGATAGTCTGCTTTCAGACTCTCAGTAACGGATGCAATGACCTTCTTTTCAATATCGCCGGTGGACTTAAGGCTCACCAGCAGGGACAGATTTTCATAAGGGGCGTAGGCCTTGTCAATGATCTCATAATCGAAGGTTTCAGCCACCACGATACCACGGTCATACTTGCCGGAGTTCAGAACATCGTTCAAAACCGCGGCGGTGAAAGCGCGGAAGATGTTGCCGGCGCCAAAATGGACCCAAGTGGGCTCATTGTAAGTCTTTTCCTTAACAGCCTTCAGGTCATACTTGGGCAGTTCATAGCCCTTGTCCAGCCATTCCTGGGGCTGAAAGCCTTCGGCCAAAATATCAGTAAGCTTCATGATTCTTCTCCTTTATCTCTTGCCTTCCAGGCGGTCCAGCATATCCCAAACGCCCAGCATGTACATAATACCCAAAGCCCGGTCATACAGGCCGTAGCCGGGACGGACGGTGCCGGGACCCTCACCCCACAGGTGACGGCCATGGTCGGGGCGGATGTAGCCCTCGAAGCCGCAATCGTGGTAAGCCTTCAGCACTTCCAGAATGCCGGTGTCGCCATCGCAGTCACGGTGGCTGGCTTCGGAGAAGTCACCGTTTTCGAAATGCTTGACGTTACGGATGTGGGCAAAAGCAATGCGGTCGCAATGCTTGCGGACGATCTCGGCAACATTGTTGTTGGGATCGGCGTTCAAGCTGCCGGAGCACAGAGTCAGGCAGTTATAGGGGTGGTCCACCATTTTCAGGAAACGGTCGATATTCTCGGCGTTGATCAGCAGACGGGGCAGACCGAAGATATCCCAGGGGGGATCATCCATATGAATAGCCATCTTGACGTCGCACTCCTCGCAGGTGGGCATAATGGCTTCCAGGAAGTACTTCAGGTTGGCCCACAGCTTTTCGTGGTCCACATCAGCATATGCCTTAAAGAGCTGATCAAGCTTGGCCATGCGCTCCGGCTCCCAGCCGGGGAAACTCATATTGTACTTTTCGGTGAAGTCCAGGATGTATTTTGCCATGGCGTTGTAATCGTCCTGGATCATGCCCTTTTCATAGAACAGGGCGGTGGAGCCATCGCCTACCTCATGGAACAGGTTGGAGCGGGTCCAGTCGAAAATGGGCATAAAGTTATAGCAGATAACTTTAACACCAAACTTGGAGAGGTTGCGGATGCACTGCTTGTAGTTCTCAATCAGAGCGTCACGGGTGGGCAGGCCGATCTTGATATCGTCGTGGACATTGACGGACTCAACCACATCGCCGTTGAAGCCGTAAGCATGAAGCTTGTCCATGACTTCCTTGATCTCGTGCTCTTCCCAGATCTCACCGGGCATTTTGTGGTGCAGCGCCCAGACAATGCTGGTGACACCGGGGATCTGCTTAATGTAGTTCAGGCTGATCTGATCGTTTCCTTCTCCGTACCAACGGAAACCCATTTGCATAGGCATAATGTTACCTCCATTATCATTCTCGGTTCCACGCGAAACCGGCATACTCCCATATATTTTAGCACAGTAAACCCTTGTTTTCAATCATAAAAAATGCAAGAGCAGAGAATATTTATGTCAATTTTCCTTGATTTTTCCTGAAACTGCTTTTCTTTTGCGTTTTCTTCCCATCTCCGAAACAACTGCAGCCACGCCAACAGCAACTACCGCCGCGCCAATGCCGGCCAGTACCAGCCAATCCAGTTGATCCGCCGCTGTCACAGGCGAATGGATCACAACTGTGCCCAATTTGGTGCAGGTAAAGGAGTAAAGATTGCCATCAGCCGTAACTTCCAGGGGTGTCAAAACGCTGCCGTCATAGGAATAGAAAGAATAACCGCCGGACGGGGCCGCAGGCATAGGGATCGTGACCGTATAATCGGAAGAAGCCTGGACAGCGACGCGCAGCTCATAGACCAGCACCGTGTCATTTTTACCTGCCTGCAGCAGCTCACGGAAGAGCTGGGTATCGGTTTTGGTGACCTTCAGCACCGGGGCAGCCGCCCGGCGGCCTCCGGTGTATTTTGCCCGGGTGAAAATGCCGGTGGCAGAGTCAACGGCCACCATATTGCCGGAATTGGAGAATTCGCCGGTAATGGCATTGCCCAGGGTAGCCAGGTCGCAGCCGGTGGTAGAAACCAGGCCGCTGATGCCACGAACCTGGATATAGACTCCCACGCTGCGCATGGCGATGATTTTCGACAGATTGGGCAGCGCGGCGATCACATCCCGGGGCTGGTCGATGCCATTCATATAATAAACGTTATCCGCAGTTTCTTCCGTGGCGGCGGCAATCAAAGCATCCTGCAAAGCCTCAATACAGGCATTGAAATTGGCCGGGGCGTAGGTTTTGCCGGTGGATGCGACCGTACCGCCCAGGGCAGCGATTTGGGAGCATTCCAGCATATAGTCATGATACCGCTCCATCAGCGCATCATTCTGAAAAATCACATAAAACAACGGGAAATTGCGGTAAAAATTTTTGGAAGTGGTATGCTCCGATCCCCAACTGCGCTGGTCCAGCCGGTACATGACATCCAGCGGATAATTGGCGGTGGTTTCCGCGGTGCTGGGATAATAGCAGCCAAATGCCAGGTCATAGTCCCAGGGCAGTAAAGTCGCCACACCTTCCGGGGAAATATAGAGCCCGTAATTTTGACTGTTGATAAACATATTATCCAGCTGGCACAGCCAGCTGGCCGTGGCAAAATATTTGACCACTTCATCCAAATCCAGCACATTGGAGAGCAGGCTGATATATTCCTCGCTGTTGACATCAATGGGATTGCCGTCAAAATCCTTGCCGCTGCTGAGGTTTGTCAGCTTACGGCTCCATTCCATCGCCGTGGGCAGCATGTCCTCTACTTCATAGTAGGTTTCCTGATCCCACTCCCAAAGGGGCGCGTTATCCTTGCTCAGGTCGGCGTAGTGAAAATTGGTGCCGGTGGGCTTGCAGAGGTAGCTGCTGAGGCTGCTTTTATCCACATTCCAATGCTGCTCCAGCACGGAGGTATCCATAGCCTCCACCATAAAATAGACACCGTAATACCGGTCATTGATGTAGAGCTTGGCCAGACCGAATTGGGGTGTGGGCAAGCCCATTTCCTCCATCAGCATGAGGGAGAAAAACTCCTTCATCATGGATTTGTCGAAAAAGAAGTTATTGAAGCTGATCTTGTCGCAGCCAAAAAAGGTCTGCTTTTCGCCATAGCCGGCTTTGTTGATATATTTGCCGAAATTCACCGTGAAGGAAAAGCGGTCAGACCCAGGATTGTCATGGTAGGAATGATAGAGGGTGTAATTACCCTTGGTGCGCATACCGCAGTAATCCACAGTGGTATTGCCGATGGTGACGGAGGAGGCCATGACATAGGGTTCCTCCACCGCGTTTTGCAGCAGATAATTCAGATTGTTTTTGTCGATTTGAATGCGCACTTCCTGCAGCGCGTCCTTTAAGAAAAAGGCGTTATACACGCCCTCTTTGGCATCTGCCTGGGTGGCAGAATTGATTTTATAATCTGCCGGAGGCGTATTATCCACCATATCCGCGGTGATCTCGGTTTCGGATGTGCCGTGGGTGATCCTGCCGGCAGCGAAGACCGGCAAACCCAGGCTAGACAGCAGCACAAACGCCAGGATCACGGCTGCAACCTTGGAAAATTTCACAAGCACTCTCCCCTTTCTGTTTCTAAATTACAGTATAGCACATGATTGCAGGGTTTTCCATATTATTTTAGAAAAAAATGGAGCGCCGCAACCGCGACGCTCCATAATATTAGAAAAGGATCAATTGAAATTGAGGGTATTGATGACCTTGGTGCCATCCTCCAGGATAACAGCCAGCACGCAACCGGTATAGTAATTCTTACTGTTCCAGTTACAGGCTGCAATCTCGACGGTGACCTCCTGTCCGGCATACTCCTTTAGCCAGTTATACTGCTTCGCACTGGAGCAGTACAGGCGGACCTTAGTGGTGCCGTCAGACAGATAGATATTGGCAGAATAAGTACCCTCTTCCACAACAACGGTGGCTGTCATGGTGTAGACGAAAGTGGTAAAATCCTGGTTGATGTCCAGATTATAGAAATCAGCCACAGAAATATCACCCTTGAAAGAAGCGGTGGAGTAGTCATGACTGCCATAGTTATTGACAACCACCTGCGCATTCTTCAGGCAAGTCTGTCCATATGTGCTGCCATCCTTATTATTGAAGGCGCGAGTAGCTTCCAGCACCACTTCATGGCCGATTTCCAGGGTAGCCAGGGTATCGGCATCCGTTTCCACAGCAATCACACCCGTTTCGTCGATCAGGTAAAAGCCCACTTTGTTGACCAGAGAGGGGCCAACAATACCCTTGACGGTAACGATCTCGCCCAGGGAGGCATTGATGGCTTCGTCAACGGTGATATAGGAAACTTCCTGATTGCTTTCCACAGTGATCTGAACACTCTCGGAGTAAGTCACACCGTTAAAGGTGCAGCTGACGGTAACATTGGCAGTGCCGGTGACACCGCAGTGCATGACATTGCCATCGAAGTAGACAACAGCAGTATTGTCGGAGCTGTAGGTCAAGGCAGCGCCGGTGAAATTCAGCAGATCGGAGCTGACGCTGGTGACCAGCTCCATAGCCGGGTCGCCGGTGTAGTAGGTCAGGAACTGGGGAATGCCATGGTACTTGACGGCAAACTCGGCCACATTGACGGTAGACACATCGAAGTTTTCATCGTACACGGCGATGGGCAGGAAGCGCCAAACGCAGCCGGAAGCGCTGGACTTGGCATTGAGTACCATCAGATACACGGTGCAGATCTTGCCGTCAAACTCATCCAGCCAGGCGAAATCACCGCCATTGCACTGGGAGTAGCTGTAAGAGCCGGTAATGCCGTCCAGGTCATCGATATAGTAGTTGACAAAGCCGTTGCCATCCTGGCGCTTGATCAGGGCAGTCACCTTGAAGATCGTGGTGGTAATATCGGTGGAAGCAGGGGTATCCATCACTTCCTTAACGGTGGAAGTGGGAATCCAGGACTTATCAAAGTCATGGCTGCCGTTGTCATTGCTCAGCAGGTGGGCATTTTCCAACTGATTGCAGCCCTGGTAGCCAAATTTATTGGCATTGTTGGTTTCGTCTTCCAGGATCCAGTAGGTCTTTTCAGCCAAGACGGTGATCTGGTTGCCGATGCTGACGCGGCCGGCCAGGTCACGGTCGTAAACATAAATGGAGTTGGTGCCATCCACCAGGATCACGCCGCTGGGAACATAGCCGTTGGCGAAGGTAACGCGGGCAACAACGCCGGTAACCTTCACTTTGGTGCCCTTAGCTGCAGCGCGGGCTTCCGCGATAGTCATTTCGGTGTAGTCGGCCTCGTTGAAATCAGCCGCACCGGTTTCCCAGGAAATGATCCGGGCATTCTCAATTTCGATAGTGCCGTAATAATTCTGCACATTGACATACAGCAGAACCTTGTCGCCCTTATAGGGCTTTTCTTCCATCTTCTCGTAGGAAGTGGAGCCGTCGGCAGAATAGGAACCGTAAACAGAAATAGAGCCGGTCTCATCGGTGATGATCATTGCGCCGTACTGGGGCTTGGTGACAGACTCGATGGTTGCGGTAACATAGTAACGGCCCTCCGTGATCTGACCTTCGCTCAAAGGCAGCGCCAACAGCTGGGCAATGGTCAGAGTGGAGTCGAATTCAGGCATCTGGGCAGGCTCGGAGGGGCCTTCGTCACCAATAAAGTCGATGATCCAGGCATCCACCATTTCAGGGGTATTTCCCTTGTAGTTGACCAGCGCGCCGTAGAGCAACACTTCGTCGCCAACAGTGGGCTTCGTATCCATCGCATCGTAACGGGTAGAGCCGTCAGCAGAGAAAGTGCCGTAGATCTTGATGGTGTCGGCGCCATCGGTGATGTTCAGATTGCCGTAGGTTTCGTTCCAAACCTCGCTGACTGTACCGCGAATGTAGTACTTTTCTGTGGTCTGGGTCTCACCGGTCTGCTGGCAAATCGCGATTGCTTCAGCAATGGTGATGATCTCGTAGTCAGCCCAGGGATCCTCGGGTTCGCTGGGTTCGCTGGGATCGGTGGGATCGGTAGGTTCGGTAGGCTCGGTGCCTTCCGTGGGCTTGGAGCTTGTGCTGGGAGCCGTGCTTCCGGTAGATCCGGTGGAGCCGGTGGTATCGCCGTTGCCGCAACCGGCAAACATGCTGATCACCATGCACAAAACCAGCAGTGTCAGAATGATTTTCTTCATGGATTTCCTTCCTTTTTTCAATATTTGGGGGAGAAAGCCACAAAATGGCATTCTACTCAAAATTATAACAAAATATAGAAATATTGCAACCATTTTCCTCTTTTTTGACAAACAAAAAAGCCAGCTCAAAAGCTGGCAGAATTTGGCGAAAAGCTACAATAACGGCAGCATCGGAAGGCACCGATTTTTTGTATCATATCACAGCGACTTCAAAATTGTCAACCCCTCTTTGTCCGTCTGTTGTGTATTTTTGTAGTTTGCACAAAAACATAGTTGCTATTTTGTGAAATACCCCATCTTGCAAAACGGGCAGCCGTCTGCTACTATATAGTCAGAAAGGGTGATACCAATGTACTAACAAGTAATCCCCTATTCGCACACAGGTAAAGCGGTTGAAGGTTGGCCAAATAGAGCGAAACCAGCAAACCAAAAAACTGGGCAAAATTGTTTGAGTAAGTTGTGTAAGCAGAAAGTAGTATGTTACAAAAAGACGAGCCAATCAATGGAACCGGTGCCTGCTGTCAAGGCAAACCTGAAAGGAAAAATCGACGACACAAAAGATCATCCCACTGACGGGAAGCTGCCGAAAGAATATGCAGCAAAGAGAAAGTGCAACGGCTTGATTTGAAATGGAAGGTATGTCAATCCGTAGAAAGAGAGGTTAACCAATGATGTTAGATAATAAGAGTGAAGAGTAATGACCCTTGGCTGAAAGAAACCGGAAGGTTCGCAGTCAAGGGTCATTACTTTTTATTTGGGGCACCTCTATAAACTGATTTTTGCCGGATGTCCGATCTTTTGCCCCAACTGTGCAGTTTGAAAAACTTGAAATACACAAAGTATTCCTGCGTTTTCCAAACTTTCATTTGAGCCAAAATCTTTGGTCAACCAGTCAAAAATAAGTTTATAGAAGTGCCCTAGTAGGCTTATCTTTGGTGAAATCAAAAGAAGTTAGTCATGGCGCTGGGCCATGTTATCATAAGTTTCGCAGAACCGGGCGGAGAAAGAGGGTTCCCGGTCCGCCACATATAAATGGGATGTATCGCCGAAGCTGTTCATACGGAAAGCGGCGATCCCCTTTCGGCGTTCCTCCGTGGTCAAAACCGTCACAGAAGACGGCGCGGCGCAGGTTCCGTGCCACAGCACCATGGGCGAAATATGCAATAAATGACTCAGCAGCACGCATTCCAGGCCAAAATGGCAGAAAAAGAGGACAGCATCCTCATTAGGCCGCTCCACCCGGTAGTTCTCCCCTTCCCGGACATAGCCGTTCTTCGCCAGAATAGTATCCAGGCCGTTGAACACCTCTTTAGCAGCCTCCGCCACGCCTTCCATCACGGCAGGCTCCGTCCAGCGACGGTGATCAAAGAAAGCAGGTTCCTTTGTCCAGTCGGCAGGCAGCCAGTCCCAGCAAATGGACAGGCTTTCCCGGTCAGGCCGCTGGATCGGCGGCCAAAATTCCCGTAACCATTCACAAACCTGGGCTTCCCGGCCCAGCTTTTTTAATGTCAGCGAAGCGGTATCCCGGGCTCTGCCCAGGGGCGACACATAAAATTCTTTCACATCCAATTTACATAGACGATCAGCCAGCAAGGCTGCCTCTTCCCATCCGGTAGGGGTCAGAGAATCCACAGAATAATCCGGGTCCGCATGGCGGACGATGATAATTTTCATGGATTTCTCCTTATCCGGTGAAAGAATAGCGGGTGATGTAGCCATGGCCGTCGCCGGTGGTGACGATGATCATATCCTCACACTCCGCCACATCCAAAATGGGGAACATGGCATGCTGACGGACATAGGCCACCGGATCATCAGTTTCCACTTCCAAAATTTCCCGGCGGGCATACTGACTGCCGCCGCAGGGGTTCATGGCTTCGATACAAAGTTCATATTCACGCATTTTTTGTTCCTCCAAATCTTCATTATCCATAACTGTATAACCGGCGCTGATCAAGGCCTGCGCCAGCACGCCGGAGCCTTCGATGACGGTGCCGGTAAAGGTACCGTCATAAATATGATGAACGCCGCAGGTAGGGCTGCGGGATTTCAAAATTACACATTCCACATCTTCCGTTTTCAGCTGCTCTAAAATTTGAGCGACAGCCTTACGGACTTTTTCATCGGGAACATTGCCGTTTTTGTCCACAAGGACGCCATTAACGATTTCCATAGGGGTACGGGGAATGCCCAGGTCGGCCAGCACCTCCGGGCAAACGGGGATCACTTCCCTGCCCTGGATAAATTCCATAACTTTGGGATCATAATTGTTGCCTCCGGAGTATTTGCAGTTTTCGCCCAACAAGCAGGCGCTGACAATGATTTTTGACATAATATTCTCCTCAAAATGATATCGCATCCCTTTTGAAAAAGGCATACACCACCCATTTCGGATATTTATGCGGATTGCAGCCAATTTTGTAGGTCAGCCAAGAAAAGGCCAGAACCAACACCAGTAAACCGCCAAACGCATACAGCACAATCGGCAGTTGCCCCCGTTTGGCATTTGTGGAATCGGCAAATGTTCGGTATGTTACACCGCCAGCGGACATCTGGTAGATATTGTAGTACGGATCGCTATCATCCGGGTCATAATGCTTCACCCAGACATCAAATTGCGTCCTTCCGTCACACTTTCCCGTCACTTCTTCAAAGCTGTGCAGATGCTTTTCATAACCGCTGATCTCAAAGGGTTCTTCATACGCATCCGAAAGCAGAACGAGGCGATTATCCTTGATTCTCCAGCCGGAAAAGCAAATCGTCATTTGCTGACATTCCGACTGGTTAACAGGTTCCCATACCATAAAACCGCAAAAAATACCCATCCCCACAAAGAATACTATGAGAATGATAAAAATCGCTAAGAATTCGCCGGGGTTATGGACATGAGCTGAAAAGCTGCCTTTTCCCGTCTTATTCTGCTGCTTCCGTTTTTCATTCCAGATATTGGGCAACGCCTTTCCACCGCCGCAGCGGGCATAGCCATGCCTGGCTTCCTGCAAAAATTCCCTTGCAGCAATGGTGTCCCAATCATCCAGTGCTATGGTCTTTCTGCCAACATAGAGCTTCATACTTCCCGCGCCCCGGCTAAACCGGTAACCTGTTAATTGGCCGTAGGAATAATTGCGCTGCCTGCCAAAGAAATTGCGGATGGTAAAACCATTGTGATCATAGAAAATACAGCAGTTTTTCCAACCAAGCATCAAACCCAAGCCCAGTATTACAAACGCCGCAAAACAAAGCATAATGCCAATGCTTCCATCCAGTACTGCCACAACCCAGCAGATGACCAGAAAAAACAAACCGCAAATGATGCCGGCCCAAAGCATATCCCGGGATAAATAGACCGCATTGCCCCGATCATCCATCTTCCGCTCACGGAATTCCCGGATGCAGCCATAGCAAATCAGGACAGCCAACACTGTCAAGAAGCCAGCAGTGATTTTTGGCACTACGCATCCCCTCCTGAAAATATTATATCATAAAATCGGCCACTGTGTCAAATTGCAGTTTAGCGCTGCGCGAATTAGGAATTTGACCATTTTGCACCATATACCTTCTTTTGGAACATAATCATTCCTAATTCCTCATTTCTAATTCCTAAATTGAGAGAACGATAAACGAAAATTTGCATTTTTCATTTTCATATGCTACAATAAACAAAAAACTATTGGAGGTAGTTTTATGACCAGAGCAGAACATGCGGCAGAATTATTTGTAGAAGGTTACAACTGCGCCCAGGCGGTAGCCATGGCATTTTCCGATTTGATGGGTCTGGATGAAAAACGAACCGCGAAGCTCTCTTCCAGCTTTGGCGGCGGCATGGGCCGGATGCGGGAGGTTTGCGGCGCGGTCAGCGGTATGCTGCTGATAACAGGCCTGCTTTACGGCTATGTGGAAGATGTGGGTACTGTAAAAAAGGAGCATTATGCCCTGGTGCAGGAACTGGCAGGTAAATTCCGGGAGAAAAACGGAAGCATCGTCTGCCGGGATATTTTGAAAAATCCCCCTTCCGATCCTGTCCCCAGCCCTCGGACAGAGGAATACTACGCCCAG
>JAZOAD010000051.1:0-9094 GCA_045595225.1 Faecousia sp.
CATGGCGTGCAGATCGTCCGCCAGTGCCTTGATACCCCGGGGGAATTTCTCCGGATTTGCCACCAATCTACCGTTTTCATCTCGCTGGGGCATCTGCCAGCCGTCATCCAGCACCAAATATTCATAGCCGGCATCCCGCAGGCCAGAGGAGATCATAATCTTGGCAGATTCCAGCACCAGTTCTTCATTGATATCGAAACCAAAGGTATTCCATGTGTTCCAGCCAAGCGGCGGTGTAAGTACGACCATAATATTACAGACCCCTTTTCTATAAAATAGTGGTTGCTATGTGTATATTAGCAAATTTTTTTAGAATATTCAAGGTATTTTTGTGCAGAAATATCAAAAATAAGTATTTTTATGACAATTGTGTTTTAGACCTTCCATAGAAAGCACTTGAAAACAATGGATGAAACTGTTATACTACAGTAAGTAACAGCCTTTCAAAGGGAGGATCCCCATGGACAACTGCCTCAAATGCGCCAAAAAACTCAGCACCAACGAGATCGGTATTTCCTTGCGGTTGCTGGGCCGCGATGGAAGCAGGATCCTCTGCCGGGAGTGCCTGGCTCAGGAGCTGAAGGTCGATCCGGCACTCATCGACCGGAAGATCGAGCAATTCAAGCGGATGGGGTGCCCGCTGTTCGTCTAATCACAATACAAAAACAGCCTGTTCTGAAGCGTATGCTGCGGAGCGGGCTGTTTTTTGCCCGCAATCAAATCCCCGGTCTGTTGGAATAAAAAACCATCCAGCTACCTGCTGCAGATGCATCCAGCTCCACCACCGTCAAGCCATTTTCCACTTTGTAGGGATAGGCCGCCACGGGACGCAGCATATAGTTTTCGCATAGTGCCAGCTCCATTCCGGTGGCATCGAAAGGAAGCGTCAGCCTTCCTGCCTTGTTACATTTGAGCAGATATGCGCTGCGGCAGTCATCATCCAGCAGCCGTCCGTCCAGCTTTCCCCAGACCAGGTCTGCCGGGGACTGGGTAAACCGATAGTCTTTTCCGTCAACGCAGATACCGCAGGTATTTCTCGCTGCAAAGCCCTGTAATCCCGCTTCGGAATCATAGCGATAGCTCACAATGCCCTCACATTGACAGGTGATCCAGTGTCCGCAAATTTCCGCCTGCTGCAGGTCGATGTTATGGGGCGGAAGCGTCACATCCTGCATAAAGGCATCGTCTTTTTCCTCATCCCGGTAGAATCCCCAGGGCCACCCCATTTCCCGGAATGTGCGGAAATGATTGCAAAGGCTGATGGTCCCGTTGGGGAAGCGGTTATAAAGATAGCGTTGTTCAGCAGGCCGGGAAGATGCTTCAGGGCCCATTTCTTCGTAGAAACCCAACTCCCGCAGCACCGAGAACAGCGTGTTCACATCTTCTCCTGTGGAGCAGGATTGGTCATCCCGGACCCGGAATCCCAAATAGACCGCCTTCCCGCCACCCGGATATTCCTTTACAGTACCCACGACCTGTTCTGCCAACATTGCCGCAACCGCAGCATCTGCCGCTTTCACAGGATATATGTGATCCGGGAATAGGTCAGTCAGGATTGTCATCTCCCCAACGGTCTCCAGGCCGCCGAAGTGGACTTTCCCTCCCCCGGCCGGAATGCCAAATTTGTCAAAGCAGAGCCGGTCAATACCGAAAATGTCACGCCACAGGCCAGCCGCCTCCATCCGAAGCGCAGGCATGCTGCACCAGATGACCTTTCCGCCCTTCTTGACATATCTGTGGATCAACGACAGCGCCTCGGCCGACATCAATGGCGAGAAAAACACCACCAGCCCCCGGTAAGATCTGCCCTTGACCTGCAGCAGCGGCGAATCCGGTTCCCGGGCATATTCCAGCAGCTTTCCTTCCGTGATGTAATCCGCATAGCCGTACTGGACCATCCAGTTACCAAACCGCTCTTCCAGATAATTCAAATCCATGGGACACACCGCAAGCACATCGGAAATTCTGGCAGTGCAACCCTGAAGCAGATTATGGCCGGGCTCATAGCTCTTACAGTATCCGGTATAGTGACCGTAGGTCTGCCCTACTTCCACCAGCCGCTCTTTCACCTGATCCGGTGCGCCCCAGATGCAGTAGTAGGCAAATTCTGCCGGATTCAAAACCGCCAAACCGGAGGTAAAGGCAGCGCCATAGTAATTCCGATCCAGGAATCCCCCTTCCGGTATATCGGTTCCCACCGCCCAAAAGTAGTCATTCCACCGGAAATGGTCATTGCAGGCAGAGATATTTTCCCGCTGAGCGGCAGACCAGGCAAAGGCATCGGTATAGTCGTAACGGGAGATCTCCTCCCCTGCCTTGGTGGCTTTGAAAGAATCCGTGGTGGGGGATTCCTGCCAGGTGGAATGGCCGGTGGCCTGCATTTTATGGCCGAACAGTTCCTGGGCATATTCCTTTGTGCGGGTGCAAAGCTCCACAACTCTGTGGTGCAGCAAGTCAAAATACTGTTTGCGGAACAAGAAGGTTCTGACAATCTCTTTCCTTGTCTTTCCGAACACATGCTGCGCCGGCAGTTTTCCCTCTTCACCCCCCAGAAAATCATGGTGCATATAGGTAAAATACACCAGATACTTTGCAAAATCCCGGTATTGCGTCCCAAAAAGATCGGCATAGGCCCTGGCCATGGAGTCCGTCATATAGCGTGTCGTGACTTCCGTTTCTGCCCAATGCTCTCTGGTGTCCCAGTCGAACTGGATATGCATCTCATCTGAGTAGATGCCCTCATAGGTGATTCCGGCCTGTTTGTGCAGATCCAGGATCGACTTCATATAGGCCAGTGCATCCTCTGCGAAATAGTCGATCTCCAATGTGTTATAGACCACCACTGCCAGGAAGCGTGTTTTTTTACTATTCGTCTTTCCGCTGATCCGGATATCCCCATGTCCATATCCATCCCGGGATGTGCGGAAGCTTTCCTTGTCTATGTGATACTGGGCCGAGGCTGAAATATCCAGGATCTCATGCTCGTTGACGTAGTAATAGGGCGTTCCGGGGATCCTTTCCTCATCAAAGGCAAATACCTTCACCTCTTTCATGGAAAGCTTCGCCGGTCCCTTGTTGTTGGTCCACTGCAGCTGGAAATCCATAACCGTCTCATAGGAGCCGTCCTCCCGGATGATGCCTTCTTGAAACTGCATGGTTTGACCTTTATTCTCATGGGTCTTTACATATCCACCGCCGGTATCCAGGGGCGACACCACACTGGCGCCAAAGCCCATGCCATGCTCTTTGGCCAGATCATGGATGATTTTGTAAGCCTTCACCGTCAGCGGGCTGTCGGGATAGTTCTCTCTCATATCTCCGCCAAAGAAAAAGTCATAGGCCGCATCCAACCGCCTGGCACCAATGGCTTTTCCCTGCCTGCAGATATCCAAAAAGGAGGTTTTGGTGTCATATGTATCCAGCGCCTCAATGCCGTATCCCTTCTCGCTGCGTTCCAGCAAAGGCTGGTTCGGATCTTCCACGATACGCTCCAGCATCCCCTCACCCATCAATGTCAGAGGTATAAAAGGGTCCAGTATTCGGTGCAGATCGTCATTTATAATTCCCATATCGTTTCACTCCATTTGCGTTGCCGCGCCCGATCATCGAATCGTCACTTTTCGCCGGTACAGGTCATCATAGCCATAGTCACCATATTCCTTGGGATCACGGATCCGCGTTCCCTTCCGCGGATAATAAATGTAAAATTCACTGCCGACTACATTCATATCATCGGAGCAATCGCCGTCGGTGGATATGAAGAAGGAATAGGGCTGCATCTGTACGCCTTCTTCTGCCACATCCAGAATCATATGCTCATCAAAATGCTGGCAATCCTTGGAAATAAACAGGAGTAGCCGGGCCTGGCTGTTGGTCTGCATGGTCAGCAGATACCGATCCAGCGCTTTGCAGTAGACGCCTTTGGCATGGCTGTCCGGCAGGAAACCCACATCCGGCAGGATGCTGGAGCCGGCGCATTTCATAGGATCCGTTTTCCAAATACCGCTGCCGGTATACTTATGCACCTTCGGAAGCTTCTGTTCCAGAAGGCATGCCTTTGTTTCATCGATCTTCATCCGGGCTGCGGATACCCGGCAGACCATATCGATGTCGCAATCATTGAAATAAATATAAAAGTATCCATCCTTGACCAGCAACGGTACGCCGCCCATATTGGCCTTGAAGGTGCCGCCGTTGAGGACATTGGAAACGATGTCACCGATGTATTTCCAGCTGTCTCCGCCATCATGGGATACTGCCAGGCCGATGAAGAAATTGTTGCCGAAAGCGGGGTCTGTGTGATGGAGCAGCTCTCTGTGGCAAAAGCCCACCAGCATACCGTCATCATACTTGTAGGCGCTCATGATCCACACACCGGAGGCCTCCGCGCAGCAATATCCGTTGTAATCCATTTCATAAAGCTCCGATTTTTGGAAGATGTCCTCGGGGGTACCGATGAACTTGTGGAAATTGGGCTTTTCGGAGTAGCTGGTATTGAAAAAGCGATAGGTGCCGTCCGGCTGCCGCAGTGGCACAAAGGAGCCATCCAGGGTGTATTCTCCCAGCTGTGCGTCCGTCTTCACCAGCTCCGGCTCGGAAATCTGGATTCGATTCAAAATGTCCAACATATTTTCTCCTCCTTAGCAAATTTTCTCCACAGGAATCCCCATAAGCTTACCGAATTTCTCTACCATACCACCGCAATGCCCGATGGCCAGAGCCGCATGATGGGTCACGCCGGCCTCCACCCATTTGCAGATAAAGTCACGAATGTCCATGCCAAAATCCGCCCGGGTCACAGAGTTGCCCTGCTTTGCAAGCCACCCTTCCACAGACTGCCCGTGGGCATATACCAGCTTGAAATTGGCATGCTCGTCCTGGGTCAGCGCCACCATCGAGATGGGGCCGTACTTCAGCGGAAACTCCACCGAGATCCCGTGGCCCTTCTTTCCGTGCATGAAGCCCAATCCCCGGATCATGGGTTTGCCTTGGCTGATGCGGATATCATGGGGGCCGTCATGGCCCACCGCAATATGGTTATAGTCAAATGCCATAAAACACAGCTCCGCAAAAGAGCCGCCGCAGCCCAGGGCGCTGGTCAGATACATGGCCAGGCAAGTCTTCATATCCGCCTCGCCGGCCATGGAGATACCCTTGGTGGTCATCAAAGAATTGCCAATGATCAGATTGGCCGCGGTCCTTTCATAGATGCTGTCGTTTTCACCGCAGTAGTAATAGCCCAGGCCGGACAGGTTATTTTTCTCCACCAGCTTGTCCAGGCCTACTGCCACCTGGGCAGACCAGGCCACATCTTCGTCCCGGATCGGCACCGTCATCCGCTCGTAGCTGGGCGGCATCAGATCAAAATGTTCCTTGATCTCGGCGATCTTGGCGGCGATCTCCTCATCGGTGCAAGCTTGCACATACTCCACCAATTCACACATCTCCACCATTTTCACATGGGAGCCGACCACCCTGGTGATGGCGGTGGGATCGAAATTCATATCCAGCATGCCTTCGTAGGTATGCCCCATAAAGCCGAAGGCTACGCCCTTGAAGGCATGGACCGCGTTGGCAGCCCTGGCCCACTCATGCAGATCCCGACGGAACCGATCATCTATATGGATCCCGAATACCAGCCCGGCTGGCTTCTTGCCCACCCGCATCAGCGCATGATACGCCTCCGGGAAGCCGCAGGGGCCACCAACACCGTTGGCTTCATCCGCATTGATATCTCTGGTGCCGGAAGTATCCTTCCATCTTTGAGAGCCCACCACCACGATGGGGCAGCCCGCAGCCAACGCACCCTGCACCCAACGGCCCGAGGCAGCGTAGGTAGTGATGTGCAAAAACAGCAGGTCGATGTTCTTCTCTTTCATTCGTAGGCCGGCTTCGTAGGAAGCTTCCCGGTTGTCGACGAACTCGAAAAACACTTCCACGCTCGTTTCCGCAATACAATCCGCGATCTCCCGTCCCATTGCGATCAGACTTTCCCGCATGCCCGGAAACTGGTTCCATTCCCAGTATTCCCGATGTCCAACCGACATAACACCAACTCTGGCCTTTTCGCTGATGCTGGTCTTCATATGTGCTCCCTCCTGTAGACTTTTGTTTTTTATCATTATACATCATCTTACTTGTTTTGTCATGGTATCTACTTGTGAAATAGTAACACAATTGTGACATTTTCTTCCCGTTACGCAGCCATTTTTCGGAAAAGTAACCACAACTGGACCGTTTTGAGGCAGCGATTTTGTCACAGTTGCATCATTTTTGGTCAAAGAAACGGATTTACATTTTTCTGCTGAGTCTGTATAATTAGAATGAAAAACCATCCCACAGGAGGTGCTTATGGCTTACAGTATTGACCTTACCCGTGTAGAGCCCAAGCGGATCTATCCCTTAGGCGACAAATTCCGGGGTACCGGCCCCAACGGCGAAGCGCTGGGCTTTACCAACTATTACATGACAAAAGATACTGTCCCCTTCTTTGGCATCAGTGGCGAGATCCAGTATTGTCGGGTGCGCGAGGAGGAATGGGAGGATACCATCCTCAAGGCAAAAATGGGTGGTTTGAACATCATCGCCTCCTATATTTTCTGGAATGTGCACGAGGAAGTGCGGGGCCGATTCCGCTTTGACGGCAACCGGAACATCCGCAAATTCCTGGAGCTGTGCCAAAAGCACGACCTGCAGGCCATTGTGCGCATTGGACCTTTCTGCCACGGCGAAATGCGCAACGGCGGCCTGCCGGACTGGCTGTACGGTATGCCCTTTGAGGTCCGCAGCAACGATGCAGGGTATCTGGACTGTGTCCGCCAGCTGTTCCGGCAGCTGCACACCCAGTTCGACGGTCTGTATTACAGTCAAGGTGGCCCCATCATTGCCGCTCAGATCGAAAATGAATATATGCACGCCGGCGCGCCTTGGGAAATGACCACCGGCATCAGCCAGGAGTGGGTCACCGGCGGCAACGGCGGCGAGGAGCATATGCGTCTTCTGAAGCAGATCGCCCAGGAGGAGGGTATCCGCACCCCCTTCTATACCTGCACCGGCTGGGGCGGTGCCATGGCACCGGCGGATGAGATGCTGCCCCTGTGGGGCGGCTACGGCTATTGGCCATGGGTTTTCAATGACCAGAACGGCACCCACCCCCTGACCCGGGAATTCCTCTACCAGGACAACCACAATGATGCCGTTGCCGTGGTATACAATTTCGATCCCACTTATCCCAAGGAGTCCATGCCCTATGCCTGCTGTGAGATGATGGGCGGCATGTTCAACAGCTACCGCTATCGCTTTGTGATCGATTGCGCCAGCGTGGATGCTCTGGCCAATACGAAGCTGGCTTCCGGTTGCAATCTGTTAGGCTATTTCATGTACCGGGGCGGAACCAACCCGCTGGGCGAGAAAACGCCCTATCTCCATGAGTTTTATACCCCCAAGCGCTCCTATGATTTCCAGGCCGTCATCAGTGAAAACGGGCAACCCCGGGAAAGTTACTTCCGACTGAAACTATTGAATGCTTTCTGCACCAGCTTCACGCAGCAACTGGCAAACACCAGAACAGTTCTGCCGCCCCACATGATCGGCTTGAATCCGGAAGACCTGGCGCCGCTTCGCTTTGCAGTGCGCGTGGAAGGCCAGTCCGGTTTCCTGTTCCTGAACAATTATCAGGATCATGCCCACAAGCCGGCTGTGAACGACGAAAGTATCACCCTTCATCTTCCGGGCGGCGATCTTGTCATGGATGAGATCAGCCTGGCCAGCGGCGAAAACGCGATCCTTCCTTTCCATCTGGAGCTGTTCGGCGCCATGCTCAATGCCGCCACCACCCAGCCCATAACAACGATGCAGGCAGAAATGCCCTGCGCCTTCTTCTTCATGCCGGAGGGCATGAAGCCGGTATATCGCTTCGATGCGAATACTGTCCGCAATGTGCAGGGGTGTCCTGCCCGGCTTGAAAACGGCGAATGGATCTGCAGGCCTGACAGCCGGACCGGCAGTTTTGTGCTGACCACCGGCGCCGGCCAGGTACGGATCGTAACGCTGACCCGGCGGGACAGTTTACGCTTCAGCAAGGTGACCATCAACGGTAAAGACTACGCCTTCCTCAGCGATGGCACATTGCTGTGGGACGGCAAGACGCTCCGCATCGAATCCCCAGAGCCAGCTGTTACCGTCACAGCATACCCTGACGATGTCCTGAAAAACTGCCACGGAACACCCACCCAGCAAGATATCTTCAACGGCTACACCTTGACCCGCCCCGCAACTTCTCTGCCGGTAGAGGTCACCGCTGTAGGCTCCAGCCGGTATGCGCTGGCACTGCCGGCAGAAAAGCTGCCCGGCCACAAACGCGTGGAGCTCCATGTGGATTATGCTGGCGACATCGGCAATCTGTTCCTGAACGGCCAGTTGATCGCAGACCATTTCTGCAACGGCGCCACCTGGGTCACGCGGATCGATCCCTGGTCCGAGGATCTGCAAACAGAAAAACTGACCCTGTACATCACGCCCATCCGGAGAAATGCCAGAATCCATGTGGACTCTCCCATGGCTGCCCGATTCGAATCATCGGAGGACCGGATCTCTCAGTTGGATGCTGTAAAGTTAGTGGCTGTGGAGGAATTTGTCATCCTGTAACATAATCAGAAGGAAACGCAATTGATCAAAGGCATCCGGAATGATGCCTTTTTTCATAAACTGTTTGTTTCCGGCTTCATCCGGATATGTTTTCTCCGTTGACGCTTAAGTATTGCTACTTGTGCCGCAGACAGCGTTCACGCTTTTCTTCGCCGTCGCTTCAAAAAACGCCTTTCCCACTCGGAAAGGCGTTTTAATTTTGCGGAAAGGAATGGATATGCTGTAACTTTTGCTGTAATGATTAATCTTTGGCAAACCTTTCCGCTTCTTCCGCAATGCTCCACACATGAAAAAAGCTTGGTGGGTCAAACTATGCTTGCGGAAAGAAAGACGGTTTCTTCGGAAATTGTCGAAATTTCCGAAGAACGACAAAAGGAGAGAAATGATTATGAGTTCCAAGAACAACAACCAGATCAACATTCCCCAGGCTCGTGAGGCTATGGACAAG
>JAZOAD010000052.1:0-49728 GCA_045595225.1 Faecousia sp.
CTGGGCCGCTTCCAGCTGGGCGGCATCGCTCCCGCTCCCCGTGGCGTACCTCAGATCGAAGTTACCTTCGACATCGATGCCAACGGCATCGTAAAGGTTTCCGCTAAGGACCTGGGCACCGGCAAGGAGGCCAACATCTCCATCACCGCTTCCACCAACCTCAGCAAGGAAGACATCGACAAGGCTGTCCGCGAGGCTGAGCAGTACGCTGCCGAGGACAAGGCCCGCAAGGAAGAGGTGGACACCCACAACAACGCCGAGCACGTGATCTACCAGACCGAAAAGACCCTGAACGAGCTGGGCGACAAGATCAGCGAGGCTGAAAAGAGCGAGATCCAGGCCGCTGTTGACAACCTGAAGGAAGTCAACAAGGGCAATGATGTGGCCGCAATCAAGGCAGCTACCGACGCTGTGCAGCAGGCCTTCTACAAGGTTTCCGAGAAACTGTACCAGCAGGCCAATCCCCAGGGCGGCGCCGAGGGCGGCTATCAGCAGCCCGGCGATGACGTGGTGGATGCGGACTACGAAACCGTTGACTAATTCAAAACCGTAGCCCGAGGGGCGGCATCCCGCCGCCCCTTGTTGGTGTATTTATGTGATAAGCTAAATTGTTGTTTACGGCATTAGCGGCGCAGCCGCCTTGCCTCCCTCGTTTTGAGGGAGGTGTTAGCCCAAAGGGCTGACGGGGGGAGTTTTGTACCGACATTGAGAAACCCCCCCCGACAAAAAGCGGCCCCGAAGCGCCGATTTTTCCCAGCCCCCTCAAAACGAGGGGGCCAAGGATGCGGCGCATCATCTCAGTGTAAACAACAATTTATCTTTCCATCATTTTACTCAATTTACAAGAAAAAAGCAACACCCACCGAAGAAACGGTGGGTGTAATTTGCTATATCAACCGGGCAGAACATAGAACCGCTCGTCGGCGTCCATTTCCTCTGTTCGCTGGAATCCAAAGCTGGTATACAGATGCAATGCGTGAGCATTGTCATCATGTACCGATGTATAAACATCCCGGCAATCGTACTGGTTTCGGATCAGATCCACAACCATGGGTAAAAATGCCTTGCCGTAGCCCTTATGCTGGTGCTCCACATCCATCATATAACGGCACAGCAGATAGTGATCCGTGTCCCGGTCATAGCCATAGAATACAAATCCCACAGCCGTTTCACCATCCATCAGGATGCGGCAATCCCAATCCTTATCATAGCAGCACTGCAGCAAAGAAAAGGCATTGTTGGCGATCCATTGCTCGTCCAGAGGACTCTTTCTTTCGGGGTCAGTGGTCAAAAAGGCAGCTGTGCGCCAATTTTCCGCTGTCACTTTCTCAAGCTTCAGATCCATTTTCGATATCCTCTGCTTCCATTTCCTTCAGCAGTTTTTTGTCCTGCTTGCTGGAAAGGTCCAATTGGGCATACATATCCGGTCTGCGGGCCCTGGTGCGGCGCAGGGACTGCTTTCTGCGCCACTGACGCACCTTTTCATGGTTGCCGGAAAGCAAAATCTCCGGCACTTCCCTGCCGTGCCACACAGCGGGGCGGGTATACTGGGGATATTCCAAAAGACCATTGAAATGGCTCTCGTCCTCAAAGCACTCCGCATCTGCCAGAACACCGGGCACCATGCGGCATACCGCATCCGTCACCGCCATGGCAGCGATCTCACCGCCGGTCAGCACAAAGTCACCCAGGGAAATTTCCTCGTCCACGCACTCGTCAATAAAGCGCTGGTCAATGCCCTCATAGTGACCGCAGACGATGATAATATTCTCCATTTTACTCAGCCGGATGGCATCCGCCTGCTGGAAGGTATGGCCGCAGGGAGACATATAAATCGTATGCACCGGGCCGCCGGCTTCATCACAGACTGCCTCCCAGGCCCGATACAGAGGATCCGCCGTCATCACAGCCCCCCGACCGCCGCCATAGGGATAGTCATCGGTCTGATTCTGCTTGTTTGCGGTGTAATCCCGGATCTGGTGGGTGTCGATGTGAATATAGCCCCGCTCCTGGGCTCTGCCCAGGATGCTTTCACTCAGTACATCTCCCAAGGTTTCCGGAAACAGCGTCAGAATATCAATTCTCATCGCTTCTCATACCCTCAATGAGCCGCACTTCCATGCGGTTGGTGGCCAAATCCGTAGACAGAACAAAGGCGCTAACTGCCGGGATCATATATTCATGCTCGCCGCTGACCACATACACGGAGTTTCCGGGATAATCCAGCACATCGGTGACCTTGCCAATGCAAACACCACCAGAAAACACTTCCACACCCTTCAGCTCATCGGCGAAGATCACTTCATCGTCAATATCCTCCCGGAACAGTTCGATCACCTTGCCGCGCATCAGCTGCGCGGCTTCCATGGTGTCAATTCCGGAAAGCTTCACCAGATTGCAGGTTTTCTGCACCCGAACCTGTTCCATCGTATATTCTTTTCCGCTGATGCGGCAGCGATCAAATTCACACAGCATCTGGGGATCATCCAGCCAGCAAAGGACTTTCACTTCTCCCCGGACGCCATGGGTGGTGACGATCTCACCAGCCTTAATAAATTGGAGTTTCATAGATACCCTCCCATAAAGTATCATTGCGAGCCGGCGAATGCCGGCGTGGCAATCCCCCAAGGGTTCCAGAATGTCCGGGGGATCGCCACACCAGTGACATCGGTCACTGGTTCGCGATGACATTCCTGTTTGTAAAAACGAAAAATGCGTGGCAAAAATGCCACGCATGATCGTTTAATCCACGATTTCCACCGTGACTTTTTCACCGGTGCGCTGGGCAACGGTTTTGATGATGGTACGGATCTCCTTGGCGATCCGGCCCTGACGGCCAATCACCTTGCCCATGTCATTTTCGGCGACACGCAGCTCCAGGATCTTACCCTCTTCGTCTTCAATTTCCGTAACGGAAACGGCGTCGGGGTTGTCCACCAAATTCTTTGCCATATACAGCAAAAGTTCCTTCATTGCGCGTTATCTCCTTATTGGGGATTACAGCACGCCAGCCTTCTTCAGCAGACCACGAACGGTGTCAGTGGGCTGTGCGCCGTTCTTGATCCAGGTCTGAGCCTTCTCGACATCAACAGTAACGGTAGCGGGCTCGGTCAGGGGATTGTAAGTGCCGATTTCCTCGATGCAGCGGCCGTCACGGGGAGAACGAGCGTCAGCAACAACAATACGGTAGTAAGGAGCCTTCTTTGCACCCATTCTTCTCAGTCTGATCTTAACCATTGAGAATTCACCTCCATAAAATTTTGAAAAATAAACATTGAATTTCTATATCGTAAAGCGATTCGCTTATAACGAACAAAAGGGTTTAGAAACCGGGGAAGCCGCCCATGCCGCCGAAGCCGCGCATACGCTTCATTTTCTTACCCGCGCCGGGACCGGAGAACTGCTTGATCATCTTCTGCATCTGCTCAAAAGACTTCAAAAGCCGGTTCACATCTTCCACCTTCATGCCGCAGCCTGCCGCAATACGGCGCTTTCTGCTGGCGCCGATGATGTTGGGATTTTCCCGTTCCTTTGGGGTCATGGACAGAATGATGGCCTCGGTACGGGCCAGCTGTTTTTCATCCACCTGCAGATTCTTCATATTGCCGCCACCGGGCAGCTGGGCCAGGATCTCCTGCATGGAGCCCATGCCCTTCATCTGCACCATCTGGTCGTAGAAATCCTGCAGGGTAAACTTGTTGGAGCGAAGCTTTTCCTCCATCTCAGCGGCTTTTTTGGCATCGTATGCCTTTTCGGCCTTTTCAATGAGGGTCAGCATATCGCCCATGCCAAGAATACGGGAAGCCATCCGGTCCGGATGGAACGCCTCAATATCCTCCAGCTTTTCGCCGATACCGGCAAACTTCACAGGCTTACCGGTCACCGCCCGGATGGACAGGGCCGCGCCGCCTCTTGCGTCGCCGTCCAGCTTGGAAAGCATGACAGAGTCGATATCCAGCCATTCATTAAAGCTTTGGGCCGCGTTCACAGCGTCCTGACCGATCATGGCGTCAACCACCAGCATGATCTCATCGGGCTTCACCGTTGCCTTAATGTTCTTCAGTTCCTCCATCAGCTGCTCATCCACATGGAGTCGACCGGCAGTATCCAAAAATACCATGTCATGGCCGTGCTGCCGAGCGTACTGCACCGCCTCTTTGGCGGTCTGGATGGGATTTTGGGTTCCTTTTTCAAACACAGGAATGCCCAGCTTTTCGCCGCAGACCTGCAACTGTGTAATGGCAGCGGGACGGTAAATATCGCAGGCCACCAGCAAGGGGTTTCTGCCCTGCCGCTTCATAAGACCGGCAAGTTTGGAACCGTTGGTTGTCTTACCGGCGCCCTGCAAACCCACCAGCATCACAACCGTGGGGCCGTTGGGATTGATGGTAATATGCTTTTGGTCGGAGCCCATCAGCTTGGTAAGCTCCTCATTGACGATCTTGACGATCATCTGGGCCGGGGACAATGCCTCCAGCACATCGGCGCCGACGCACCGCTCGGTAACGGACTTGGTAAAGTCCTTAACCACTTTGTAACTGACATCCGCCTCCAGCAACGCCATGCGGATCTCACGCATAGCCTCCTTCACATCGGCCTCTTTCAGTCGGCCCTTGCCACGAAGCTTTTTGAAGGTGGCAGAAATCTTTTCAGTTAAGCCTTCAAATGCCATAGGTTACTCCTCTAATCCTTGCGCAGCAGCCACAATGCGCTCTGCAAGGGACGAAACAACAGGATCGGAATTCTGTTGCAGTGTCTTTGCCGCGTCCAGGATAGCGCTTGCCGCTTTGCGGCAGGCCTGATCCCGCTGCGCGCAGCCGGTCTTCGCCTCCATATCCCGCAGCAGCGCTTCCGCGCGGCTCAGGTTATCATGGACACCCTGGCGGCTGATTCCCAGTTCCTCGCCGATCTCGCCCAGGGACAGGTCCTGATAATAGCGCATCTCGAAGCATTCTTTCTGTCGATCGGTCAGCAAATCACCGTAATAATCATACAGCAGAATCAAATCAATTGCGCTCATGAAAACCTCCTGTCAAGGCTTTTGCCTTGATACCTGCGGTAGTATAGCACACAAACAGCAGCTTGTCAAGTATTTTTTCTTTACAGCAAAAACTTTTTTCAAGATGTATGATTCGGTTACAGTTTCGTCAGAATTCCACTTTTTTCTTGCCAAATCAACAATGCTGTGGTAGACTATATGTGTATGGAAAAGAAGATTCATTTGTATGTCAGCCGTAAAAACGCGCTGACATGGCTGATGGCACTGTGCCTGGTCGGCTCGGCAGTGGCCCGCATTGTGATTCCCTGCGTGAAAGGGGCATGGGATTCACTTGAAGTGTGGAGCCAAATCGTTCTGCCTGTAGCAGCCACCTTGCTTTATGTGCTCATCGCTTTGATCAACGGCAAGGAAATGTTTTATAAAACTGCCATTCCCGTGTGGCTCATGGGCCTGTATTTCGCCATTCAGCCCCACCTGATCATTGGCGGTAATCCTTTCCTGCTGGGTATGTACTACACTTGCATCATTTTCTACTGCGCCCTTTATACCGTCATCGCTGATGGCCGCATTCGCTTCCCCTGGCTGCTGACGCTGCTTCTGCTTCTGCCGCTTGCCGCTATCGGATATGTGCACAATCAACTTTCTCAACAAGGATGGTTGATGGCTATCGGCATCGGCCCCATCAATCTGTTGCTGCCGGAGTATCTGCTGTTTGCCGGCTGCTTCCTCATGACCTTCGGCATTCGCGTACATAGCGACGGCAAGTATCACCCCACCTGGGGCGACCGCAAAGATGGCCGCAAGATCCGCACCCTGGCTCCCATGGCGCAGATCACCGCCTACTTTCAGGTAGAGCGCAATACCTGCTCCAACCTCTTTGAAGACTCCATTGAGGTCACCCACATTGAACGCTACATTCGCCAGAAGCGCCGGGAAGGCTACACCGACTTCGGCATTACCCATGTGCTGTTGGCCGCCTATGTCCGTGGCGTCGCCAGATATCCCCAGCTGAACCGCTTCATCAACGGTCAGAAGGTCTATTCCCGTGGCGAAGACATTCAGTACTGCATGGTCATCAAAAAAGAAATGACCGTTGACTCCCCCGACACTTCCATTAAGGTCCACCTGAATCCCCATGACACCGCTATCGACGTCTATCACAAGCTGAACGCTGCCGTGGAAAGTGTGAAAGCGACCAAAGAGCTGGACTCCAGCCTGGATAGTCTGATCATGGCATTGAATTTGATTCCCAGCATCGTGCTGAAATTTGTCGTATGGCTTTTAAAGCTGCTGGACTATTTCGGCGGCCTGCCCGGCTTCCTGACCGAGCTGAGTCCCTTCCACGGAAGCCTGTTCTTCACCTCCATGGGTTCTCTCGGCATCCCGCCCATCTACCACCATCTGTATGACTTTGGCAACCTGCCCTGCTTTGGCGCGTTTGGCATGAAGCGCAAGGCGCTGGAACTGCAGGAGGACGGCAGCGTTGTGCAGAAGAAATACGTAGATATTAAGTTTGTTCTTGACGAGCGTATCTGCGACGGCTTCTACTACGCCACTTTCTTCAAGTACTATAAGCGCCTGCTGGCCCATCCCGAAGTGCTGGACAATCCTCCCGAGGAAGTTGTGCAGGACATTCCCTAACCACTCATCACCGGCATCCATCGGGTGCCGGTGACTATTTCATTTATCTTGCCATTACTGTTTCCGCATGATACTATAATAAAAAAACAAAAGGACAATAATATGTTATCAAAAATCCTTGCCCATCTTCCAAACCATCTCTGGGCAGACAAAATACATTACTTTGACACCATTGACTCCACCAATACCTACGCAAAAAAACTGGCCGCGCAAGGTGCTCCGGAGGGCACCGTCATCATCGCGGACCAGCAAACCGGCGGCCGCGGCCGTATGGGCCGCAGTTTTTCATCCCCTGCCGGCATGGGAATTTACCTTAGCCTCATCCTCCGGCCCGATTGTCTGCCGGAGGAGCTGATGCACCTGACCTGCGCTGCAGGCGTTGCTGCGGTCAGGGCTATCCATAACCCGAATGTTGGCATTAAATGGACCAACGATTTGGTCATTGGAAAACGGAAGTTAGGCGGAATCCTTACAGAGTTATCCGTCAATTCCCACACCGGCAAAGTAGATTGGGTGGTAATCGGAATCGGAATCAATTGTTGCCAAAAGCGCTCGGACTTTCCCGACGAGATCCGGGATATCGCCTGCTCCCTGGCTATTAACTATCAAGATACGCCCCCATTGGTTGCGGCGCTGATTGAGCAGCTTCACATCATGCGCAACACTCTGTTGACTGAAAAGAAAGAAATCATGGAAGCCTTTACTGAAAACTGTGTTACCCTAGGCTCGGAAATCTCGGTGGTCCGTGGTGAGTATATTGGTCACGGAAAGGCCATCGGCGTAGACGAAAACGGCGGCCTAAAAGTTGAATACCCCGACGGAACTACCGAAACTGTCACCTCCGGCGAAGTCAGCATCCGGGGCATGTACGGATATTTGTAAATTTTTTCAAAACCGAAGAAATCTTACTTGCATTTTCCCCTATGATTGGTTATACTGAATGTGGAATATTTTATTAGGAGGACGATTTTATGAAAATCGCTGCTGTCATTTTGAAGATCCTGGCCGCCCTGGCCGCTGTTGCCGGTATTGTGTATGTCATCGCCACCTACGGTGATAAGATTGTCGCCTGGGCCAAGCGTCTGCTGGGCAAGTGCCCCTGCGAGTGCGACTGCGATGAGTGCGATTGCGACGGCGACTGCGACGAGTGCGAATGCGAATGCTGCGAGCACGAGTGTTGCGAGTGCGAAGAGCCCGAAGCGCTGGTGGAAGAGCTGGCTGAGGAAGATGTTGTCGCTGCTGAGGCCGACTTTGAAGAGTAATTTCTGACATAAAAAACTCCCGGAATTCCGGGAGTTTTTTAATGCTCCAAAACAAATTGTTTCGTCTGTTTATGTAAAAAATAGTAAAGTGTCGGCCCGACAGAAAGGACAGTTGCGCAAATAAACACAGTAACCATAGGAAACACGTCGCAAAGCAATCCAAAAATGACCGAGGACAAAGCGCAGCCGCCGGTGCTTGCCGCGCCGACGAAACCCAGAATAGCGCCCCTGTTTTCCTCCGGCAGCGCCAGCATCAAAGAAGCGCTGAATACAGTATTGCCCGCCGCGTTAAGCATCGCACCGAAAAACAAAAACACGCACATAAAGAGAAAATCTGTGGACGAATACACAACTATGTAGCATACTGAGGATAAAACGAAGCCAACAGCCATGATCCAGTAGCGAACCCGGGGAGTAAATTTCACTATACCAAACAGCAGGACACACAATACCGAAGCCGCCGTATGCACGGACATAAAATAGCCGTACATATCCAGCGAAAATCCCTTTTCCACGCAGAACGGCAACGCCAGCGTAAAAGGACCCGCCCCCAGCAAATTCAAAATCAATAGGGCAGGTACAAACAGCTTCAAGAAGGGATCAGCAATGATCCGTTTCACCGCAACCGCAAAATCCTTTAATACACCCGCCACCGTCACCTTTTCGCCCTGCCCCACAGTTCTTGGGACATGAATAAACATTTCTGTAAAGGCGGATATCAAATAGCTAACGCCGTTGATCACAATGACCGCCGGCACGCCAAAAAATGTCACCAGAACGCCGCTGAAAGCCTTGCCCACCAAATTGATCAAAGAAACCGTACCGGAGTGAATGGATTGTCCCCGAACCATGTCATTCCGCGGAATGATGTCGATCATCAGTGTGCTGACAGCAGGCGAGAAAAACACCGAACATAGCGCCGCCAGGCAGGCCGTTATCAACACCGCGGGCACGCTCAACGCATCCGTAAAGGCCAGCGCGCCCACAACCAGCATGATCAAGCCGCGCAGGGCGTCCATGCCTACAATGATCCATTTTCGGTTGCACTTGTCGATAATGCTGCCGGTGAACGGCGACAGAAACATGCTGACAAACATTGTAATAGAGGACATAATGCCCATCAGCGCATTGGAGCCGGTCTTTTCATATACCCAGTAGCCAATGGCCACGCCGTAAAGTAAATCACCGATGGCGCTGACCGCGTTTCCCTGCAGCATCAGTATAAAATCCTTATTCCACAATCGCTTATGCATTCCAATCACTTCCTTTCACGCAGCAATTATATGCGTAGAATTGCCCACAGTCAAGAAACAAAACGTTGAACTGCCGGCCGCGAAGTCGCAACCGGCAGTTGATAATATGCTCAACCTATATTTTAGTCGCCCACGTTAGTCAGCAACTGCACCAACATTTGGGTAATGCGTTCCATATCCTCAACGGGCACATATTCAAAGCGGCTGTGATAATTGGCGCCGCCGGTGCACAGGTTGGGACAAGGCAGACCCATAAAACTCAGGCGCGCGCCATCGGTGCCGCCGCGGATAGGCACGGTGACAGGCGCAATACCAACGGCTTCCATGGCCTTCTTAGCGCGCTCCACAATAAACATACAGGGTTCGATCTTTTCCTTCATATTGAAGTAGCTGTCCTTCAGGTTAAGCTTCACAGTAGCTTCACCATACTTGGCGTTGAGGAACGCGGCAGCAGCCTCCATAACAACCTTCTTCTCCAGGAATTTTGCCATATCATGGTCACGGACGATATACCACAATGTGGTTTTCTCCACTTCGCCTTCCATACCGGCCAGGTGGATAAAGCCCTCGTAGTTTTCGGTATACTCCGGCTTCTGTGCCGCAGGCAGCAGACTCTGGAATTCCATGGCGATATACTGAGAATTCACCATCTGATTTTTTGCAGAGCCGGGATGGATATTGCGGCCAATAAATTCCACGGTAGCGCCGGCAGCGTTGAAATTCTCATATTCCAGCTCGCCGATGGTGCCACCATCTACAGTATAGGCATAATCCGCGGCAAATTTCGCCACATCAAAGCGGTCAGCGCCACGGCCGATCTCCTCGTCGGGGGTAAAGCCGATCTTCAGGGTGGCATGGTTCATTTTGGTGGTCAGCAGGAACTCTGCGGCGGACATGATTTCCGCTACGCCGGCCTTATCGTCAGCGCCCAGCAGTGTAGTGCCATCGGTGACGATCAGATGCTTACCGTGGTGCATGGCAAGGCCGGGATACTCAGATTCCTTCAGATAGATGCCCTGTTCTTCGTTCAGGCAAATATCCTCGCCGGTGTATTCGACAATTCTGGTCTTCACATTGGCGCCGGAGCAATCGGGCGCGGTGTCCATATGGGCGATCAGGCCAATGGTGGGCAGGCTGGGGTCACCGGGAACGGTGCCGTAAATGTAGCCGTCGGCATCCATGTGAGCATCCGTAATACCCAGCGCCAGCATTTCTTCCACCAGGGCAGCGCCCAGGACCTTTTGCTTGTCCGTAGAAGGACAGGTTGCGCTGTCCTCATTGGATTGGGTGTCAAAGGACACATATTTCAAAAAACGATCAATGACATTGGTCATATTGTATTCTCCTTTTTAAAAAGAGTCGCCGCCAATTGCGGCGGCTCTCGCTTTGGAAAAATTACTGAGCAGCCTTAACCAGCTCAGCGGTGTCGCGAGCGATCATCAGCTCTTCGTTGGTGGGAACGACCCAAACCTGCACCTTGGAATCGGGGGTGGAGATCAGAGCTTCCTTACCACGAACGTTGTTCTTCTCGGGGTCGATCTTGACGCCCAGGTAGCCCAGGTATTCACAGATAGCGGCACGGTTGGAGATACCGTTCTCGCCTACACCGGCGGTGAAGGTGATCTCGTCGATGCCGTTCAGAGCAGCGGCGTAGGCGCCGATATACTTGGCCACTTCGTAAGCGAACTTGTCCAGAGCCAGCTGGCAATCCATGTTACCCTTCTTGGCGCCGTCTTGCAGGTCACGGAAGTCGGAGGAAACACCGCTCATGCCCAGAACACCGGACTTCTTGTTCAGGATGTTCAGGCACTCGTCAACACTGTAGCCATACTTATTGCACAGGAACTGGATGACGCCGCCGTCGATGTCGCCGCAGCGGGTGCCCATGGGCACACCAGCCAGAGGAGTCAGGCCCATAGTGGTATCCTGGCACTTGCCATTGAGGATAGCGGCCATGGAGGAGCCGTTACCCAGGTGGCAGTTGACCATCTTGAATTCGGTCTTGCCGACCAATTCGGCAGTACGCAGAGCCACATACTTGTGAGAGGTGCCGTGGAAGCCATAACGGCGGACATCAGCTTCTTCAAAATACTTGGTGGGGATGGCGTAGCGGTATGCCTTAGCGGGCATGGTCATGTGGAAAGCGGTGTCGAACACAGCCACATTGGGAGTGCCGGGCATCTTCTCCTGGCAGGCGCGAATGCCCAGCAGGTTAGCGGGGATGTGCAGGGGGCCCAGGGGGGTGCACTCTTCGATGGTAGCAATGACGGTATCGTTGATGATGCAGGAATCGGAGAACTTCATGCCGCCGTGCAGAACGCGGTGACCGACAGCGTCGATTTCCTTGACGGACTTGATGACACCGTGCTCAGCGTCCAGCAGAGCTTCCATAACGGCAGCGATGGCTTCGCCGTGGGTGGGCATAGGGATTTCCTTCTCGATCTTGCGATCATCAACCTTATGGGTCAGACGGCCGTCGATGCCGATACGCTCGCACAGGCCCTTAGCTGCAACGTCGCCGGTCTCGGGGTTCATCAGCTGATACTTCAGGCTGGAAGAGCCGGCATTGATAACAAGAATGTTCATTGGAATCGTTCCTCCTAAAATTAATATTTTCAAAATTACATTTTTGTGCTATGATAACTATAACAGTATAAACGATTTCTTGAAATTTCTCAACCCCTGTTTTGTAATTTTTTCCGAAAAGGTGGGATTTTTTTGTCAATTACCGGTATTATCTGTGAATACAACCCTTTCCATAAGGGACATCAGAAACAAATCGACTATTTGCGGGCCCAGGGGCACAGCGTTGTTTGCCTGATGAGCGGAAATTTTGTACAGCGGGGCCATCCCGCCATCTTTAATAAAATGGCGCGTGCGAGCGCCGCTGTGGCGTGTGGCGCCGACTTGGTGCTGGAGTTACCGGTACAGTACGCCCTGTCATCCGCAGAGGGATTTGCCGGCGGCGGTGTGGAAATTCTGTCGAGGCTCTGCGACTTTCTGTGCTTTGGCGCGGAAACCGCTGATGAAACAACGCTGATGAACACCGCAAAGACATTACTGACCCAGGATTTTTCCGAAAAGCTGCGACTGCAGTTGGACAAGGGACTCAGCTTTCCTGCCGCCCGTGCCGAGGCCTTGGCCATGTTGGGCGTGGATAAGAACATCGTGGAGACCCCCAACAATATTCTGGCTGTGGAATACTGCAAAGCGATCCTGTCGCAAAATTCGCCGCTGACTCCCCTACCCATTCACAGGGTCGGTAGCTACCACGATTCGACGGCAGACGACGAAAATCCCTCCGCTACGGCCCTGCGGATTTTGATCCAAAACGGGCAAAAATGGGCTGATTTCGTTCCAAAACCTGCGTTTTTTGAGCAGGAAGTTGCACGCGTCCACACCATCGAGTATGGCGAAAAGGCAATTCTCGCCCGTCTTCACACTATGACGGACGCAGAGTTTGAAGCCCTCCCCTATGGCTCTGAGGGTCTTTGGAGAAAACTGATGCACGCCAGCCGGAAATGTACTACTTTAGAAGAAATCATTGCGGAAACCAAATCCAAACGCTACACCCGCACACGGATCGACCGGATGATCCTGTGCGCGTTCCTTGAGCTGACGGCAGAGATTATGGCCTTCCCTGCTCCCTACTGTCGGGTGCTGGCCTTTAACGACACCGGACGGGAAATATTGAGCCAGGTACGGGACAGCGGTTTCTTCGTCAATATCGGCACCGACACCCGGCATCCCTACCAGGAAATTGAACGGAGAGCGACCGCCTTGTACGGACTGTTTGCCGATCAGCCGGAAAGTCCCATTGCGGAAGAAAACTACAGGGTGTACTATAAACGATAAATTGTTGTTTACTGCAGTAAAGGTGATACACCTGGGTAACCACTACCATGTCATTCCGAGGCCCCGCAGGGGCCGTGGGAATCTCCCGGTACGATGCTTTGTGGCGCACCGCAGGTCGATGGATAGTACCAGGAGATTGCCACGTCGTTTCGCTCCTCGCAATGACAGTGCATTGCCATTTGTGCGTCGGTCATCGTGTAAACAACAATTTCCCTCACAAAAAATCGAGCGGCTCGGATGA
The DNA here is from genome assembly GCA_045595225.1 of Faecousia sp. Lineage (GTDB taxonomy): Bacteria > Bacillota > Clostridia > Oscillospirales > Oscillospiraceae > Faecousia. The sequence goes on from JAZOAD010000052.1 coordinate 13,252, forward strand.
GCCGCTCGGTTTTTTATGCAAAAAGGTTTACAATATCCAATACAAAAGAAAGTAAACCAGCGATAAGGAAAATAATTCCCAAAACCACTTTCAACCATTTTTCCTTGCCCGCTGCATTTGCAAAATTCGCAGACGGATACTTTTTGAAAACCAGCCATAGTACACCGCCGGATAAGAGCATTAACAATGTACAAATAACCGATACAATTTCCAGTGATTTCATGCAGTTATCTCCCTGTCGATTTCATTACAAATGCAGCACGCGGTCCTTAATTTCCTGGGTACGGCCCTGGTTCCAGAACTGGGTGCCGATGTAGCCGCAGGTACGGCGAGCCACATTCATCTTGCTCTGGTCGGTATTGCCGCACTGGGGGCAAGTCCAAATCAGCTTGCCGTCATCTTCCGCGATCTGAATTTCGCCATCATAGCCACAGCACTGGCAGAAGTCGGACTTAGTGTTCAGCTCGGCGTAGATGATGTTGTCATAAATGAACTGCATCAGCTCCAGAACCGCGTCAATATTCTGCTGCATATTGGGCACTTCCACATAGCTGATGGCGCCGCCGGGAGAAAGGTGCTGGAACTGGGCCTCAAAGCCAAGCTTGGTAAAGGCATCGATCTCCTCAGTAACATGGACATGGTAAGAATTGGTGATATAATTCTTATCCGTAACACCGGGGATAATGCCGAAGCGGTTCTGCAGGCTCTTGGCAAACTTATAAGTGGTGGATTCCAGAGGCGTGCCGTACAGAGAGAAGTCAATATTGTGCTCCGCCTTCCAGCCCTTGCAGGCATTGTTCAAAGCGTCCATGATCTCAAGGGCGAAGGGCGTTGCCTCGGGGTCAGTGTGGGACTTACCCGTCATGTACTTGACACACTCATAAAGGCCGGCATAGCCCAAACTAATGGTGGAATAACCGCCGTAGAGCAGCTTATCGATGGGCTCACCCTTATCGAGTCTTGCCAGAGCGCCATACTGCCACAGAATGGGCGCGGCATCGGACAGAGTGCCCTTCAGGCGCTCATGACGGCACAGCAGAGCCTTATGGCACAGCTCCATACGCTCGTGGAAGATCTTCCAGAACTTATCCACATCCCGCTCAGAGGACAGGGCAATATCGGGCAGGTTAATGGTGACAACACCCTGGTTAAAACGGCCGTAATACTTATGCTTGCCCTCTTCATAGTTGCCGGCATTGGCGATATTGCCCACGCCGGTTTCGGTGAAGCGGTCAGGGGTCAGGAAGGAGCGGCAGCCCATGCAAACATAGACATCGCCCTTCAGCTCCAGCATCTTCTTCTCGGAAATAAAGTCGGGAACCATCCGCTTGGCAGTACACTGGGCAGCCAGCTTGGTCAGCTCCCAATACTTGGTGCCTTCCCGGACATTGTCCTCTTCCAAAACGTAGATCAGCTTGGGGAACGCAGGGGTGATCCACACGCCCTTTTCGTTCTTCACGCCCTCATAACGCTGACGCAGGGTTTCCTCGATGATCATGGCAAGATCCTGCTTTTCCTGCTCGTTACGGGCTTCGTTCAGATACATGAAGACGGTGATGAAGGGAGCCTGACCGTTGGTGGTCATCAAAGTGACGACCTGGTACTGGATGGTCTGAACACCGCGGCGGACTTCATCACGGAGCCGTTCTTCCACGATGGCATGGATCTTTTCTTCCGGAGCCTGAACGCCCAGCATTTCCAGCTCTCTTTCCACGGTCTTGCGGATCTTCTCACGGCTGATCTGGACAAAGGGAGCCAGATGGGTCAGAGAAATAGACTGGCCGCCGTACTGGTTGGATGCCACCTGGGCAATGATCTGGGTGGCGATATTGCAGGCGGTGGAGAAGGAATGGGGCTTTTCGATGAGGGTGCCGAAAATAACGGTACCGTTCTGCAGGATATCCTCCAGGTTCACCAGGTCACAGTTATGCATATGCTGGGCATAATAGTCGGAGTCATGGAAATGGATAATACCGGCCTCGTGGGCATCCACCACTTCCTTGGGAAGCAGGATGCGGCGGGTAATGTCCTTACTGACTTCGCCGGCCATATAGTCGCGCTGGACAGCGTTGATGGTGGGGTTTTTGTTGGCATTTTCCTGCTTGACTTCCTCATTATTGGACTCAATGAGGGTCAAAATGCGATCGTCGGTGGTGTTAGACTGACGGGCCAGGCTGCGGGTGTAGCGGTAAGTAATGTACTCCTTAGCCACCTCAAAAGCGCCATGGGCCATGATGGCCTTTTCTACCAGGTCCTGGATCTCCTCCACGGAGGGGCTGCGGCCCATTTCCTCGCAAGCGATGCTGACACGCTCGGAAATACGCTGGATCTGCAGGGGGGTCATGCGGACTTTTTCGTCCGTGGCTTCGTTGGCCTTGGTGACGGCCATTGTGATCTTTTCGATGTCAAATACGACTTCTGAACCGTTTCGTTTAATAATTTTCATTGTATGTCCTCCTTCAATGCCATACGTTCCATTTTCGTTAGCATGAACTATTATACAACATATTGTGTATTTTGCAAGAGGAAAATACAAAATATTGTAAAAAATTTTTGTGCAACCTTTTGTGCATTATTGACAAGCCAAGATACAGGGCCCTTTTTCGGTGAACTTCTTTGAAATTTTCTGAAATGAAGAAATAATTCATTGAAAACCGGCAACGAATGTAGTATAATTCCCCATAGTGCGAAAAATGTATTTGTGTGAAAATCCCGATTTTTTAGAAGGAGAACAACGGAATGAAAAAGATTTTTGGCGCAATGCCCGATGGGCGGACAGCATATCTTTACACAATATCTTGCGGTCAGCTCACCGCCTGCGTATCTGACCTGGGTGCCACGCTGGTCAACCTTTTTGTGCCCGACGACAGCGGAAAAGCAGAGGACGTCGTTTTGGGATATGACAATCCCGATGGGTATCTGGGGGGATCCGCTTACCTGGGCGCTACCATCGGCCGCAATTCCAACCGAGTCCGCAACGCCTGCTTTGTGCTGGGCGGCAAGACCTGTGCGATGCCTGCCAACGAAGGCCCCAACAATCTCCACAGCGGCCCCGACGGCTATGACCGCCGGCTCTGGCAGGTTGTAAGCCACAGCGAAAATGCCATCGCTCTGCGGTTAGAAAGCCCCCATGGCGACCAGGGTATGCCCGGTAATGCCACCTTGGAAGTGACCTACACCCTATCGCAGGACAGTATCCGCATCACCTATGCCGGCGTAGCAGACCGGGACACCATATTTAATTTGACCAATCACTCCTATTTTAATTTGGCAGGTCACAGCCACCCCGAAAAGGCAATGGAGCAGATTCTTTCCATGCCTGCCCGGTTCTTCAATCCCGATGACGCGGCCAACATCCCCACCGGCGAGCTGCGTCCTGTGGACGGTACACCCATGGATTTCCGTCTGCCCAAGCCCCTGGGCCGGGACATCGCGCAAGATTACGACGCGCTGAAGCTGCAGGGCGGCTACGACCACAATTTCGAGGTATTCTGCAATCCTGCCGCAACGCTGCGGGATCCGTCTACCGGCCGGACCATGTATGTGATTACCGATTGCCCCGGCGTTCAGCTTTACACAGCCAATTTTACGGACACGGTGGGCAAAGACGGCGTATACTATGGTAAGGGAAGTGGCGTTTGCCTGGAAACCCAGTTCTACCCCGATTCGGTCAATCACCCCCAGTGGCCCCAGCCCATTGTAAAGGCCGGAAAAAAATATCACAGCGAAACCATTTACCGCTTCAGCTGGTAAGCCTGCAAAAGCCTGTCGCGCGACAGGCTTTTCTTTTGCACTTTCTGCTAATTTTTGCATAAACTGTCCTATAAGCACTTTGCTTAGTTCCATATAGGAGGTTAATGCCATGTCTGAACGCAACCAGGATGTCACGCCACGGGATTTTCTCAATTCCGAGCGTGTCATGTCCATAAACACCAGAAAGATCACCGACGCCTGCCGGGATAAGGATTGCATTGAGGATCTGCGTGTCTATTTGACCTGCAGTTCTCAGAATCTGCTCAACAGCGCCGCCAGCGTCCGGGTTCGGTGCGCCGATCTGATCCACGCCTGCATCGAAGTGGAGCCGGTGGCTTTTGACCGGAACCACTACTGCGTGGATGTCACCTTCTTCTATCGCATTTTGGCGGATGCTGTGGTATCCTCGAATCGGCCCTGCACGCTGACCGGCCTTGCGGTATTCTCCAAACGGGTAGTACTCTGCGGCGAGGACAGCCGCGCCCATGTATTTACATCCGAAACCCGGATGCATGGCGCAGATGGGCCTACCAGCTATCATGTGAACCGGCCAACGGCAGTTGTGGAAGTGCTGGACCCCATGGTGCTCAGCTCGAAAGTAACGGAAAACTGCGAATGCGCCTGTGGAGAAGTGGTGCCGCAAATCGGCGCGGAAGTCACCGCCATGTTTGACGAAGAGCTGGTGATCAATGGCGACCAACGGCGGCTGCTGGTCACCTTGGGGCAATTTTCCATTATCCGTCTGGAGCGGGATGCCCAGTTTGTTATTCAGGTGTTGGATCCCTGCATTCCCACCAAAGAGTGCGCCGATACCGCCGGAAGCGCCGAGGATCCCTGCGAAATGTTCAGCCGGATTCCCTTCCCGACCCATCAGTTTTGTCCCACAGGGTGTTCCCAAACGGAAATCCCCTGCCACCAGGTAGAATAAGAAAATCCGCCCAAGGGCGGATTTTTCTTATTACTGCCGCATGGCGCGGCGTTTGGCAATATTGATGGGGCCTTCGGACATATGGTTGATCCAGAGCAGGCTCTTGCCGCAGCCGTAGGCCACGCAGGAGTCCGGATCGTCCGCTAACTGACATTCGATACCGGTTCGCTTAGCGATCAATCTGGCCATGCCGTAAAGCTGGCCGCCACCGCCGGTCAAAGTAATGCCGTTAGCGGCAATATCGCTGACCAGTTCCGGCGAGGCTTCTTCCAAAACGGAGCCCACTTCGTCAGCGATCTGTCTGGCGAGACGCTGCAGCACGGCGTAGATCTCCGTAGAGGTCAGCTGCAGATCCCGGGGCATACCGGTTTTAGAGTCGCGCCCATGGACAACCATAGTGGTTTCCTCCGGCCGTCTGTCCACACAGCCGATTTTGATCTTAACATCCTCCGCCATGCCGCGGCCGATGACCACGCCGTACTCCCGGCGGACATAACGGGCGATCGCTTCGTCAAAACTGTTGCCGGCAACCTTTAGAGAAGAAGATACGGCCACGCCGTTCATGGTCAGCACGGCGATATCCGTGGTACCACCGCCAATATCGACGATCATGTGACCGTTGGGGCCCTGGATATCCAGATTAGCACCCATGGCTGCTGCCAAAGGCTCCTCGATCAGATAAACACGGCGGGCGCCGGCTTCGATCGCCGCGTTGATCACAGTTCGTTCCTGCACCTCGGTAACGCCGCTGGGAACGCAAATAACCACACGGGGTTTAGGGTTGAACAGAGCCTTGGTGCCGGCCTTGCGGAACAGGTGCTGCAGCATTTTCACCGTCATTACATGGTCGGAGATAACGCCGTCCTTCAACGGATGCATAGCCACCACATTACCCGGTGTTCTGCCCAGCATATTTCTGGCTTCAATGCCCACCTGGAGGATCCGACCGGAGTTTTTATCCATGGCAACAACGGAAGGTTCCCGAACCACGATGCCCTTGCCATCGACATAGATCAAAACATTGGAGGTACCCAGATCCACGCCTAAATCATTTGTAAATAATCGCATATATCCATCACCTTTTAGGTTTTTTATCGTGTTTTGCTGTGGCGATCACAGCAAGATGTACTTCCTTCGCGCCGGCGGTCAGCAGTACTCTGGCCGCTTCTCCGGCGGTGGCGCCGGTGGTAACAATATCATCCAAAAGCAATATTCGCTTGCCTTTTACATCCGCCGATGGCAGCACTTCATAGACGCCCAGCACATTGGCGCGGCGCTGCGCGTCGCCGGTGATGCCGGATTGGGGCTGATTATCCCGCAGCTTTCGCAGCGTGGCGACCGACTCCAAGGATAATTCTTCGCCCACATATCGGGCCAAAAGCTCCACCTGATCAAAGCCCCGTTTGCGGCGGCGCTTTTGGCTGATAGGGATCCAGGTCAAAAGATCAAACTCAGACCGTTCCTCTTTCAGCAGCTTCATGGCCAGCAGCCGACCGTAACCGGGGGCGTAGTTTTGCCTGCGGTGAAATTTGTACCGCAGCAAACTGCGCCGTACATCCCCTTCATAATACCAAAGCCCGGTCCAACTGTCAAGGAAGGGAATTTTAGTGCGTGATATAGGACATTCCGGCGCGTCCAAACGGCATCGTCGGCACAGGTCGGTTTCCTGTTTTTCCAGAATATCTCCGCAAAGCAGGCATTTCTCCGGATACAGCAGCGCCGTCAGCCAAGCAAACATTTTCATTCACATTTCCCCTGCAGCCGCAATTTCAAGCCGGTATAGCGGCGGTTTTTCGTAGCGTTTTCAGTCATGGCGCCAACGGTTTCCTCCCGGCCAACGATGATCAGCAGTTCCCTTGCCCGGGTGATGGCTGTGTAAAGCACGCTGCGGCTGAGCAGCATGGGTGGGCCGCCCCAAAGGGCCAGCACCACGGCGCGGTACTCGCTGCCTTGACTCTTATGAACAGTCATGGCATAGGCCGGCTCCAATTCACCCAGCTGCGCGAAATCGTAGTCCACAACACGATCGTCGAACACAACTGTCATTTGTTCCATTTGCGGGTCGATCTGGGTGATGATGCCCACGTCGCCATTGAATACGCCGCTGCCGACGACGCTTCCGTCCGTCTTTTTCCACAAAATATCGTAATTATTTCGGATCTGCATAACCCGGTCCCCTTCCCGGAAGGTAAAATCGCCCCACTGGCGTTCTTTTTTACCGTTTCCTGCAGGGTTAAGGACATTTTGCAGGCGATGATTCAGCGCCCAGGTTCCCACACCGCCTTTTCGGGTGGGGGTCAGCACCTGTATCTCATTGGGCTGGATTCCCATGTTTTGAGGAAGGCGGGTAGCGCAAAGGCCTTCGATAGTCTGGCCCACACCTTCTTCCGATTGGCAACGCAGGAAAAAGAAGTCGCTTTTCACATTCCGAAGCTGGGGCATTTCGCCTTGATTCACCCGATGGGCATTCATAACAATCAGGCTTTCCTGGGCCTGGCGAAAAATCTCCGTCAGCCGAACGGCGGGAAGATTCTTGCTGCGCAGGCAATCGGAAAAGGGGCTTCCGGGCCCCACAGGGGGAAGCTGATCCGGATCGCCAACAAAAATGAGCCGTGCGCTTTCCGGAACGGCCCGGAGAAGATCATGTAAAAGCAGCACATCCACCATGGACATTTCATCCACAATGACCGCATCGGCTTTCAGAAGATTATTTTCATTGCGAACAAACACCATTTGACCGGTAGCCGGGTCTATGGTGGCTTCCAGCAGGCGATGGATGGTGGAAGAATCCTCGCCGGTTACCTCTGTCAAACGCTTGGCAGCGCGGCCTGTGGGGGCCGCAAGCACGCATTTGAGTCCCATTTGCTGGTACAGCGCCAGAACGCCACGCAAAATGGTGGTTTTACCTGTACCCGGACCGCCGGTGATCAACAGCAGGCCACTATCCAGCGCATGACGGATGGCCTGCTCCTGCTGGGCAGAATAATCCAGATGACTATCCGATTGGATTTTTTTCAGAAGCTTGTCTAAATTACCGGCAGACGGAAAACGGGATGCGGAAGCCGCCAGCAGGCGCTGCTTGATATAGCACTCCGCGGTATGCAGTTCCGGCAAATAAATCACCGAAATGCCGGAAAGATCGTCCGACACGAGGCGCTCAGCTTCCACCAGACGGTCGATTCCCTGACGGACGCTATCTTCCTCCACACTCAAAAGCTGGGCGGTGGCAGCCACCAGCTTATCCTGGGGCAGGAAGCTGTGGCCAGCAGTCAGATTATACCGCAGCTCAAACAGGATACCGGCTTCCACACGGCGGGGATCATCTCCGGATACGCCGATATCCACAGCAAAACGGTCCACCGCGCCAAAGGGCGCGTCCAGTTCCATCAAAATATAGGGTTCATCGTACAGCAGTTCAATGGAGCGATCGCCATAGAGCTTGTACATAGCAATGGCGAACTCCGTGGGAAGCTGATGGGCAGAAAAAAACTCCAGCAGTTGACGCATACCCACCCGAAGGCGAAATTCCTCACCGATAGCCTGGGCCTTGGACGGAGAGATTCCGGGAACCTCCGCAAGCCTGCCGGGTTCCCGCTCCATAATATCCAGCGTCTGATCGCCGAACTTATCCACGATCCGGGCGGCGGTTTTGGGGCCGATGCCCTTAATGATGCGGCCGGAAAGGTAGCGCAATATCTCCATCCGGGTACGGGGCAGCACACGCTCCAAAAATTCCGCTTCAAACTGGCGACCGTAGCTGGAATGGTTGCTCCAGCGGCCAGTAACCATCAGCCCTTCGCCGGCAGCCGGCATAGGAATCGTCCCCACAACGGTGACATGCTGGCCGTTATCGCATTGCAGGCGCAGCACAGCGTAGCCATTGTCATAATTTTGATAGACTACGGCCGCGATGGTACCCTGGATGATCTCAAGGGCCTGTTCCGTCATGGGATTCACTTCCTCTCTCTAGGGTGACTCAGAAAATTTCACATAAGGATAATGCCGCATAATTTCGTCCTGCGCTTCCGCTGATAATGTGGAATCCAGCAAAATCAACTTGCAACGAACAAGCCCCAGCTCCCGCAGCCAACGGTAGCGACGGAGCAATTTCCATTCCTCACCGGGTAGGCAAGAAACCGCCACGCTGCATTGCGCGCAACGGGGCAAGAAAGCGCCAGCGATCAGCCAGATCAAAAACAGCGCGCCGACAGCGGCGAAAAAGGCCAAAATAACATTCCAAAACATAGCTGCCACCTCATAGCATTCTATGCGAGCAATCCCATGTTCGTTCATTCTATAGTTTACAATATTTTGGGGGCTTTGAAAAGTGGTTTTTAAAAAGATTTATAAAAAAATTGCCGCCCTTTGGGCGGCTGTTATCTTTTATGGAGCGGGTGACGAGGCTCGTTTGCATTTTCGCCTATGGCGAAAATAGATGTGTGGCCGGGCCCCTACCCGGCCAGCAACAGTCCACCGGACTGTTGCAACTGATGTTCGAGCCTCGTATCCTAACTCTGGATAAAAGAAAAACAGCCACCTTTCGGTGACTGTTTTTCTTTTATGGAGCGGGTGACGAGGCTCGAACTCGCTACCTCCACCTTGGCAAGGTGGCGCTCTACCGGATGAGCTACACCCGCAGGAACAAGAGGTATTATAACAGTTTTTTTCAAAATGTCAATACCCTTTTTCCTTAATTTTCACTATTTTCTTCAAAAGGTTCATCGGGAATTTCCGGTCCCGGCTCCACTACATCCTCCGGGCAGGCAGGATAGGCATCAAAATCCCACAGATATCCGTTTTCCCGGACCTGGTTATCGCCTGAAATGAAAAACGCGCCCGCTTCGCTGCTGCCCAACAAATCCAAATGATAATACACACCGTCAACAGAAACCATATTCCAATACCAGCTGCTACCGGCGCGGGTGCCGGTCACCACAACGCACTCCAGCCCGGCCTGGCGGCACATGGCGGCATAGACCGTGGCAAACGCCCGGCAATCACCTACGCCATGGCGCAAAAGGCTGTAAGCCGGTGTAATGGAAGGCTGGATCACATAGTCATAGCGTTCCATCAAGAAAGAATAGAGCTGGGAAAATTTTTCTGCTTCCGCCGCGTCACCGCTGACATACAAAACGGCGGAGCGGAACATGGGTGAAACCTGGTTCTGCATATTTTTCAGAGATTCACGGCTGGTATTGTAGCTGAATTTCATTTCCACCACCCGGCTGTCGCCGCTTTCGGGATAGATCGAAACGGTTACCTGGGGCTGTTCCATCACATATTCCGGATATGTGAAGGCATAATCCTCCACCATCTGGGTGAAATCCGCGTCCTCATAAGAAGCGATATGCAGCACCACACCGGCATCACAAGCATTGAGGGCTTCGGCAATGGCATCTCTGGCGCCGGAATTATCCGCAACCGTAATGATTTTTCGGATCTCAGACTTATCATGGACATAGCTGATCTCTACCGACAGCGACTCCATACCGCCGCTGGTGCCGATCGTGCAGGAAATGGCATCCACCGCATAAGCGGCGATGGGATTTTGGGCGCAGACATCCTCTGCCACCGCGTCCATGTCTTCCTCCAGTTGCTCCTTGTCATACTGATCCACGGAGATGATCTGCTGGGTCTGACCCTTTTCCACCATGGCAACCAGGGCGTCATAGAGTTCCTCATAGCTCTCGGCGCTGACATTTTGGGCGGCGCCTCCATTGGAATCGGGCTTGCGCAGCTCCACAAAAATGTGGGAACCGCCGGATAATAAACTGCAACCGGTGAGGCACAGGCAAAGCATTACAACAAGAAATATGCAGCAAACGCGTTTCACAAGCGGTTCCTCCTTTCAGTCTATGGATCAAAGTCCGTCTTTATCATGTTTTGAAAAACCGTCGCCAAGAACCTTGTGCGCCTCCTGAATAATGACAAAAGCATCCGGGTCCGCATTGATCACAAGATCCTTCAGTTCCGCCACCTGCTTGGGAGAAATGGCCACCAGGATAGCTTTGGTATCTGTCTGGGAATAGGTGCCCTGGGCATACACATAGGTGGCTCCCCTGCCCAACTGATCGCTGATATCCTGCACCACCCGTTCATGCTGCCCGGTGATGATCCAGGCAACCTTGGAATTGTCAAAGCCGTAGACCACCATATCCATCATTTTTCCCACCAAGAATACGGAAACGCCGGTATACAGGGCATTGGACACATCGCCAAATACAAGGCCGGTCAAAACAATGACCACGGCGTCAAAAGCTATGGCGATCTGACCCAGGTTCATATTTCTGGCCTTCAGCTTCACCAAACGGACCACAATATCGGCGCCGCCGGTGGAAGTGCCGGAAAGAAACACAATGCCCACGCCAAGACCTGCCATAACGCCGCCGTACAGGGCGCCCATCAAAGGCTCCACTTGGAAAGAAAATGGGAAATAATCGATCACCGCGGAGCTGACAAGCATACCCAGCAGGCTGCCAAAGAAAAACCGCTTGCCTATTTTCACGCCGCCAATGGCAAAAAGGGGCAAGTTGATCAAAATGGTCAGGGTGCCGATGGTCAGGAAAGGGAAATCTCCAAACCGCTGCAAAAGCTTCACGATCACAGCCGCAAGACCGGAAATACCGCCGGCATTTAACTGGCAGGGTTCAAAAAACAGCGCGTAGCTGGCGCCAAAAATGACGCTGCCGACCACCGTGGTGACGATCCAGCCGTAGCGGTCCCACAATTGTTTCATACTTACACCTCGAATTGAATTTGGTTTTCTCCCATATCTTCCGGCTTTAAGATCGCGCCGGCGGCAGGAATGGTTCTGGTGCGGTAGCGGCTGAGATTGACGATTCCGCTGGCTTCTACAGTGGCCGCGCGGGAAACAAGGGCCTTTTTCTTCAGCGAAACCACCGACACACCCTGGGTGTTGCGGGTGGATTTGGGCATCATTTGGGCAGTGGAGAAAATGACACACCGTCCGTCTGTTGTATACACCGCCACCTGGATATCCTCATACAGAGCCATAGCCGCCTTCAAGGGGCTCTTATCGCAGTAGGCGCCGGTGAGCTTTTTCCGGTTGGTTTTGGTTTCATAGGCGGAAAGGGGCACCTTGGCAGCCTTTCCGTTTTCAAACACGAACAACACATTGCCCTTATAATCCCTGGGGAGAATGACCTGGACCACACTTTCACCGGGGTCCATGCCCAGTTTCTGGGGCAGATAATCGCCAAGCAGGGATGCTTTTCCGTCAGCAAAATCGGAAATACGGGCCTTATAGCACTGGAACTGATCGGTAAATACCAAAATTTCACCCTTATTGGAAGCTTCCATAGAGAAAGCCAGACTATCGCCCTCTTTGAACTTCTGCTCACCGCTCATACGCAGGGATTGGGCTGTGATTTTTTTGAAATAGCCTTCCTTGGACACAAAGACGGTGACAGGATAATCGGGCACTGTATCCTCTTCCACTTCCGGCTCGATCTCGTCGATGTTGTAAATGATCTCAGTTTTGCGAGTCTGTCCGTATTTTGCGGACACAGCCTGCAGCTCCTTGATAATCACATTCTGCAGCTTTTTATGGCTGCTGAGTGTGGCGCGCAGGTCAGCGATCTCACGCTCCAGCTCGTCGATGGCTTTGGTCTGCTTCAGGATATATTCCTTATTGATATTGCGCAGCTTGATCTCTGCTACATAGTTTGCCTGGATTTCATCAATTCCAAACCCGATCATCAAATTGGGAATGACTTCGCTTTCCAGCTCGGTTTCCCGGATGATGCGAATGGCCTTGTCGATATCCAGCAAGATCCGCTCCAAGCCCTTCAGCAGGTGCAGCCGATCTTCCTTTTTCTGGATCTGGAAGAAAATACGGCGTTTGACACAATCGGTTCGCCAGGCAACCCACTCCTCCAAAATCTCACCGATACCCAAAACTCTGGGCATGCCCGCAATGAGAATATTAAAGTTACAGGGGAAATTATCCTGCAAGGGAGTCTGGCGGTATAGCTTCTGCATCAGCTTTTCCGGATCCACGCCGCGCTTCAAGTCGATGGTCAGTTTCAAGCCGCCCAGATCGGTTTCATCGCGCATATCGGCGATTTCTTTGATCTTTCCGGATTTGATCAGATCTGCCACCTTATCCATAATGGCTTCGGAAGTGGTGGAATAAGGAATCTCGGTGATCTCAATCAGATTACCGTCTTTCACATAATCCCATTTTGCACGGAGCTTGAAGCTGCCACGGCCGCTTTGGTAGATCTCGCGGGTGGTCATCTCGTCAAACAGCAGCTCCGCGCCTGTGGAAAAATCCGGGCCGGGCAATGTGGACAAAATATCATGGTCGGGATTCTGCATCAAAGCGATGGTGGTATCGCAAACCTCTTTCAAGTTGAACGAGCAAATATTGGAGGCCATACCGACAGCAATACCCTGGTTGGCGGACACCAGCACATTGGGGAATGTGGTGGGCAGCAAGGTGGGTTCTTTCATGGTGGCGTCATAGTTATCCACCATATCCACCGTATCGGAGTCGATATCTTTAAAGATCTCGCTGCAGATGCCGTCCAGCTTGGCCTCGGTATATCGGGCAGCGGCATAGGCCATGTCACGGGAGTAGACCTTGCCAAAGTTGCCCTTGGAGTCCACAAAGGGGTGCAGCAGCGTTTCATTGCCCCGGGCCAGGCGGACCATGGTTTCATAAATAGCGGCATCGCCATGGGGGTTTAAGCGCATAGTCTGACCCACAATGTTGGCAGATTTGGTACGGCCGCCGGTCAGCAGCCCCATTTTATACATGGTGTACAGCAGCTTCCGGTGAGAAGGCTTAAAGCCGTCAATCTCCGGAATGGCGCGGGACACGATAACCGACATGGCATAGGGCATATAGTTCAGTTCCAGGGTTTCGGAAATAGCCTGCTCCGTGGTAGAACCTACCAGGCCAACGATGCCATCGGTATTGACTTTTTGCTTCTTTTCAGGTTCCTTTTTCTTCTTTGCCATAAGAGGCTCCTTACTTTTTCATCCTAAGGCAGGACTTTGCCCGCCCTACATATTACACTTAAGAAATATCCGCCAAATCCAGGTATTTGGCGCCGTTTTCCGCGATGAAATTTTTCCGTTCGTTTAGCGCGTCGCCAAGCAGAATATCAAAATAATGGGCAGTCCGCTCCGCGTCCTCCGGCATGATTTTGATCAATCTGCGGGTTTCCGGATTCATGGTGGTCATCCACATCATTTCCGGATCGTTTTCGCCAAGACCTTTGGAGCGCTGGATCTTCACCTTTTGGCCCTCCAGATCCTTCAGGATCTTTGCCTTTTCCGGCTCGCTGTAGGCAAACCAGGTCTTGTCCTTGCAGGTGATCTCAAACAGCGGCGACTCGGCAATATACACATAGCCATCCCGGATCAGAGTAGGACAAAGGCGATAGATCATTGTGAGAATCAGTGTACGGATCTGGAAGCCGTCGTAATCGGCATCGGTACAGATAACGACCTTATTCCAGCGCAAATTGTCGATATCAAAGCTGCTTAGGTCCTTGGCTTTTTTACCCTGTACTTCCACGCCGCAGCCCAAAACCTTCATTAGATCGGTAATGATGGGGCTGGCAAATATTTTATTATAGTCGGCCTTTAGGCAGTTGAGTATCTTGCCGCGGACCGGCATGATGCCCTGGAACTCCGCATCCCGGCTCAGTTTGACAGAGCCCAACGCGGAGTCGCCCTCCACGATATACAGTTCCCTGACCGCTACATCCTTGCTGCGGCAATCGACAAACTTTTGAACGCGGTTGGCAATATCCACCTTGGCGGATAGACTCTTTTTTACACTGGTTTTGGTTTTTTCCGCGGATTCCCGGGCCCGCTTATTGATCAGCACCTGCTCAGCGGCTTTATCCGCTTCCTGTTTATTTTCAATGAACCAGATCTGCAACTGATCCTTGAAAAAGGCGGTCATGGCCTCCTGGGTAAATTTGGAATTGACCGACTTTTTGGTCTGATTTTCAAAGCAGCCGATGGTGGAGAAGCAGTTAGTTACCAGCACCAAGCTGTCCTGCACATCCTGGTAGATGATCTTATTTTCATTTTTTGCGTACTTGTTGTTTTCCCGCAAATATTTATCGAAAGCCGCGGTAAAACCCTGGCGCACTGCCCGGTCCGGGCTACCGCCGTATTCCAGCCAGGAAGAATTGTGGTAGTACTCCACATGATTGACCTGCTTGCTGAAGCAGAAGGAGCAAGTGATCTTCAGTTTCATTTCCGGGCGGTTTTCCGCGTCCCTGCCCCGGCGTTCCGCTTCCCAATAGGTAGGCATGGTAAAGGCATTGTCGCCGGTCAGCTCTTCCACATATTGCTTGATGCCTTCGGCATAGCAGAACACTTCCTCTTCAAAGCGTTTGCCCACCTGGTTGCGGAATTTGAAGGTAATGCCCTTATTGACCACAGCCTGGCGGCGCAGCACATCCCGGAAATATTCCACAGGAACCGCGATATCCGTAAACACCTGCTTATCAGGCCGCCAATGGAACCGGGAACCGGTCTTGCGACCCCAATCGGTGGGTTCTTTCTTCAAGCCGCCGATATTTCTGCCCTTTTCAAAATGGAGATCATACCGGAAACCGTCCCGATGGATGGTGGCGTCAAAAAATTCGGAAGCATACTGGGTGGCGCAGGAACCCAGACCGTTAAGGCCCAGAGAATACTCATAGTTATCGCCCTTGGAATCCATTTTGCCGCCGGCGTACATTTCACAAAATACCAGTTCCCAGTTATAGCGCTGCTCTTTTTCATTAAAGTCCACAGGACAGCCGCGGCCGAAATCCTCCACTTCCAAAGAATGATCCTCGTAGCGGGTGACGATGATGGTGTCGCCATGACCTTCTCTGGCCTCGTCGATGGCGTTACTGAGGATCTCAAACACCGCGTGTTTGCAGCCCTCCAGATCGTCGGAGCCAAAAATGACCGCAGGACGCTTGCGGACACGGTCCTCATCCTTCAGCATGGAAATGCTGGAGTTTCCGTATTGTTCTTGTTTCTTCATAGCCATAGTTCTACCTGCCATTGTTAAACATTTATTCCAGTTTATTATACACATTTTCCGTTGTAAAGTCAACCAAAACCGCAGGATTGTCTGTTTTTTTGCGGCATGGAGCACTATATGTTGTAATTGGTCAAATAATACTGTGCTTACTGTTTTAGAAATTTTTTTGATTAATTTTCAAAATCGTGTTGAATATCCGGCCTGTTTGTCATATAATAACATTCAGACCGTAATGGGGGTATGAAGTTGAAAGAATTGACGCTTTTGGTATGGCTGACACAACTGGGGCTCTCCGTAGCAGTACCTCTGGCAGGCTTTATTCTGCTGGCTGTTTGGCTGCGTGACAGCTTCGGTTGGGGTAGTTGGGTGGTCTGGGTCGGTATCGGTCTGGGGCTCTACAGCGCGCTGCACGGACTGGTCCAATCGCTGAGAGTTCTGTCCCGTTTCTCCGACAAAAAAGAAGACAACTCTCCTCCCGTTAGTTTCAATGACCATCAGTGATAGGAAGATGCTATGGATTCTCGTAAAATTGTTTTCAGAGAAACTGCCATTGTGGCCGCGGGCGAACTGATTTGCAGCGCTGTGATGGTTGGTATATTTGCCCTGCTGGGATATTTCACAATGAATGTACTTTGGAGCGCCTTTTCCGGATGTCTTGTGATGATCGCCAATTATTTTTTCATGGCGGTTACTGTCAGTCTGGCTGCAGACCAGGCTGAACAGGGCAACACCAAGCAGGCGCAGAATATGGTACAACTTTCCTCTGTCACGCGTTTGATCGTTATGGCATTGGTTTTATTCCTGGGCATCAAGCTTGGCGCCAATGTGATCGCGCTGGTGCTTCCCCTGGTATTCCAGCGTCCGATTTTGATGCTTGCGGAATTTTTCAGAAAGAAGGGTGATTGATGGACGGAATTGAAGTAAAAGGCGCTGAGGTATGGTTTACCATCGGCGGCATTGAAATCACAGAAACCATTCTTTCCGTATTTCTGGTAACACTGATACTGGGCATTGCTGGTGTGCTGCTTGGTAGAAATCTGCAAAAACGGCCAGGAAAACTGCAGGTGTTGACAGAAAAAGGTGTTATGATGCTGGTAAACTTGGTCAAGGATACCATGGGCGCCCACAATGTTGGATGGGTACCTTACATTGGAACGATTTTCCTCTCCTCCATGGTGGGCAGTCTCATCGGCATGACGGGCTTTATCCGATCTTCCACAGCAGATCTGGCGGTTGTGCTGACTTGGGCGGTTATGACCAGCGTGATCATTTGGTACAACTCCATCAAAAGGAATGGCTTCCTTGGTTGGCTAAAAGGATTTACGGAACCGATCGTTGTAATGACCCCCATGAACATTGTATCAGAAATCGCGCAACCTGTGGCCATGGCCTTCCGTCATTTCGGCAATGTGGCCGGCGGCAGTATCATCACCATGATCATCTATACAGCGCTGGCATTGGCTTCCACTGCTCTGCTGAATTTGATCGCCAGCACCATCGCCGCGCCTATTCTGATGGTTGCGCTGGGTGGTTTCCTGTTCATCCGCGCCCTGCGAAAAAAGAAGCTGGGCGGAAAGATTATAGGTATCGTATTTGCGGTATTGGGTCTGTTTGGTCTGTTGCAGTATCTGAATATTTTGTCCGGAGTACCGATTTTGCAGTTGGGCATTCCTGCTGCGCTGAGTATTTACTTCGACCTATTCTCCGGTTTTGTGCAGGCATTTGTGTTCAGCTTGCTGAGCATGGTGTATATCGCCGGCGCCTGTCCACCTCCGGAAGAGGAATAAATCGATAAGCAATCAAAATGAAATCAATCATTTAGGAGGAAACAATTATGAATGAAGCTTTGATCATCGCCGCCAAGGCAATCGGTGCCGGTCTGTGTATGGGCATCGGCGCGATCGGTCCCGCAATCGGTGAAGGTAACGCTGTTGGCAAGGCTCTGGAAGGCATGGCGCGTCAGCCCGAAACTGCCGGCAATCTGCGTACCAATATGATTCTGGGTTGTGCCATCACCGAAACCACCGGCATTTACTCTCTGGTTATCGCTCTGCTGATTCTGTTCGCTCTGTAAGCATCAGCTGAAAGGAGAAATAACATGGGTTCCGGAGAATTTCTGAATATTAACTTCTTCACTGCCCTGTTTACGCTGGTTAATACCATTGCGCTTTTTTTGGTGCTGAAGAAATATCTCTTCAAACCGGTGATGAAAATGATCGAAGACCGGCAAAAGGAAATCGACGATATGTATGCCAACGCGGGCGAGGCAGAGGCCAACGCCAAGGCTATGGAAAAAGAATACACCCAAAAGCTTGCCGCTGCCGCTGACACCGGCGAACGGCTGGTGAAAGAGGCGGTTCTTCGCGGTCAGGCCCGGGAGGAAGAGATCATACGTCAGGCCAACGCAGAAGCTGCCGCCATTATGGACAAGGCCAGCGCCGACATTGCCCAGGAAAAGAAAAAAGCCATCAACGATGCCAAGAATGAAATTTCCGGCATCGCATTGGCCATTGCGGAAAAGGTCGTGGCCCGGGAGCTGAATGCTGCCGACCAGGACAAGCTGGTCAATGACTTTATCAACGGATTGGGTGACGGCGTATGACCCAGGCAGGAACTGTGTATGGCGAGGCGCTTTACAGCCTTTGCCTGGAAGAAAAAATCACCGCCCAGGCGCTGCAGCAGCTGCGGATTTTGCGGCAATGTTTTGATTCTCAGCCGGAGTATATTCGGCTGCTGTCTTCCCCTGCCCTGCCCAAGGAAGAACGCTGTGGAATTTTGGATAAAGGATTTCGCGGAAAGGTGCATCCTTATGTGCTGAACTTTCTGAAAATCCTCACCGAAAGGGGCTATATCCGCTATTTTAGTGATTGCTATGAGGCCTTCCTGGGCAGATATCATCTGGATAACGGCATCTTGCCGGTTACCGCGGTCACCGCTTTTGAACTGACCCAGGTGCAAAAGCAGCGCCTTGTGGAAAAGCTGGCTTCCGTTACCGGAAAAACCATTGAACTGACCAATCAGGTGGATCCCGCCGTGCTGGGCGGCATGCGCCTGGATTACGACGGCAAACGGGTGGATGACACGATCCGCAATCGCCTGGATTCTATCCGCAGTTTGCTGAACAATACGGTACTCTGATCAGAAAGCAGGTACACTATGGAATTAAGACCTGAAGAAATTACGAAGATCATCCGTGATCAAATCAAAAACTACGAAAACAAGCTGGAAACCAGTGAAACCGGCGTTGTGATCCTGGTGGGCGACGGCATCGCCCGCGTATCCGGTCTGGACAAATGCATGGCCGGCGAGCTGATCGAATTCCCCAACGGTTCCTTCGGCATGGCCCAGAACCTGGAAGAGGATACGGTTTCTGTCGTTATTTTGGGTACTGACAACGGCATCAAAGAAGGCGACACCGTCAAACGTACCGGCAAAGTTGTGTCTGTGCCCGTCGGCGCAGGGCTGATGGGCCGTGTTGTCAACGCTTTGGGCGAACCTATTGACGGCAAGGGTCCCATCACCAGCGAAGGTTTCCGCCCCATTGAGATGCCGGCTCCCGGTATCATTGAGCGTAAGCACGTTTCCCGGCCGCTGCAGACCGGCATCAAGGCCATCGACTCCATGATCCCCATCGGTCGCGGCCAGCGTGAGCTGATCATCGGCGACCGGCAGACCGGCAAGACCACTATTGCCACCGATACGATCCTGAACCAGAAGGGCAAAAACTGCATTTGCATTTATGTGGCCATCGGTCAGAAGCGTTCCACCGTGGCGCAAATTGTAGAAACCTTGACCCTGGGCGGCGCAATGGACTATTCCATTGTTGTGGCCGCGTCCGCTTCCGAGCTGGCGCCCATGCAGTATATCGCTCCCTACACCGGCTGCACCATCGGCGAGCATTTTATGCACCAGGGCAAGGATGTGCTGGTGATTTATGATGACCTGAGCAAGCACGCTGTGGCTTACCGCGCCATCTCGCTGCTGATCCGCCGTCCCCCCGGACGGGAGGCCTTTCCCGGCGACGTTTTCTATCTGCACTCCCGTTTACTGGAACGGGCGGCCCAGCTCAGCGACGCCAAGGGCGGCGGTAGTTTGACCGCTCTGCCCATTATCGAAACCCAGGCCGGTGATGTTTCCGCCTACATTCCCACCAATGTCATCTCCATTACTGACGGCCAGATCTTTCTGGAAACCGAGCTGTTCAACGCAGGCATCATGCCCGCTGTCAACCCCGGTATTTCCGTATCCCGTGTCGGCGGCGACGCCCAGATCAAGGCTATGAAGAAGGTGGCGGGCAGCCTGAAGCTGCTCTATTCCCAGTATCGGGAATTGCAGAGCTTTGCCCAGTTCGGCTCCGATCTGGATGCCGACACCAAGGCGCGTTTGGCCCTGGGCGAGCGAATCGTGGCGGTGCTGAAGCAGCGCAACAATCAGCCCAAAGAGGTTGCCCAGCAGGTTTGCATCATCTATGCCGTTACCAAGGGCTACCTGAACAGGCTGACGCTGGAGCAGATCCCGGAATTCGAGCGTCGTTTGGAAGAACACATGGATACGCGCCATTTTGCTGTGCTGGATGCCATTCGTAGCTCCGGCAAGCTGGAGCCGGATACCGAGGAAGCGCTGAAAGCCGCCCTGGACGAGCTGCTGGCAGAATTTATCCCCACTGTGTAAAAGGAGGGAGCATTCATGGCAGGTGTTTCCTCCAAAGAAATCAAAAACCGCATTCGCAGCATGGAATCCACCAAGCAGATCACCAAAGCCATGGAAATGGTGGCTTCCTCCAAGCTGCGCAGAGCGCAGGCGCAGGTTGCCAATTCCCGTCCCTATTTTGAGACCCTTTACGCGACGATCCACGAGATCACCGCATCCAATCAGGAGTTTACCTCCCCTTACCTGGAACCCCGCAAGGTGAAAAAAACCGCCTTTGTGGTCATGGCAGGTGACAGAGGCTTGGCAGGCGGCTACAACAGCAATGTGCTGAAATTATGCCTGGCGGAGATGGAAGGTAAGGATGTTACTGTTCTGCCCATCGGCAAAAAGGCCGTAGATTTCTTCCGCGGCAAGCAGATCCCTGCGCTTACGGAGCAATACGCCGAAGCGGAATCGGTATCTGTTGGCGACTGTTTCTCCATCGCCAAGCTGCTGTGCAAGGCTTTCCGGGCCGGCGAATTTGATGAGATCCGTGTTGGCTACACCAATTACGTTTCCGTACTGTCCCAGGTGCCGGCTACCCTGCCGATACTCCCCCTGGCCCAGCAGGAATCCGGCGAAAAAACCGTTTCTGACATCACCTACGAGCCGAGCAGCGCGGAGGTATTGGATGCCATTATTCCCGAATATGTGGGTGGCATCCTCTACGGCGCGCTGTGCGAAAGCCGCGCCGCGGAGCAGGCAGCCCGCCGCACCGCTATGGACTCCGCAACGCAAAACGCGGAGGATATGATCGCGGAGCTGAGTCTGAAATACAACCGGGCAAGACAGGCCGCAATCACCAGCGAGATCATTGATATCGTTGCCGGTTCCTAAAAGCGTTCCCCACACCTTATTTAAAGGAGTTGAATCCTATGGCCAATCATTACGGAACTGTGATTCAGATCATGGGTCCTGTTCTTGATATCCGTTTTCCCGACGGTCAACTGCCTCAGTTGCTTTCCGCCATTGAAATTCCCCACGGCGACACCACTGTGGTAGCCGAAGTTGCCCAGCACATTGGCGACAATGTGGTGCGCTGTATCGCTATGGCCTCTACGGACGGCCTACAGCGCGGCGTTCCCGCCCATGACACCGGCGCGGCCATTGCCGTTCCCGTTGGCGAAGAATGCCTGGGCCGTGTGTTCAATCTGCTGGGACAGCCCATTGATGAGGCAGGTCCTGTAGTCACCGCTGAGCGCTGGCCCATCCACCGCCCTGCCCCGGCTTACGAAGATCAGCAGCCTGCCACGGAAATTTTAGAGACCGGCATTAAGGTCATTGACCTGATCTGTCCCTATGCCAAGGGCGGTAAGATCGGCCTGTTTGGCGGCGCCGGCGTTGGCAAGACCGTTTTGATCCAGGAGCTGATCTATAATATCGCCACCGCCCACAACGGCTACTCCGTTTTTACCGGCGTTGGCGAGCGTACCCGCGAGGGCAACGACCTGTACAACGAAATGACCGAAAGCGGCGTTATTAACAAAACCGCAATGGTCTTCGGTCAGATGAACGAACCCCCCGGAGCCAGAATGCGCGTCGGACTTTCCGGTTTGACTATGGCCGAATATTTCCGGGATGTGAAGCACCAGGATGTGCTGCTGTTTATTGACAATATTTTCCGTTTCACCCAGGCCGGCTCCGAGGTTTCCGCGCTGCTGGGCCGTATGCCCTCCGCCGTTGGCTATCAGCCCACGCTGGCAACGGAAATGGGCGCGCTCCAGGAGCGAATCACCTCCACAAAGGACGGCTCCATCACCTCCGTTCAGGCGGTTTATGTGCCGGCTGACGACTTGACAGACCCGGCGCCTGCCACCACTTTTGCCCACCTGGACGCCACCACCGTTTTGGACCGTGGCATCGCTTCTTTGGGCATCTACCCCGCCGTAGACCCGCTGGATTCCACTTCCCGGATTCTTTCTCCCGATGTGCTGGGCCGTGAGCATTACGAAACCGCCAGGGCCGTGCAGAGCATTCTTCAGCGCTATAAGGAGCTGCAGGACATCATCGCCATCATGGGCATGGCCGAGCTAAGCGAGGAAGACAAGATCACGGTGAACCGGGCCCGTAAGGTGCAGCGTTTCCTGAGCCAGCCCTTCTCTGTGGCGGAACAGTTCACCGGCTTTGAGGGCAAGTATGTGCCTTTGAAGGATACCATCCGCTCCTTCAAGGAAATCATTGAAGGCAAGCACGATCACATCCCCGAAAGCTATTTCCTGTTCGCAGGCTCCATCGACGATGTGGTGGAAAAATACAAGGGCGGTGAGGGCAAGTGAACACTTTCCCGTTAAAGATCGTCACGCCGGACGGCATTGCCTTTGAAGGAACCGCCGAATCGCTGACCGTTCGTACCACAGGCGGTGATATAGGCATACTGGCAGGCCATATGAACTGCGTCGCCCCGCTGGGCATGGGCCGGGCCACCGTTTTGATCGACGGCGCGCCCCGGTATGGCGCCTGCATCGGCGGTATGGTTTCCGTTGTCAACGGCAAAGTCACCCTGGTGCCCACCACCTTTGAATGGGCCGAGGATATTGACGCTGCGCGTGTAGAAAAATCCTATGCTCTGGCGCAAACCATTTTGAGCAACAAGACATCCACAAAAGTGGATATCGCCCTTGCGGAGGCCCGTTTAAAACGGGCGCTGGTCAGAAGAAGCGTAGCCAACAGTAAATAAGCGCAGCAGGCGAACCGCAATGGTTCGCCTGCTTCTATGTTTGAGGAAAAGAGAATTGATGTTTACATTGTTAATAATGCGGCGGCCTTTGGCCGACGCGCGCCGCAAAGGCGGCGCTGTAAGCAACAATTTAGCTATGCAACCGCTGGTTGCTAAATTTTAAAGCTAGATTGGTGGACATTTGACCCTGCCAATGCTATGATTTTGCCAGCAAAAACAAGGAGGTAAAGCAAATGAATCTCGGTGAAAACATTTTCCGTTTACGGACAGAAAAGAATTTATCCCAGGGCGACCTGGCTGACGCGCTGGATGTTTCCCGGCAATCGGTCAGTAAATGGGAGAACAATTCCGCTGTTCCGGAGCTGGAGAAACTCTTAAAAATGGCGCAGATTTTTGGCATCACCATTGACGAACTGGTGACCGGAGAAAAGAAGGAAGCAGCGCCTGCCGCGCCCACTCCCCCGCCCCAGACAGCGCCACAGCAGACCGTAACGAAGCGCCAAGTGCTTTCCGCTGCCCAAATTTTGGGCATTATCCTGCTGGCGTTTGGCGGGCTCTGTTTGATCATTTTCACGGTGGTCGGTATTTTTATTGGCGCATGGGCATTGGGTCTGTGCATCGGTCTGCCGTTTATACTGTGCGGAACCATTTGCCTGCTATGCAAGAAGAATGTAGGGCTGAAATGTGCCTGGGCAGTCTTTATTTTGTTAAGTCTTTGGTTTACCGTATTTTATTGCAGATCATAAAGTGGGGAGGATTGATAATATGGCCGGAATTGGAATCACGGTGCTACTGCCGATTTTTGGTATTATTTTGACAATCGTCACCATTCGACGCATGGTAACAGGACGCATCTCTCTCCCCCGTTGGGGAACGGTACTGCTTTCCGCAGCCATGATCGCTTGGATTTTATTTCTGGCGCTGTCGATGCTGCCACCTGTTGAGGTTGACAACATTTTCGTGGACGAACATACGCAGATCATCACACCGGCAGACCCCAGCGCCAACAAATAACTATGGCCTCCCAAATGGGAGGCCATTGATTATTTAGCCGCGTTCTTCCAGAAGTTGCTTTAGCTGCTGATAGAAGGTTTCATCGAAGGGGCTGTAAAGACCGGCGGCCTGGATATTTCCCAGGAAACCCGCGTCCTCCAACGGTTCCATGCAAAGCTTCATATAGGCCGCCATGGCAGCGTCGTAGTCCTCCTGGGCCATGGTAAACAAACTCATAGCCGCCACGGAAGACACCGCATAGCTGACATAGTACACAGGCTGGTCCACAACCACCGCGCGCCAGTAGGAATTCATATCCGCCAGGGTTTCGCTCACATTAACACCGGGGAAATATTCCGCCGTAACCCGGTTCATAATGGCATCAAAATCCCGTGCGGTGAAATTGGTCACATCGGTGGTATAGACAAACTGCTCAAACTCATCCACCATCAGGCAGATCAGAATCATGGCAATGTCTTCATAGAGCATATAGTCAAGCAGCGCGCCATAACGCTTAGCGGACATATTCTCTCCCAGGAACTTGGCGAACAGCCACTCATTGCCCTGGGAATGGGTTTCCGCCAGATCCAGGGGGATGGCGTTGAGGTCAGTATAGCGGCTGGCAAAGTAGTGGCCGGCCTCATGGAGCACCGTGTTGGTAGATGCGTAACCGGGGCCGTAATAGCAGTAAGAACGGTCGCCGATGGTGGTGGTAAAGGCGCCCTCCATGGAGTCAAAGGCATTGGTGAACAGGCTGTCCACTTCCAGCATTCGATACATAACATCCCGCATTTCTTCCGGCACGCTGTTCAGATACAGCTCCACATAGTTTCTTCCCAGTGCGTCATAGGCGCGGTACAGGAAATCCTGAATTCCCAGCTGGTCAATATATTCCAGCCCGGAATAGAAGGATTTTTCGAAATTGGAATACGCAGTGGTAAAGCAAGATGTCAAGTAGAATTTGGCGTGCTGACGCATTTGAATCAGCGTATCCGGCGTATAATCCCGTTCATAGACCCGTTCGTAAGCATAGACATAATAGTTATCATAACCGTAAATCTGGGCGATTTGGTTATTATTCTGCACCAGTTCGATGTAAAGAGGAATTTTTACATTATCATCGTTGGAAGCGCGGTACTCCACTTCGATCTCCGAATTTCTTTGCTGCAGCTGGGCAACCTGCTCATCATAATTCAGCAGATCCTGGATATCCTGCTCGGTCCATCCCTCAAAGAGCATATCCTTGGCAGGCGAGTCGGACAGATATACTCTGCGGGCCATTTGAATATAGGCATCGTAGGCATCGGTGCAAATCTCAACGCAATCCAGATACTGCTTCTCAAGCGCCTCGTCCTTTGTGTGGGTATAATGCTGAATCATGGCAATGCTGCGCTGTTCAAAGAGATACTCGTAAGCTTCGTCCAGCACTTCGCTGGCTGCCTCAATGGCATCCATATCTTCACCGGCAATGGACAGGGTCTCGCAGTCGGTCAGATAGGCGTAGTAAGCATCCACATCTTCCTGAGTCAGTTCAAAGAACAGCTCATTGGTTTCCGGTTCGGGCTGTGTGGACTCGGTAGGCTGTGTGGTTTCCGACGGCGCAGTGGATTCCGTGGTGGGCTGGGTAGCCGGCGCGGTGCTTTGGGTGGTGGAATTGGTGTCGGTGGAAGACTCTCCACAGGCTACCAGGCTCAAAAGCATAACAAGGATCATTGCCATGCAAAGCAGCCGTTTGAAAAGGTTATAATTTACATGTTTCATATTTTTCTCCTCTCTGGGGCTTACCCGGAAAATTTTATATATCATACCACATTTTGAAGGGAATCGCAATGCATTCGCTATAAATTGCCCGATGATTGGAGGAAACATAAAATTTTATCATAATTTTTTGGATAAAATGCAACTTTCCTCTTGTAAAGTTTGGCATTTTGGCGTATACTAAGCTATCATGCCATAAAAATTGAGAGGTAACTATTATGGAACTGATTACAGTAAGAGAGCTTTTTAAGAACACCGAAAAGTACGCTGGCCAGCAGGTCGAGGTTGGCGGCTGGGTACGCAATCGCCGTGGCAGCAAGCAGTTTGGCTTCATCGTCCTCAATGACGGTACTTATTTCACCCCCGTGCAGGTGGTTTATAACGATACCCTGGAGAATTTCCAGGAGATTTCCAAAATCAACATTGGCGCCGCCCTCATTATCAAGGGCGAGCTGGTGCTGACCCCCGACGGCAAGCAGCCCTTCGAGATACAGGCCGAAACCATCACTGTGGAAGGCCCCTCCACCGGCGACTATCCCCTGCAGCCCAAACGCCACACTATGGAGTTCCTGCGTACCATCACCCATCTTCGTCCCCGGACCAATACCTTCCAGGCCGTGTTCCGTGTCCGCTCCCTGGCGGCTATGGCCATCCACAAGTTCTTCCAGGACCGTGACTTTGTCTATGTACACACTCCTCTGATCACAGGCTCTGACTGCGAGGGCGCAGGCGAAATGTTCCAGGTCACTACCTTGGATCTGAACAACATCCCCAAGACTGAGGATGGCAAGGTGGATTTCAGCCAGGACTTCTACGGCAAGCCCACCAATCTGACCGTTTCCGGCCAGCTCAACGGCGAAACCTTCGCCATGGCTTTCCGCAATATCTACACCTTCGGCCCCACCTTCCGCGCCGAAAACTCCAACACCACCCGCCATGCTTCCGAATTCTGGATGATCGAGCCGGAGATCGCCTTTGCCGATCTTTCTGACGATATGCGCCTGGCGGAGGATATGATCAAGTATATCATCTCCTATGTGCTGGAGCACGCTCCCGAGGAAATGGCTTTCTTCAACCAGTTTATGGATAACGGCCTGCTGGAGCGGCTGAACAATGTGCTGAACAACCAGTTCGGCCACATCACCTACACTGACGCTGTGGCTCTGCTGGAGAAGCACAACGACCAGTTTGAGTACCCCGTATCCTGGGGCTGCGACCTGCAGACTGAGCATGAGCGCTACCTGACCGAGGTGGTGTTCAAGAAGCCCGTGTTCGTCACCGACTATCCCAAGGAGATCAAGGCCTTCTACATGAAGCTGAACCCCGACGGAAAGACCGTGGCCGCTATGGACTGCCTGGTGCCCGGCAGCGGCGAGATCATCGGCGGCTCCCAGCGTGAGGACAACTACGAGGTTCTGAAGAACCGCATCGAGGAGCTGGGCATGAAGCCTGAGGATTACGGCTTCTACATGGATCTGCGTAAGTACGGCTCCGCCCGCCACGCCGGTTTCGGCCTGGGCTTTGAGCGTATGGTCATGTACATGACCGGCATCGGCAACATCCGTGACGCTATCCCCTTCCCCAGAACTGTTGGTAACTGCGAACTGTAAAAACGAATTTGAGGCAGCCGAATGGCTGCCTCTTTTTTATTCTTCGATTGCTTTTTGCAACTTTTCCGCAATGGGCAGCATGGTTTCCGGGGTCAGCTTACAAACCTGGCGGTCATAAGTGAGGATGCCATTGATCTCGTCTTCTACATCGGACACCTGGGTGTAAATGGCGGCGCAAAGACCGTCCGGGATGCTGGGCAGCACTTCCTCCAGGTACAGCTTTTCCATGGCGGAAGCCAATTCTTCCGGGGTTTGGCAGCTGCCGTAGCCGTAGGTTTTATCCGGGTTGAACACATGATTTTCGCACTTGTAGGTTTTACCGCCGAATTCCGACAGAATCAAAGGCTTTTTGCCATTTCCTTTGAGTTTAGCCTTGCGGAAATACACATGCCGGCTGTCCACATCGGTTTTCTTTTGGCGGAACCAGCCGGAGGTAGAGTCGATGAAGCGGGTATCATCCAACTGGCGGAACATTTCATACACTCGGTCGCTGTCAAACTGACCCCAGCCCTCGTTAAAAATGGTCCAATAGCAGATGCAGGGATGATTTTTCAGCTGATTGACGGTGGCTTCCATGCACTCCAGAAAACGCTTTTGCGTAGTAGGGTCGGTATTCAAATAACGGTCGGGCATCAGCTGGGTAAAGCGGGCGATGGTGGGCAGCACAGTATCACGGACATATTTGTATTCTCCGTTATTGACCATGTCCTGGAAGACGATCATACCCAGCTTATCGCACTGGTAATAGAATTCCTCTGGCTCTACCTTGATGTGCTTACGCAGTGTGTTGAAGCCAAGGCGTTTCATGGCGAGAATATCCTCAGCATAGCACTCCGGTTTGGCAGGGGTGAAGATACCATCGGGCCAGTAGCCCTGATCCAAGAGACCGTGGAAAAAATAAGGCTTGCCGTTGAGGCACAGGCGGGGATACTTCCCCATTTTTTGGATTTCCAAAGAGCGGATAGCAAAATAGGATTCTACGCGATCTTCTTCCGTTTCCACGGTAAAATCGTACAAGTAGGGGCTTTCCGGGCTCCAAAGGTTTGGATTTTTCGGTGTGATAGTAACAGAACCGTCAACCAGTTCATATTCCCCAAGGCCAAAAACAATCACCTTTCCATCCATTTTGGGCTCGGTGGAAATGGTAACGGAGTAGCCCCGGTTTTCAATGTTCAGCTTATGGATATAATTTTCGGGAACGCTTTCCAGCCATACCGTCTGCCAAATGCCGGACACCGGGGTGTACCACATTCCACCACGACTCAAGGACTGCTTGCCATAGGGGTAAGATTGATCATGCAAGCAGTCACGGCACACAACCACCAATTCATTTTCGTTCTGCAAATAGTCCGTAATATCTACAGAAAAAGAATCATAGCCACCCTTATGCTCGCAGAGAATCTTTTTGTTAAGGCAGACCGTCGCTTCCTGGTCCACCGCTCCAAAATGCAGCAGTACACGACCCTTATGAAAGTCCGCAGGCAGGACAAATTTTCTGCAATAGGTCATCACGCCAACGTCCGAAAAATGTTGATGTATGCCGGACAGTTTGCTTTCCGGGCAGAAGGGGACATGAATTGTGCCGTTATGGTGGCAGGATGTGGAGAATTCCCAATCACCATTCAAATTAAGATAACTACCCCGGCGCATTTGAGGACGGGGGTACACAGCCCAGGGCATTTCGTTGGATGCCAGGAGTCCTTCTCCTTGTTTGGTGAGTAAATCAACGAGCATAGGTTGCTCCTTTCTTGGAGGGTTAGATAAATTCAAGTTTACACGATTTGCACCGTGTAGGGGCGACCATTGGTCGTCTGGTGATTTTGTATTCAAAATCACATCGGCGTAGCCGATAAATATGTTTTTCCTTCGGAAAATCCGGAAATTGTAGCCAATTTCCGGCGGACGGGCAATGCCCGCCCCTACAATGGCGAATGCCGTAAACCACAATTCAGCGTTTCTTCAGCAGTTTGCACAGAGGTAACAGGGCAATTACGGTAATAACCGCTGCCAGCAGAGCGCCCAGGAAGATATTTTCATTGGGCAGGAAGGATGTTGTGCCATCGGAATTGACGATGACTTCGGCATTCTTCAAAATCGCCGCGCCAATGGTAGGACCAACCATGCCGGGAATCAACACCTGGAAGCAGATCCGCAAGCCCTGAAACATACCGGCCTTGTTTTCGGGCGTATGATCCCGGATCAGGGCGCCAAACATAGCCATGCCGGAGAGATACCCGCACATCATCAGCAAGCTGCCGATGAAGACCAAGGCAGTACCTTTGCACAAATACAGCAACACAAAACCGGCGATCAGCAGGCTGATGACCGGGATGATGGCAAAGCGGAAGCCCTTTTTATCGTACATTTTGCCGTAAATCGCGGTGAAAACCGCTGCCAAAATAATGGCGGGCGCCATGATCAGCACATAATTGCTCAGTTTCAGCGACTCGGTATAGTACAAAATTAGATAGGGCATATAAATCTGGATGGCAATATTAAAGAGCGCATACACCAGTAGAGCAATATAGAGCCGGACATTTTGCCGGATCACATTGGGGCGGAAGCCGTAAAAAATATTGGCAAAGTAATTGCCGTTGCCCTCGGTTTTTACCGAAGTATCCTCGATGAGGAAAATGCCCGCAATACCCAGCAGCAGCACAACGCCACCGATCACGCAGAAAATAACGGTCCAGCTTTCCTGCAGATCCTGGTTCAGGCTCATAAAGCCGCCAAAGACCACCAAAATTGCCAGCAGCGGCATCATGGAATTGATGCCCTCTACCCTGCCCCGATTGGTTTCGTCGGTGGAGTCTGTCAGCCAAGCGTTAAAAGCGGCGTCATTGGCAGAGGAACCGAAGAAGGTCATGACGCAATCCAGGGCAATTGTCAAGGTAATGCAAAGATTCAGCGCGCCGATCCAATCCGCGCGGATGGCGGCAAAGCCCAAAATGGAAATGCCCCATAGGATATAGCCGCCGCAAATAAAGGCTTTTCGCTTACCGACCTTATCGGACAGCGCGCCGACCAACAGCGTGGTAATCGTGGCAGCCGCGGCGGAAGCGCCTACCATGAGAGAAATTTGATCGGCAGAGGCATGGAACATCTTGTAAATAAAGACATTCAGGTACATATTCTCCACCACCCAGGCCACCTGGCCCACCAGGGAGAAAATCACCAGCGCAAGGGTAAATTTCGTCTTTTTTGTCATATAAACAGCTCCTTATACCGAAAAAGCCGCCCTAGGGCGGCTTCTCTTATTTTTTGTGAACATGGAACTGGGGCCACACGATAATGGCCACCTGTCCGAAAATACCCAGCAGCATCATCTGCCAGGCAGGAATGCCATACAGCACCAATGTCAGCACCAGGCTAAAAAGCGCGGTCCACATCAGTACAGAAATAATAAAATAGTTGCGGCGTCGGTTAAACCAAATGGAATTGAGCACCAGCCAAACGATGGCAGAAACCGGCAAGGCATACAGGAGCATCAGGTAGCGCAGCATGCCCGCGCCGTAAATCAAATCCAGCAGCACATAGGCAAAGGTGGCAATAAAGAACACCAGCAAAATGCTCAGCACCGTCACGATCACCTGGTTGCGGCGACTTTTGGGTGGTATTTCGATGACAGCCACAGGGCGCTCAGCATGGTCAGCCTCCAATAGATAGTCCAATGTGACACCAAAGAGATCCGCAATTGCTTTCAGCACGCCGATATCCGGGATGGACTCGCCACGCTCCCATTTGGAGATGGCCTTATCGGAATAATTCAGTTTTTCCGCCAGCTCTATTTGGGTCATTTTATGGTGCTGACGCAGGGTCGTGATATTTTTAGCAATGATGGGCTTGAAGTCTTCCACAGATAAACCTCGCTTGGGATATTTGAGTAGATCATACCATATTTTTTGAGAAAAATCAACCATGAAAAAGGGCCTGCCGGCGGCAGGCCCTTGGTTATGAGGGATCAATCCTCTTTCTTGGTGGTCATATGGATCAGGCACAGGGCGGACATTGCCAGCACCAGGCCGATGGAGAGGATATTGTCACCGGTGGGCGCATTGGGGTCCACAACGGGGTTATCAATGACGGGAGCTTCATAGGAAATGGTGTAGCTGTTGTCCGCATTGACGGTAATCCAAACTTCTTCCTTAGTCAAATCGATATCCTTGATATCCGCGGTCTGCTGGCCTTCGCCATTGCTCAGAACCAGGCCTTCAAAGATATTCAGCGTTTCAAATACGCCGTTTTCCACCAGCGTGCCGGGCCAGGTGCCGTCCAATTCGGGATTATAGGTGTAGGCATAGATGGCGTTCCAATGCTCTGCGGTCACGTTAATCTTGATGGGGCGGGCATCGGGAACAGGCTGGTCTTCCACAGGGCCTTCATAGGACAAAATGTAGCTGCCGTCTTCATTGACGGTGATCCACACTTCGGTCTGGTAGGCCAGGTCGATGTCCTTGATATCCCAGCTTTGGGTGCCGTTGCCGTTATTGATGACCATGCCCTCGAAAGCGGCAACCACAGCCAGGTCGCCGGTTTCGGTGTAAGTTCCAGGCCAGGTGCCCAGATGCTCGGGGCCCCAGACATAGACATAGGTAGCGCCCCAGGATTCGGGTACGGAAACATGGAGCTGAATATCGGCGGGTGTTTCTTCCACAAGGTCACCAATGGTCAGGACAAACTTATAGTTGACAACATCCAGGCAGATGGTAACATTCTGCGCTTCCTCCAAAGTGAAACAGATATTGCTGCCGCCCCAGGAAAGCTGACTTTCCACGCCGGAACCCAGGAAGGAACCGCCCAAATCCAGATCGGACCAGTTTCCATTGGCAGTAAACTTGAACTCATAGCTGCCGGCAGCCATGTTTTCATAAGTAATGATATACACACCGTCTGCTTGCACTGTCATACGGTCGGCTTCGCTGGAAGGATTCCAGCCGTTCATGGTGCCGGTAACGGTGACATAGTCATAATCGGCGGCAAATACAGTCATGGACAGCGCGCCAAGGCACAGCATGAAACAAAGAATAATGGCAATTGTTTTCTTCACAGGGCATACCTCCATTTAACTTATTTATAGGTTCATTATACCATTTTTTACAAAAAATGTCAATTCCGGGAAGAAATTTTTTCGCAGACGGCGGATAGCAATGAGGCAGAAGCATCTCGCTTCTGCCTCAGAGAATTATTTCAAAAAGCGGTCGAAACCGAAGTAACGCAAGGTATTGTTGAAGCTGACGTTTTCCACCATGGCGCCCAGAGTCTTCATATCAGCAGGATACTCGCCGTCTTCCACCATCTGACCCAGCAGATTGCACAGAATTCTGCGGAAATACTCGTGGCGGGTGTAGCTGAGGAAGCTGCGGGAGTCGGTCAGCATACCATTGAAGGTGCCAAACGCGCCCAGGCTCATGAGGCTGACCATCTGGGCCTCCATGCCGGGCTTATGATCGTTGAACCACCAGGCAGAGCCCTGCTGGATTTTGCCGGGGATAGGGCTGTTGGTCTGGAAGGCGCCCATAATGGTGCCGATGGCGGCGTTATCGGAGGGATTGAGAGAATAGAGAATGGTCTTGCCCAGAGCGCCATCTTCTTCCAGCTTACCCAGCAGCGCCGCAAGGCCGGTGGCGTTGGGCTGGTCATTGATACAGTCGAAGCCGGTATCGGGGCCAAGAACCTTAAACATCTTCCGGGAATTATCGCGCAGGCAGGCGAAGTGGAGCTGATTGACCCAATCACGCTTGGTATATTCCTGACCGACGGAGATCAGCAAGGCGGTATGGTAGGCAAGCTGCTCATTCCAGGTGATGCCCTTGCCGGCCTTGGCGCGGGCGAAGATGTCATCCAGCTGCTCCTCGGTGGCATCCACACAGAAGCAGTAATCCAGCGCATGGTCGGAAACGCAGCAGCCATGGTCGGCAAAGTAGGCGATGCGGTCATTCAGCGCCTTGCGCATATCAGCGATGGTGTTGATCTCATAGCCGCAGACATGCTCCAGCTGCGCGACATACGCCGGGAAGGTGGGCTTATCCGCGCGCATAGCCTTATCGGGACGGAAGGCAGGCAGAACTACGCAGGGCATGGTGGGATCCTTGGCCATCAGCGCATGCCAGCGCAGATCGTCGACAGGATCATCGGTGGTGCAAAGAAGCTTGACATTGGACTTAGCGATAATGCCCCGGGCAGACATATCGGGCTGGGCCAGGATGGCATTGCACTTTTCATAGATCTCCATGGCGTTTTCGCCGGTCAGAGGCTCATAAACGCCAAAATAACGCTGCAGCTCCAGGTGAGTCCAGTGATAAAGGGGGTTGCCGATGAGATTGGGAATGGTTTCCGCCCATTTCTGGAACTTTTCGGACAGGGATGCGCCGCCGGTGATGAAATGCTCTGCCACGCCACAGGAACGCATAGCGCGCCACTTATAGTGATCGCCGCCCAGCCAGACCTGGGTAATGGAGTCATAGCGCTTGTCCTCATAAATTTCCTGAGGATTGATGTGACAATGGTAGTCGATGATGGGCATTTTTGCCGCGTGCTCATGGTAGAGCTGTTTAGCGGTTTCGGTTTTCAGCAAAAAATCAGCGCTCATAAAGGATGTCATAGCTTCGCCTCCAAATGATTTATACTATTTACAGATTAACAGAATTCAAAAAATGTGTCAAGAAAAAACAGAATATTTTCCACAATTTACACGGAATGTACGAAAAATAAACGAAAATTGTCAAATCGGTCTACATTTTTCCATTGACACGAAGAAATTACGGGATTATAATTGAATGAATGGAAATATTCGTTTCCAGCTATGCTAATTTTCGGCTGTTTCAGCCCAGGAGGTAAAGTATATGGATGTTTTGACCAGACTCGCCAATTCCATCGTCGTGCCCGTTGTCGTATTGGACAAGGCAGAAGATGCTGTCCCCACCGCGAAGGCTATGGCTGCCGGCGGCGTGGATACCATGGAGATCACTTTCCGCACCGCTTGCGCTCCCGAGGCCATCAAGGCTGTGGCGGAAAACTGCCCCGAGGTCTGTGTAGGCGCCGGCACCATCATCAATGTGGAACAGGCTAAGCTGGCTGTGGAAATGGGCGCCCAGTTTATCGTTTCCCCCGGTTTTTCCGATGAAGTGGTTGGCTGGTGTGTGGAAAACGGCATTCCCGTTGCCCCCGGCTGTGTCACCCCCACCGAGATTATGGGCGCGCTGAAGCATGGCCTGAAAATGGTCAAGTTCTTCCCCGCCAATGTTTACGGCGGTCTGAACGCCATGAAGAATCTGGCCGGTCCTTTCGTGGGTCTGAAGTTCCTGCCCACCGGCGGTGTCAACGCTGCCAACAACAAGGAATACATTGACGCACCCTTTATCCACGCCGTAGGCTGCAGCTGGGTCTGCCCCAAGGCTGACATCAATGCCGGCAACTGGGAGAAGATCACCAATCTGTGCCTAGAGGCCCGGAAGGCCGCCAAGGGCGAATAATTTTCTAAATATATTTTTTGAAAGGAACATACAATATGGCAAGAGTAATTACTTTCGGCGAACTGATGCTGCGTCTGCAGCCCTTCAACTATGAGCGTTTTGTGCAGGCTCAAAGCGTAGAATTCACCTTCGGCGGCGGCGAAGCCAACGTATCCGTTTCCCTGGCCAACTACGGCCTGGATGCCGCTTTCGTCACCAAGCTGCCCGCTCACGCCATCGGCCAGGCTGCTGTCAACTCCCTCCGCCGTTACGGTGTAGACACCAACCTGATCGTCCGCGGCGGCGACCGTGTTGGTATCTACTACAACGAAAAGGGTGCTTCTCAGCGTGGCTCTGTTTGCATTTATGACCGCGCCAATTCCGCTATCGCCCTGGCTAAGCGGGAAGATTTCGATTGGGATAAGATTTTCGACGGCGCCGACTGGTTCCATTTCACCGGCATCACCCCCGCTCTGGGACCCAATGTTGTGGAAATCTGCCGTGACGCCTGCAAGGCCGCCAAGGCCCGTGGCATCAAGATCTCCTGCGACCTGAACTACCGCGGCAAGCTGTGGACCCGCGCCCAGGCCCGGGAAGCTATGACGGATCTGGCCCAGTACATCGACGTTTGCATTTCCAACGAAGAGGACGCCAAGGATGTATTCGGCATCGAAGCCGAGAACACCGACATCTACGGCGGCACCATCAACCACGAAGGCTACAAGTCCGTTGCCAAGCAGCTGGCTGACAAGTTCGGCTTCGAGAAGGTTGCCATCACCCTGCGTGAGAGCCACTCCGCTTTCGACAATGGCTGGAGCGCTATGCTGTACGACGGCGAGAATTACTGCTTCTCCAAGAAGTACGAGCTGCATATCATTGACCGCGTTGGCGGCGGCGACAGCTTCGGCGGCGGTTTGATCTACGCTCTGCTGTCCGGCAAGGACACCCAGGCTGCTGTGGAATTCGCGGTTGCGGCTTCCGCTCTGAAGCACTCCATTGGCGGCGACTACAACATGGTCACCGTTCCCGAAGTGGAAAAGTTGGCTGGCGGCGACGGCTCCGGCAGAATCCAGAGATAATTGCATCACCAATGCACCGGGTTTCGCAAGAAGCCCGGTGTTTTTTAATTGCCGTGAGTAATAATTTCCCAGACGAATAATGATTGCATTTGCGTTTTTCGCATGGTATACTGGAATTGCGAAAACAACGGAAAGAAAGGCTGGGTTTGCTATGTGCGCTATTGAAAATTTGTATGACCTGAGCCATACCCTGGCAGCGGAGTATCTGAGAGGCTTTGTATATCCCTGGGAGGCGCTACAGGGCATCAAAGAACTGATCATTTCGCTTGGCGGTTCGCTGGGCGAAGATTTCACGGAAGTTTCTCCCCAGGTTTGGGCGCATAAGACCGCAAAAATCGCGCCTACGGCCTATTTGGGCGCGCCCTGCATCATCGGCGCGGAAACGGAAGTGCGGCATTGCGCTTTTATCCGTGGCAGCGCCCTGGTAGGTGAAGGCTGCGTAGTAGGCAACTCTGTGGAACTGAAGAATGTGATCCTCTTCGACAAGGTGCAGGTGCCCCACTACAACTATGTGGG
>JAZOAD010000053.1:0-2539 GCA_045595225.1 Faecousia sp.
GAAAGCCTTTACTTGCTGCAGCACATAGGGATATAGCATATCGTGATACACTCTATGCGTCTTTGGGCAGACATCCGGATGGGAATAGTGGTGCATGCACAGGTAAATGTCTGTAACCATTGCATAACAGATAGAACTTTCTAAAATGCCACGGCTAGGCCGTGAGAATCCTTCTGACCGGTGCTGCCATGCGCCAAATAAACAAAAATGATTGCAAAAATGTTAGGCGCGACATCTCGCAAGGTCGGCCGGAAAGACACCAAGCCGAATGAAAGCGGTTCAAATTGTTTGGCTACGCGAAATTCAACATATCCGCACCACCGCAGTCATTGACAAAATACGACAGGGATGGTAAAATAGTGAACAAAGTGTGAACTATTGATTAAGGAGCGCGGATATGAAGACAACGATCAAGCGTACGGACTATGAACGGGTCATGGCCCTGCCCCGGCCCAAATACAAAAAGCCCCGGAAGGCCAATCTTTTCTGGCGGACGCTGATTCGTGTGCTGACCATTTTCGGCCTAATGGGTACCGGCTTCCGGTATGAAACAGAGGGGCTGGACAAGCTGGGCAAACAGGAGCCTTGCCTGATTTTGATGAACCACACCTGCTTCCTGGATATGGAAGTGGCGTACCGAATTTTGTATCCCAGAAAGCTGAATATTGTTTGCTCCAATGACGGTTTTATCGGCTTTTTCGGCCTGATGGAGTGGCTGATGCGATCCATTGGCTGCGTTCCTACCCAAAAATTCGTATCGGATCTGCAGCTGGTGCAGGATATGCAATACTGCCTGAAACATTTGAAATCCAGCGTTCTGATGTATCCGGAGGCCAGCTACAGTTTTGACGGCACTGCCACCAGCCTGCCCCGGAAAATGGGCGTGCTGCTGAAAAAGCTGGATGTGCCGGTGATCATGATCGAAACCAAGGGCATTTTCGCCCGGAATCCTTTGTACAACGAGCTGCAGATCCGCAAGGATCAGAAAATCTCCGCTGTGGCTCGGGTGCTGTATACCCGGGAGCAGGTGCGGAGCCTGACCGTGCAGGAACTGTCGGAGGGCGTGGACGCCGCCTTCGGATTTGACCATTTTGCCTGGCAGAAGGAAAACGGCGTGGAAATCACCCAGCCCTTCCGGGCAGATGGCTTGCATCGCATTCTCTACAAGTGCCCCCATTGCGGCGCGGAGGGAAAGCTGGAAGGCAAGGGCGCGGTATTGACCTGCGGCCACTGCGGCAAGGTTTGGGAACTGACACCTTTGGGCGCAATGCAGGCCATGACGGGAGAAACGGAAATTTCTCACATTCCCGATTGGTTCCGCTGGGAGCGGCAGCAGGCGCGCCAGGAGATTTTGGATGGAACCTATCACCTGGATTGCCCGGTGAAAATCGCCATGCAGGTGGATTACAAGGCTATTTACATGGTAGGCGAGGGAAGGCTGACCCATGACAACAGCGGCTTCCATCTGGTTGGCTGTGACGGCAAGCTGGATTACACCCAAAAGCCACAAGCCTGCTACAGCCTGTACGCGGATTATTTCTGGTATGAAATTGCCGACTGTATTTGTATCGGCGACAAAGAGGTCCATTATTTCTGCTTCCCTCAAGAGGAAGGCGTATCGGTAGCCAAGCTGCGTCTGGCAACGGAGGAAATGTATAAGCTGTATAAATCAAGACAACTGAATGCTACATAAGAAAAAGGAGCCGTTGAAAAACGGCTCCTAAATCGTTTATACATATTGCTGTGTGGCCACATCAATGACACCGCGGGTGGTCAGGCGCAATGTGGGGATCACCGGCAGGGCAATGAAGGACAATGTCATAAAGGGGTCGATGCCCCGGTTGACACCTAGACTGTGGGCGGCTGCTTTGGCGTTTTCCAGCAGATCATTCACTTCCGTCAGAGGCTTGCCGCTCATGATTCCGGCAATTTCCAGCGGCAATTCCGCAACGATCTGACCGTCCCGGACAACCACGATGCCGCCTTTGTTTTCCGTGATGCGGTTGACAGCGAAAGCCATGTCTTCGTCGTTACAGCCGACGCAAATGATATTGTGGCTGTCATGAGCCACAGAGGTGGCCACAGCGCCGGATTTCATGCCGTAGCCATGGAGATAGCCCAGGCCGATGTGGCCTGTATTTTTATGCCGCTCCACAACGGCGATCTTCAGAATATCCTGCTGAATATCCACAGCCTCGGCGTATCCCAGGTCTTCCGTGATGATCTGACCGTCCACCATGCCGATGACCGCCTTGCGGCGCTTTTCGGCAAAATCTGTGGCGGTCAGGTGGGGCAGGTGGAAGGTGTTATGGGCGGCCTTTTCCAGATATTCGGGGATTTCCGGCAGGGGGAAATCCACCACAACGCCCTCGTGATACACCCGGACGCCTTTTTTATACACAGTTTGCACATGGAAATCGGTCAGGTTGTCCAAAATGGCAAAGGCGGCCAGATAGCCCGGCGCAATGGCGCCCCGGTTATTCAGCAGGAAGTACCGGGCGGCGTGGAGGCAGGCCACCTGCACGGTTTGAATGGGGTC
>JAZOAD010000054.1:0-9394 GCA_045595225.1 Faecousia sp.
TTGCACAAGGGCCAGGGCTTCCTGAACAGTAATGAATTTTGCCATAATCATATCTCCTTTATATTATGTATAATTATCACATAATGTCTTATGCAGATAAATTGTTGTTTAGCGCTTTCAAGCCCTCTCCCGGAGGAGAGGTTGGCCCGCAGGGCCGGGTGTGGTGTAGCCGCGACAGCGGCGTGAAAAAAGAGAGCAACACCACATCAGGCACAAAAATGGGTTCCGAAGTGCCCATTTTTGTGCCAGCTTCTCCTCGATGAGAAGCCTTTTGCGCCGCTTTGCGGCGCTCGGCGGTCATGGGCCGCCGCATTATTCCAACGCTAAACAACCATTTATCGGCACAAGTGGGGGTGTCCCCGGGCTCCCTCCTTGGGGAGCCGGGGACTATATTAGGGAAACAAAATGAGCTTAGTCGGCGGCCTTCAGCATATCACGGAATGCTTCCATGGAGATCAGACCGGAAACGGTGGTGGAGGAAGCGGAATGGTAGACACCGTTATTGAAGTCATACAGGTCATAGATCCAGGTCAGAGCGAATTCCTGCACACCGGCGCGCATGCCGTTGGCGAAAGAAATGTTACCGGCCATGGCGACCTTGAATTCCTGGCTCTCCATGATGTCGATGTAATTGGCGCGGGTCAGATCCTTGCCGGAGGCTTCCAGCGCTTCCAGACCCTTGCAGAACAAATCGCCTGCGATGTAGCCGGCCAGAGCGTAGGAGTCGTAGCTCATGTTCAGCGCATCGGAACGGCCCTGGGCAACACAGTAATCATAAATGGCCTGCGCCACAGCCCAGTATTCCTCGTTGAAGCCCACAACGCCGGTGTAATCGGCGCCCATCAGGGCGTACAAAGACTTGTATGCGTTGCCCAAAGCGGTTTCCGCGTTGACGTCGAAGACATACTCGGTGGAGGTAATGTCCAGCCAAGCCTGAGCAAAAATGTTGATATTGTCCAAAACAGCCTCATACTCGGTCTTGAGGAAGTTGCCGTTATTGAACATGGCGGCGTTGGAGTTGTTGTAGGTGGTCAAAACCATGGGGTAGAAGTTGGCATTGGCCATGGCCAGCAGGGAGGTGGTGAAGTAGGAGCCGGTGACAGCGATCACGACCACATCACATTCGGCGTTCTTAAAGGCGTTGACAGCGGCGGAGAAATCATCGCCGGCCACATTCTGATAGACGATCTTGCTCTCCAGGTTGGAAGCGGCGGCTTCGGCCTTGATGCCGGAGAGCATGGTCTGGCTGGCTTCGTCATTGTTGGTCAGAACACCCACCTTGGTGCCGCCCATGCCGCCCTGTTCATAGGGAGCGAAAGCGCGCAGGATCAGCATCTGGCCTTCGGTGTGGTTCAGGGGCTGTACGGGGAAAATAGCCCGCTCGCCATCCTGGGCGTTGTCATTGAAGAGGATGTCATTACCGGCAGCGGCGTAGACCATGGGAACGCCGGCATCGATCAAAATATCCAGGTTGGCGGCTACGGCGTAGGAGCCGAAGTTGCCCACGATGGCAAATACTTCGTCGTCATAAACCAGCTGGTTCATGTAGGTAACGGACTGGGTAGCGTCGCCCTGGTCATCGTAGTTGATCAGTTCCACATTCAGACCCTTGAAGCCACCCTGCGCGTTGTAAGCAGCGAAAGCGGCCTGGATACCGATGTTGAAGGGACCGCCGATGGCAGCCAGCGCGCCGGTGACACCGGCGGTGTTGCCAACATAAATGGTGGTGTCGGTAATGCCCTTCAGGTCTTCGACAACGATGCCGCCGGAGGTAGACTCGGTGGGCTGGGTGTTGTCGCCGGAGGTGCTGTTGGTGGCGTCGCCGCCGGAGGTGCTGTTGGTGGGAGCGGTGGTATTGCCGCCGACCACCTTGGTGGGAGCGGTAGTGCCCTCGCCGCCGCCGCAGCCGGCGAACAGGCAGGTGATCATGGCGATAGCCAGCAGAATGGAAAGCAGTTTCTTCATAGTTCAGTTCTCCTTTTCTCGTTGTGTTAGCCGCCGAGATAGGCCTCGATCAGCTTGGGATTTTGGATCAGTTCGCTGGCACGCCCGTGCATGCTGATTTTGCCCAGTTCCAGCACATAAGCGTAATCGGCAATTTTCAGGGTGGCCAGAGCGTTTTGCTCCACGATCAGAATGGTAGTGCCTTCATCCCGGATCTTTTTCAGGGTTTCAAAAATATCCTTGATCAGCAACGGCGCCAGGCCCAAGCTGGGTTCATCCAACAGTAGCAGCCGGGGGCTGCCCATCAGCGCCCGGCCGATGGCCAGCATCTGCTGCTCGCCGCCGGAAAGGGTGCCGGATTGCTGCTTTTTCCGTTCCTCCAGCCGGGGGAACAGGGTGTAGACCCGCTGAAAATTTCTGGAAACCTCCGCTTTGTCTCTGATGGCGTAGGCGCCGGCTTTCAGATTTTCCTCCACCGTCAGTCCCAGCAGCACGTGCCGCCCTTCGGGGGACTGCATGATGCCCTGGCGGGCGATGCGGTGGGCAGGCTTGCCGGCGATGGGGGCGCCCTCAAAGAGAATGCTGCCTTCGCTGGGCTTCAAAAGGCCGGAAATAACCTTCAGTGTGGTGGTTTTGCCTGCGCCGTTGGCTCCAAGCAGGGCCACGATCTGGCCATTGGGCACATCCAGGTCGATGCCTTTCAGGGCGGCAATGGGGCCGTAATTCATTTTTACATTCTGAAGCTGTAAAATATGTTCCATTATCCGTCCTCCTCTACGCCGAGATAAGCTTCCTGCACGGCCCGGTTGGCTTTGATCTCTTCGCAGCTGCCGATTGCCAGCATTTTTCCGAAGGAAATGGCGCAGACCGTGTCACAGACATTCATCACCAGGCCCATGTCGTGCTCCACCAGCAAAATGGTCACATGGAATTCGTCCCGAATCCGGCGGATCAGCCGGGTCAGCTCCGCGGTTTCGGTGTCGTTCAGGCCGGCGGCAGGCTCGTCCATGATGATCAGGCTGGCACCTGCCATCAACGCCCGGGCGATCTCCACTTTTTTCAGGATACCGTAGGGAAGGCCGAAGGCCAGCCATTGGGCATAATTTTCAAGCCCCATAAACTTCAGAATGTCCATGGCCTTGTTTTTCAGCATCTGTTCTTCCCGGCGCAGCCTGGGAAGGCCCAGAGCGTGAACGGCGATGCCGGAGCGGTAGCTTCTGGTGCAGGCGATCAGCAGGTTGTCCAGCACGGAGACCTCCTTCACCAGTTCCACATTCTGGAAGGTGCGGGTGATGCCCTGCAGGATCACGTCGTGAACCCGGAAGGAACGCAGATCCACCGTAATGCCGTCCTTATTGACAAAGTACATATTGCCGCCGGTGGCATTGTAGAACCGGGTGATGCAGTTAAACACCGTGGTCTTACCGGCGCCGTTGGGGCCGATGAGTCCGAAAATCTCACCTTTTTTTACATCAAAGGTCAGATCATCCACGGCCTTCAGGCCGCCGAAATACATTTTCAGACCTTCTACCCGCAGCAGCACATCGTCGGGCAATTGAATTTGGCTGCCGGCAGTGGATTCCAATCGCCGGATTTTGACATCCATTTGATCTAGCTTTTTCCGTAGCGCGCCGCCGCGCCGGGCCAGTTTTTGCCCGTATTTTGCGGACAGCGCCTGCTCTTTCACGGCGTAGTCATTTTGATATTGGGCAATGGCCGCTTCGTAGGTCAGGGTATCCGAATCGGAGTGCTTTTGCAGAAACGCGTCCCGTTCCCGCTGCAGTTTTTCCAGAAATTGCGCTCTGTCCTTCCGAATGGCGGCCATTTGCGCCTGCTGCTTTGTCAGCGCATCGGTCCAATCTGCGCCTTTGCGGATAGCCCGGAAGATGGCCTTGGCGCAGCCGTGGTTTGCCGCGCGATGGCGCATATACTGCTTCGCATCGTAGCGCTGCAGCTT
The DNA here is from genome assembly GCA_045595225.1 of Faecousia sp. Lineage (GTDB taxonomy): Bacteria > Bacillota > Clostridia > Oscillospirales > Oscillospiraceae > Faecousia. The sequence goes on from JAZOAD010000054.1 coordinate 3,902, forward strand.
TTCCGCCAGGATGCTGTCGGCATAAGCGGCTTTGTCACAGGCATGGAACGCGGCCCGCTCCAGCTTGCGATCTTCTCGGTTTACATAATTCTCAAGGCGCTGGTTTTTGGTGGCCTCCAGCTGCCGGGGCAGGGCATCCAGCTGGTCCTGGAGCCATTGCTGATTCAGTCGGACTTTCAGCAGTCGCTTGGCCGGGGAGAAGGGAAGTTTAGCCAAGATCTTTGCCATAGATACCCTCCTTCCACTGTTTCGCTTTTTTCTTCAGGGCGGTCACAGCCTCCCGGGCCAGCTGGGCCAGACCGGCAGGATAGAACATGACCACCAAAATCACCAGAATGCCGGCGATAAAGGTGATGATCTCCGGATTCTGCTGTAGAAAATCAATGCGGCTGAGAAGCGTGGACTGCATTCCGTACATGACAAAAGTGCCAAACACGGCACCCCAAATGCTGCGGTAGCCGCCGATGATCACAGCCGCCAGAATATTGAGGCTGGTGATCAAAGCGTAGAAGCCGCTGCCATTGGAGGCAATGGCGCTGCGGACGCCCAGCATCAGCAGCATACCGGCCAAGACGGAGTAAATGGAGCAGATCACGAAGGCCAGCAGCCGGTATTTCAGCAGGCTGATGCCCATGGCCTGGGAAGCGGCGGTAGAATTTTTCATTGCCAGCATAGCCCGGCCGGTGGGGCTGTTGATCAGATTGTGGGTAATGATCATGACGATCACCAGGAAAGAAACGGCCACATAAATGGTATTGGACCGGGTGATCTTCAAGCCAAACAGCTCCCAGTTGCCCATGGTGATGGAATCCTCCAGGGCAATAAACAGGTTACGCAGGATTTCTGACAGACCCAGCGTCAAAATCACCAGGTAAATGCCTTCGATCCGCAGGGAAATGAAACCGACGATCAAACCGATGACGATACCAACGGCCATTGCGGCCGCCAGCGCCATCCAGAAGGACATATCCGCTTCATTCATAATGTAGTACACCGAGTAGCAGCCAATGGCAATGAAGCCGCCGATGCCCAGCGATGCCAGACCGGAATAACCCATCAGCAGGCAGAAGCCTACGGAAGCGATGGCAAAGGCAAAGGTGGAAGCAAGGCTTGACTGTACGGAGTAGGGAATGTTAAACATTTTGTTGGCGGAGAAGTAACCCAGCAGGATCATCAGCGCGCCAAACAGCAGGAAATGGCCAATGGGGTTACCCAAAATGCCACGCAGCAAGCCGGTCAGGCGGCTTTGGCTCCGGGGTGTGGCGCCGGGCAAACCGTAGTTTTTAGCTAAATACCGATTTTTCATAGCGTCACACCTTCTTTCCTGCCTGTTTTCCGAACAAGCCCTGAGGCTTGAAGAAAATAATGATCAGAGTGACAGCGTATACAATGACCAGGGACCAGTTGGACAGCTCCGGCTTGTCCAGCACATTGACCAGCCATACCACCAGGTTGTTGGCCAGGGGGATCAGCAGCGCGGCGATGACCGGACCATAGAAGGTGGCGAAGCCGCCCAAAATACCGGCCAGGAAAGCATTGACCTGGTAGTTGGTCATAAAATAAATGCCGGGGGTGGAAATGCCTGCGTTCATGGTGGCGGCCAAAGCGCCCAAAGCGCCGGCCAAGCCCCAGGAAACGGCGGTGATCACATGGGTGTTGATGCCCATCATGCCGGCAACATACTCGTTGGAAGCCGTTGCCCGGACAGCCAGGCCCCATTTGCTGAACCGCAGCAGCAGGAAAATGGCCGACAGCGCCACCACAGTAATGCCCACGCAAACCAGGGCGTTTTTGGTGATAACAACGCTTTGGCCGTCCAGCATGAAGGACAGCGTGCCGCTGACAAAGGTGCCGATACTGGGGGTTGACAGACCGAAAACCAGGGGCGTAATGCCTACGATCAGGGAGATCAGACCCATGGTTATAATCTGCTTGCCCAGGGAATTGACATAGCGGCCATTGCGGAAGATCACCACATCAATGGCAACCGCCATGGTCATGGATACCAGCATACCCACCGGCAGAGCCAGCCAGATCGACAGACCCTTCTCCATCATGAAGTTGGCGACCACAAATGCGCCGAAGGCGGAGATAACGCCCTGAGCGAAATTGGTGGTGGAGGAGGTTTTGAAGATCATGGTGATGGCCATGGTCACCAGCGCTGTCACACACATGGGAACCAATGTTCCCAAAATCGTGTTCAGTAAGTATGCCATAGAGGATCAACCCCACTGGATGATATTGGCTGCCCAGGTGTAACCGATGCCGGCGGCGATCATGCACACAGTGCTGCCGTCTTTAACCTTGCCCGCTTGCAGCGCCAGCTCCAGGGAGAGGATCTGGTCGATCTGGCCAATGTGGCCGTAGTTTTCCAGATAAATGGACTTGTCCTCCGTCAGACCCAAATCTGCCAGCATACCCTTATGACCGGAGCGCTTGATATGCAGGATGTCCAGATAGTCAATATCAGCGCGGGTCTTGCCGGAGCGGCGCAGGGCCTCGTCAATGCAGTGATACCAGTTGGGCATGGAGGTGGTGTTCAGCAGGCCCTTCATCTTGGGACTGTCCATCAGCCGGAGCATGTAGTTTTCTTTGATGTTCTCAGCGGTGACAGGCTCGGTGATACCGCCGATCTTGGAGCCGCAGGTGTGGACCACACTGCCGTCGCTCATCAGGCCGGTGCCCAGCACCAGGTTCTTGCCGTAGTTCTTTTTCAGAATCATAGCGCCGCCGCCTGCACCCAGGTTGAACATGAAGGACACGCCGGAGTCGGTGTAGTCGATCAGGTCGCAGTTGCGGTAGCCGCCCACGATCATCACGGTGTTGATCTCGTCGTCAGCGATCAGCATATCCTTGGCGATCTTCATGGCGGACACGCAGGTGCAGCAGCGGTTCTGCACATCGATGCCCCAGGCGTTCTTGGCACCGATCCGGTCCTGCACATAGCAGGCGGAGGTGGTCAGAGGGTACTCCTTGTATTCCTCGGTGATGCACAGGATCACATCGATCTCCAGAGGATCCACGCCGGTGTTCTCCAGGCACTTCAGAGCTGCCAGTGCGCCCATTTCCTGGGTGCCGTCGCAGGGCTCATCGGAGGGAACGTACTTCTGCACGATGCCCAGCTTCTTCACAACGGCATCTTCGGCCCATACGCCGTTTGTTGCCTCGGAGATCTCCTTGGCGGTCATGATCTTCTTGGGCAGGTAGGTGCCCAGACCCACAATGCCAACATTTACAGACATAGCTTTTCCTCCTGTGTAGAGTTACAGGCGCATGCCGCCGTTGACGGACAGCACATGGCCGGTTACATAAGAAGCATCGTCAGAGGCCAGGAACAGAGCGGCCTTGGCGATCTCCTCGGGCTGGCCCAGACGGCCCAGCATAGTCAGACCTGCGAATTTCTGCAGCAGATCCTCGGGAACGGTCTTCATCATGTCGGTCATGATGTAGCCGGGAGCGATGGCGTTACACCGCACGGGCACGCCCTTACGGGCGAATTCCTTGGCCCAGGTCTTCGACAGACCGATGACGCCGGCCTTGGAGGCGGCGTAGTTGGCCTGACCGATGTTGCCGTATTCGCCGACAACGGAAGCGATGTTGCTGGTGCTGCCGCCGCCCAGCTCTTCCATCTTGGGGCCTACATGGCGGGTCAGATTGAAGACACCCTTCAGATTGATGTCGATGACCAGATCCCACTGCTCGTCGGTCATCTTGCGGGTCATGGCGTCACGGGTGATACCGGCGTTGTTGACCAGAATGTCGATCTTGCCGTACTTCTCCAGAGCGTAGTCGGTCAGAGCCTTGCAGGCAGCGCCGTCAGTCACATTGAGCTGATAGTACTCCACATTCTCGGCTTCATAGGTCAGCGGAGCCATGTCCACGGCGATGACCTTTGCGCCCTCCTGGGCGAACAGCTGAGCCATTGCACCGCCCAAACCCTTGGCAGCGCCGGTAACGATTGCAACCTTGTTTTCAAGTCTCATAGCAAATTCCTCCAGTTCTATTAAAGATGTTTAAATGTTTTTCAGAATCACAGCGGTACCCATTCCGCCGCCGATACACAAAGATGCCAGACCGTACTGCTTGCCGCTGCGCTTCATCTCGTGCAGCAGCGTGACGATGATCCGGTTGCCGCTGGCACCCACGGGGTGGCCCAGCGCAATGGCGCCGCCATTGGGATTGGTGCGCTCCCTGATCTCGTCTTCGGTCAGGTCGTGCTGCTGGGAGAGCAGCTTCACAACACCCAGGCTCTGTGCTGCGAAGGCCTCGTTCAGCTCCAGCACATCCATCTGGGAAAGGGTCATGCCTGCATCCTTCAGGGCGGCGCCCACAGCGGGAACAGGACCCAGGCCCATCACATCGGGCTCCACGCCGCCCTGACCCAGGCCGATCAGCTCAGCCATGGGCTCCAGGCCATACGCGGCAACAGCCTTCTCGCTGGCCAACACCAGGAAGCTGGCGCCGTCGTTGATGCCGGAGGCGGTGCCTGCGGTGACGGTGCCGTCCTTCTTGAAGGCGGGACGCAGGGTGCCCAGCTTTTCCAGGCTGGTCTTGCGGTTGATGTACTCGTCGGCGTCGAAGACCACCTCGTTGCGGCCGATCTTTACGGTCAGGGGAACGATCTCTTCCTTGAAATTGCCCGCATCCTGGGCGGCGATGGCCTTCTGCTGGGAGGCAATTGCAAATTCGTCCTGAGCCTCACGGGTGATGCCGTAACGCTCAGCAATATTCTCGGCGGTGATACCCATGTGCACGCCGCCGTAAGCATCCGTCAGGGAGTCGTAGATCATGTGGTCGATGAGCTTCATATCGCCCATCTTGCAGCCGCCGCGGACCTTGTTGTTTACAAGATACGGTGCGCCGGACATGATCTCCGTACCGCCGGCGGCAATGAGATCAGCCTTTCCGGCTGCGATGGAGGTAGCGGCGTTGATGACGGCCTTCATGCCGGAGCCGCAGACCATATTCAGAGAGTATGCGGGGATCTCCACAGGAACGCCTGCTGCGATGGCGACCTGGCGGCCGGGGCCCTGGCCCAGACCTGCGGGCAGCACGTTGCCCACAACCACCTCGTCCAGCCACTGGGGCTGCACCTTGGCGTAAGCCAGAGCGGCCTTCAGCACCTCACCGCCGATCTGTGTGGCGGAGGCGTCCTTCAGACTGCCCAGCATGGAGCCGATGGCGCTGCGCTTGGCAGCGACAACATATACCTTGCTCATTACAGTTCCCTCCTGTCTTTATTTTTCCAAAAGCTTATTCAGTTCCTTCATGGTTGCGGCGGCGTCAGCAACGATACCCAGATTGGCGACCTTAAAGATGGGGGCGCTCTTGTCGGTGTTCACAGCCACGATGAATTCGGATTCTTCCATACCGGCCAGGTGCTGGATGGCACCGCTGATGCCGAAGGCCAGGTAGCCCTGCGGACGGACGGTCTTGCCGGTCTGACCCACCTGACGGGCCTGCTCCACGATGCCTGCATCCACCAGGCTGCGG
>JAZOAD010000055.1:0-6590 GCA_045595225.1 Faecousia sp.
TCGGAGCCGATTTTTGACTGGGGGAGTTTCTCAATGTCGGTACAAAACTCCCTCCGTCAGCCCTTTGGGCTGACACCTCCCTCAAAACGAGGGAGGCAAGGCGGCTGCGCCGCTAATGCCGTAAACAATAATTTATCGTATCAAAAAAGCCGGAACGGCCGAAGCCGTCCCGGCGCGCGTGTTTCAGATACCGGCAGCGGTGCGGAAAGCCTCCGCGATGGTCTGGGCGTCGGGGGATACGATCATCACCAGGTAATTGCCGGCCTGGATGATCTGGGCGGCCTTGACCACAGCGTTCTGCTCCGGGGAGTAGGTGATGGACTCCGCGTCCTTCTGGGCGATGCGGCTGTCCACCAGCGCCTTCAGGCTTTCCATGGCGGCCTCATCGGCGGCCTCCAGCAGCCAAATCTCATCGGCCCGCAGGCTGTTAACGCAGATATACACCACGGCCTGAGAGCAGTATTCGGTCCGGATGCCAAACAGGTCCAGCAGCAGATCGGTTTCCAGCTTCATCATTTCGGGCATTTGGGCATTTTTGGTAATGTCCGTGTAGGTGGCAGCCAGGTCCAGCTGCTTGGGGGCGGCGGTGGTGGTATCTCCGCCGCAGGCGGTCAAGCTCAGCAGCATCAAAGCCGCCATGAGAAAACTCAAAAATCGTTTCATATTGGTAAACTCCTTTTACTGGTTCATAACATATTCTTTCACGAGCCGGATCCACAGCTCCACGCCCGCGTCGGTAAAGTGGCAACCCAGGCCGTTGGGATTGCTGGAGGAATAGGGATCGGAGCAGTATTCATCTGCCAAATCGCCGTTTTCATCCTTAAAATGGGAATTCAGCTCAATGAAATAGCAGCCGTTTTCCTGGCAGAATTCCTCCAGGCGCTGATTGTAAAGGTCCATATTGGCGTTGTTCAGCTTGCGGTTGTCGGAATCCTTGGAGGCGTGAATGGGGGTGCCGGACTGAATATAGATCTCGATGCCCGGATTTTTTGCCCGGATATTGTCGATCAAAATCTGCCAGTTGCTTAGGGTGTAGTCGATACCAAAGGCCAAATCATTCATGCCCAGCATAATGAACACCCGCTTGGCGCCGATCTGCGCCAGAGCATCCTCCGGACGCACGCCTGCGCCCTGGTAGGTGATGGATACGATGTCCTTGTTATTGGGATCGGGCTGTGTGATGGCGTGGCGCACAGCGTAGCTGCCGGCGGAGAGAATGGTGGCGCCATACAGCGCGTCCGGCCGCAAAATGCAGTAATTCCGCAGCTTCAGCGTCACAGAGTCACCGATGAAGACAGACTCGGCGAAAAAGGCTTCCAGCTCCGCCTGGGACATGGTACCGGAGGGCTCGGTGGTACCGGTAGATTCGGTACTTCCGGTGGGCTCGGTGGTTCCGGTAGGTTCCGTAGTGCCGGAGGGCTGGGTGGTGGAATTGGTGGAGTTTGTGGAATTGGTGGAGTTTGTGGAATTGGTGGAGTTTGTGGAATTGGTGCTGCTGCCGGGCGTGGAGTCCAGGGAAGGATCCTTCTCATTTCCGGACATTTGCGCCGCCACCACAAATAAAGCAATCACGATGCACACCAGCACCGGAATCAGCAAAGCAAGAGGGTCGCGTTTCCGCCGGCGACGGCGGCGATGGGTAGGGTAATCCATATTTCTCTCCTTGTTTATGTCGTTAACCTTTATTATAATCTATATTTTGCCCTACTGCAAGCCCCAACCCACGATTTTCCACAGGTTTTTTATCGACAAGAACCGTAAAAAATGGAAATTATTGGAAATTGGAATTATCGTTTAGAGCATTACGCATTGTAGGGGGCGTCGAGGTCGCCGCCCCCTACAATACTGCGCTAAACAACGATTTGTCAAATGGGGAATATGTAGTTGACATAAGCACAGCGCCAAATATTATGCAAATCAAACGCCTGATCAGTTTTCCACATTTTCCACAGGTTTTTCCACAGGTTTGCCGAAAAGTTGCACAAACTTTTCCCCAAAACCGGGATAAGATATCCAAAAAATCCCAAAAGCGGGCTGCCGCCTTTGGGATATGGGTTTACAGAATGTGGAAAATCAGAATTGGACCTGCGCGGAAAAAATCCGGTGATGCTGGTCATCTGTCTGCGATTGACGGACAATCTCCGTTCGCAGTACGCCGCCCTGCTGCAATTCCCATTGCAGCTGCAGCTGCTCGCCCTCCCGGGATTCCGCCAGATAGCACAATGTAAATTCCTTCACCGGGTGGTTGTGGTGGAAGCTGCTGGGCAGCAGGTCGCAGACCCAGTCCAAATAGCGGCAGTTGTTCATGTGGCCGTTCACATCCAGGTCGCAGAAGCGAACGCGCCGCTGGGTTTGGGCGGTGAGGAACACAGGCGCCAGGCTTTTCGGCGCTGCCAGCTCGCTGCCCAGCAGCAGGCCCGGTACATCCACGCCGCTTTTTCCCGGCAGGATCATGGCCCGGGTGTCCATATCCATCAGCACCCAAATGCTGATACTGCGGAACAGCTCCCGGCCTTCTCCGTCGTAGCCCACCACGGACCGGGGGTAGTAGGCCCGGGTGGCAGGCATAGGCCAGGTTTCCACGGTGATGGTTTCGCCTTTGTTGGGCAGCCGGGTGATCTGCACTTTGTGGCGGATAATGGCCCAAAACATCCGCTTTGCCGCCATGGTATCCCAATCCACCGCCAGCTCCTTGCAGTTTTGTCCGGCCACTTCCTGCACGAAATACAGGATGGAGGAGGGCTTCAGCCGCCCAAAGCAATCGGAATGGGTGGCGTCGATCTGAAATTTTGCTTGAAAAACTGTGGTCATAGGGTTACTCCTTCTCTCCGGAGGCCTGAATGGTCAGGGTCAGGGTGATGGTTTCCTGGCCGCGGATGACGGTGGCGGTGACCTGTTGGCCGAAATTCAGCTGTCGCAATATGGCGCAAAGGGATTCCCGGTCGGTGATCTCCATGCCGTTCAGGCTGATGAGAATATCCCCCGGCTCCAGGCCGCCAAGCTGCGTTCCGTTGGGGAAGGTCCGGGCTACCCGCAGACCCTGGGGCAGATGCCAGTACTGCTGGTGCAGCTCTCCCACCTCCTCCATTTCCGCGCCCAGGCAGGGCCTGCCGTGGATGGCGCCGGTTTCAATGATCTGCTCTACGATGTGCTTTACCTCCCACATGGGCAGCGCTAGGGACATATCCCCGGTTCCCAGGAAGGAGGAGCCGAAGCCTACGATCTGACCGCAGCGGTTAAAAACAGGGCCGCAAATGGGGTCAAAATCGGTCTGCAGCAGCCAAACCTGGTCATCGCCAATGGCGTAAGCGTCGGTGGTGCCGGTAAGCCGGCCCTCCCGGGCTGCCCGGTCCGCGCCGATGAACACCAGGGAATCTCCGGCAGACAGGTCGCTGCCGTCGGCAAATTGGGCTGCCGCCAGGCCCGGGGCGTCCACATAAAGCACCGCCAGGTCCGTAAATTCATCGCTACCCACCACGCTGGCCCGGAAACAGCGGCCATCGGAAAGGGTCACATAAATATGGCTGAAACCGTAAATGGGGTAGGCGTTGGTGACCAAATAGCCGCTTTCGTCCAGGATCACGCCGCAGGCAACGGCCGCAGCGTCCGGATCTTCACAGTGAATGGAAACCAAAGCCTGGGCGTTGCGCTGCAGGATCTCTTCCGCCGGCAGGTTGGTCTGCTGGGCGGTTTCCAGCGGCAGATTCCAGTCGTCGGAGGTGGGCAGACTGGGTGCGTCCTGGTCATCAGCCTTTCCCACGGGGACATTACCCTGGCTGCCGTCCACCTGCAGGGGAATTTCCTGGGCGCCGGCGTTGGTTTCCGCCAGCTTTTGCAGCAGCCGGATGTTCAAAATGCCCATGGCGCTGGCAATACCGCCCAGGAAGATCACCAGGATCATCAGCAGGGCGATGAGCCCCCGGCGCTCCTTATGGGGCTTGGCGGAGCCGGTTTGGTAGGTGCCGCAGTCCCATTCGGGGCTATATTCGGTTGTTTCTGATTTGCGTTTGTCCATAAAAAACCTCGCTGAGGGGAAATGTTTCGTCGGCTGCGCCGACAATTCAAAATGAAAAATTACAAATTACAAATGTAATTTTTTGAACAATGGAAATCACACTTCAAATTAGTAATTTATAATTTGAAATTATTAATTGACCAGCGGCAGGGTGAAGGTAAATTCCGTGCGGTCATCCAGGGAGGTAACGGAAATATCCTCGCCGTGGAACAGCACAATGGTTTTGACGATATACAGGCCCAAACCCCAGCCGTCCCGGTTTTGGGTGCGGCTTTTGTCGATTTTGTGGAACCGGTCAAATACCAGGTCCAGCTCCTCCGGGGGAATGGTTTTGCCCTCGTTGGCCACGGAAACAAAAATCTTTTCGCCGCTTTCCTGGATCTTCAGCTCCAAAGTTTTCCCTTCGGGGCAGAATTTTACCGCGTTATCCAGCAAATTGTAGATCACCTGGGAAATATAGTCCCGGTTGGCGATGGTATAGGTGGGATATTCGGGGAAATTGACCGCCACATTGAGATTTTTGTTGGTGATCTTCTGCTCAAAGGTGATCAGCATCTGTCCCGCGGCTTCGCAGATGTCGAAGCGCATCATTTTTTCTTCCGGGATAGAGCCTTCGCTTTGCAGCATGGAAATATCCAGCATGCTTCGCACCAGCCTGCTCAGCCGCTTGGTTTCCTCGGAAACAAGCTGCATATAGTGCCGGTGCCGTTCCGGGGGAATGGTACCGTCCAGCATGCCGTCGATGTAGCCGGAGATGGTGGTCATGGGAGTTTTCAGCTCGTGGGATACATTGGCCACAAATTCCTGCCGCTGGTACTCGCTTTTTTGCAGGGAGGAGGCCATGTTGTTAAAAGCCAGCGCCAGCTCCTCCACTTCCTGGGGGCAGCTTCCGCTGATCTTTACCCGGGCATCCAGGTCGCCATGGCCGAAAGCGCTGGCGGTTTTTGTCATTTCCCGCAGGGGGCTGTTGTGGAGCTTGGAAAGGTAGGCCATGGCAAAGAAAGAGGCCAGCAGCACCAGCGCGGCGCCCATGAGGAAAAATCGCGTAATGGTGTACAGCACATCCTGGGTGTCGGAAATGGGGGCGGAAACCACTACCATGCCCAAAAGCTGCCCGTCGGCGGCAAAAATGGGCCGGGCGGACACATAGCGCACCTCGTCATAAAGCTTGCCCAGCTGGCTCATTTCCCGCAATCCGCTGCCGGATGCCACCCGCTGCACATATTCCTGACTGAAGGTCAGAGATTGATGGACGCAGCCGGTGGGGGAATCGGAGCAGAGCAAGATCCGGCCGGTGGGGCCGCAGATGACGGCGTCCGTATTGGAAACCCTGGCCGCCACATCCAAATTCATCAAAAACTGCATATTGCTCAGGCCGCCGCTGGCATAGTAGGCCGATGCCAGCTCCGACAGCACGGCAGAGTCATTTTCCAGCTGCCGGAATGTGTTTTCTGTCAAATATTCCGCCACAAAGGACCTTAGGGCGATGCCCAGAATCAGCAGCGCCAGCAAAAATACGGTGACGGCGGTGAAAAAATTGCGACTTTGGGCGCTCCGCATAGCTTACAGAGCCTCGAATTTGTAGCCAACGCCCCAGACGGTCTTCAGACTCCAGCTTTCGCTGATGCCCTCCAGCTTTTCCCGCAGCCCCTTGATGTGCACATCCACGGTGCGGCTGTCGCCGAAGTAGTCAAAGCCCCAAACCTCGTCCAGCAGCTGGTTGCGGGTGTAGACCCGGTTGGGAGAGGAGGCCAGGAAGAACAGCAGCTCCATTTCCTTGGGGGGCGTGTCCACCTTTTTGCCGTCCACGATCAGCTCAAACGCGTCCATATCAATGGTCAGCCTGTCAAAGTTCAGGCGGCGGGCCTTTTTTTCGGGAGCGGAGCCGGCGCTGCGGCGCAGAACCGCTTCGATCCGGGCCAGCACTTCCTTCATTTCAAAGGGCTTGGTGATATAGTCGTCAGCGCCCTGCTTCAGACCGCTGACCTTGTCCTCGGTTTCCGATTTGGCGGTGAGCATGATCACCGGCGTCTGGCTCTCATTCCGAATGGCCTTGCAAACGCTCCAGCCGTCCATCACCGGCATCATCACATCCAGCAGCACCAGATCCGGCTGAATGGCCCGGAATTTGGCAAGACCTTGGCCTCCGTCAGCGGCGATGGTGACGGCGTAGCCCTCTTTTTCCAGGTACATCTGCAGAAGCTCCGCGATATTGCGGTCGTCTTCCACCACAAGAACAGAAATAGCCATAGTTCTACCTCCATAAATTGCATAATTTCCTTTTTACCTTATTATACCGCAAAAAACCGCTTTGGGGTGAACAATTTGTAAAGAGTTTCACCCAAATATGTGAACAGCCAAGTTTCTCTTGCAAATTCCGTAAGATGATTGTATCATAAAGTTATTAGAAAGATAAATTGTTGTTTAGCGCCGAAGGCGCGAACCTTCCCCTTGGGGGGAAGGTGGCAAAAATCTTTGATTTTTGACGGATGAGGGGACAAAATGTACCGCTATTCATATAACCTCACCCACCGCAAGCGGTCCCCCCTCCCCAAAGGGGAGGGTTATAAACAAC
>JAZOAD010000056.1:0-31261 GCA_045595225.1 Faecousia sp.
GGGCTGACGGAGGGAGTTTTGTACCGACATTCAGAAACTCCCCCAGTCAAAAATCGGCTCCGAAGCGCCGATTTTTGCCAGCCCCCTCAAAACGAGGGGGCCAAGGGTGCGGCGAATCATCGCAGTGTAAACAACAATTTACTTTCTCAAGGTTCGGTGACAACGCCGGCGAAGAGGGGCAGGTTATCCTGGCTGGAAACGATAAAAGCAAAGGGGCGATCTACGATAAACTCAATGATGTTGCTGGGAGGACATGCCTCGTCGGATGCTTCAATAACCGTGTAGGCCGCGGCGATCACACCTTCCTCATCAATGACGACCCGTGCGGCATGGTCGATCTGGCTGACATACAGGCGGTCATTGTCGCTGGTCATGGGCGAAAAATCAGACAAATTGGGGTCAAAAATATGGGAAAGGCCCAGATTTTTCATGCCTTTGATCAGATCGCTCTGACTTGTTACGTCAAATTTCGGAAGACTGATATCCAAAATGCCGCCGGATAAATTTCCAAAGCCGATGTGTTCGAGGGTCATATTCAGGTATTCCTCTCCGGCCAAAACTTCCGCTACCGTCACGCCCTCGTCGGGAAGGATGATCCACATGCCGTTGTTTCCGGTCAGCTCCAGCCGAATGGCGCCGAAATTGGAGCCCCGGTAGTAGACACCCTCCTGCTTGCTATGCATGAAAGAGGCGGTGATATCGCCGTTGGGGGAATGGAAAATGTCGTCCGTCGTCTGCTCTTTTGCAAATTCCTCCATCCATCCGGCCTTGAAATAGATGGTGGATGCCAGAGCGAAGACCGCATATTCGCTAAGTTTGGTGTTTTTGGTTTGCTCCTCCAGTAAGCCGCCGGTCATGGAATTCAGCCATTGCTGCAGCTGCGCATTGGATTCATCCGTGCCCAGCAACCCGCCGAATACGCTGGCATAGTAATCATTCGCAAGACGATCCACGGTATCCTGATGGAAGCTGTACCGCTCTGTCAGCCACAGAGAATTGCCCAAAAGCAATGTGGTTTGACCGTCATCACAGTAGTGAGCGTTCCAAAGATTGCTTGCCTGGGTACGAAGCTCTTCCAGGCTGTCGGCGCCAAACAGATCCAAAATCTGCTGCCGGGATTCGCCGTCGGTGGTTTCCGCCAGCATGGCCATAGCCATGTAAACATTGACGGGGGAGTAGGCCGCGTTTTCTTCACCGCTTAAGAACTCCGTAATGCTGCGACGGAAGAAATCTGTCAAACTGTCAGCATAGCCATCGGGCTGGTCATACTGAGCGTTTTGACTTTCCTGCCAGGCTTTCAGCGCCACCCGATACTCGTCATAGCTGTCAAAATCGTTATAATTGGCAAATGGCGCCATCTCCGGGATGACAGGCGCGCGCAGCAGATCCGGCAATGTCTGCAGAACAGAAAGATCAATGCCGCCGGGACTGTCCGAGGGCTTCATGGGGTCTTCGGGAAATCCGGTAGGCTCGGAAGGCGTGGGATTCTGGGGATTGCCGGAGCTGGAGGAGCTGGAGGAGCCTGTGGGAGGGACCTCCAGATTGGGGCCGGAAGGATCACTTTGTGGGCTGGGAATGGTGGAAAGCGCGATCACAAGGGCAAGAACGGCCGCCGCGACCGTGATCCAATAGGGCCGGCGAACCCTGGGTTTCGTGGCTTCCGTGAGATAACGATCGTCGATTTCGTTTAAAGCGTTGGCTATTTTATCATTTTTCATAATATCCCTCCTGGGTCAAGTGGGCTTTCAGTTTGCTTCGTATGCGATTGAGGCGGACGGAAACGGTGTTTTCCGAAAAAGAATATTTCCTGGCGATCTCTTTTACCGAGTCACCGAACCAGTAACGCCGCAGGAAAAGGCTGCGGTTTTCCCGGCTCAAAGTGCCAAGGAAGGCATTGATGCTTCGGCCCAAAAGACGGACGTCCATTTCATCTTCCAGGCTGCGAGCGCCAATGCACTCAGACAGTTCATCCAGCGACAGGTCATAGTCACCGCGCCGACGCTCTGCCCGATTGTTCCGCAACCGATTGAGGGCGATGTTGCGGGTGATACGGCAGGCATAGGTCAGCAGAGGATCGGGCCGCTGAGGCGGAATAGAATTCCACAGCGCCAGATATGTATCGTTGACGCATTCTTCCGCCTCGTGATGATCGCGCAGAATATGGTGGGCGGTGGAATAGAGCCGCGCGCCGTAGGCTTCCGCAACAGCGGCAATAGCATGCTCAGCCCGTTGCCAAAACATCGAAAGAATCTTTTTGTCATCCATTTCCGTTGCCCCCCTTGCTTATGTACTACCGATTCAAAGACAAATCTTACGGATATTATATACGATTTTTTCAAAAATTTGAAGTATTAAGATAAATTGTTGTTTAGCGCATTAAAATCGATGCGCCTGGGTCACTCCTACCATGTCTTTGCGAGGGCCTTTAGGCCCGTGGCAATCTCCCGGTGCGACGTCTAGAAATGCATTGCAGACCGATGGATTGTAGCTGGAGATTGCCACGTCGTTCGCTCCTTGCAATGACATTGCGTTGTATTGAGTGCGGCAATAATCCTGTAAACAACAATTTATAATCTCAAATTACGGTAAAAATGGTATTGTTTTCTTGCGGATGTTTGTGCTATAATCAAAGAAAAAAGCTGGAGGGAAGCATAATGTCTATTGATTTGCTGCAAGACAAGATCAGAAAGTGCAAATGCCCCATTATTGTGGACTTTTCCGTGAAAGAGGAACAAATTCCCGCCCATATCAAGGATGGCCGGGATTTTGTGGAAAGCTATGGAATTTTCTGCAGAGAGCTGATGTATGGTCTGAAGGGGAAAGTTCCCGGTGTGCGTTTTTCCTTTGATTATTTCGCGCTGATGGGCGGCCTGTCTTTGCTGCCCTCCATTCTGAAAGAAGCTTCTGCAATGGGCTATTATGTGATTTTGGATGGCCCCGCGGTCCATTCTCCCTGGACGGCGGAGCGGGCAGCCGCGCTGCTGGCTTTGGACAGCCCCTATCCCTGTAATTGTATGATCACCGATCCTTATTGCGGTTCCGATGTGATCAAGCCCTTCCTGCCGGCCTGCAAAGAGGGGAAAGCGGTATTTTTCATTGTCCGCAGTCCCAATAAATCCGCCTCCGAATTGCAGGATATTATGACCGGTTCCCGATTGGTTCATTTGGCTGCCGCGGATCTGGTCAATCGCTTTGGCGAGCCTATTTTCGGAAAATGCGGTTATTCCCATGTGGGCGCCCTGACCGCCGCCACCAATTCCGTTGCTGTTTCCGGTCTTCGCGGCAAATATAAGCGGATGTTCCTTTTGCTGGATGGCCTTGATTATCCCGGTGGCAACGGTAAAATCTGTTCCTACGGTTTTGATAAATTCGGTCACGGCGCTGCTGTTTCCGTTGGCCCTGCCATTACCGCGGCCTGGATGGAAGCGGAGAATGATGGCTTTGATTTTACCACAAGCGCGGCTGCCGCGGTGGAGCGGATCCGCAATAATCTGGCCAGATACTTTACAATTCTTTGATATTTATGTACCTCCGATGCATAGCGTCGGAGGTATTGTTTATCTTAGGGTCATGGGCATTCTGCGCCGGGCAGGGGGCGTGGTTTCCGGATGCTCGGTGCCGTTGGTTCCGCCATTGGTGGTAGTGGGGGACTCCGTGGTGGTAGGCGGGGTTGTAATCGGCGCGGTGGTAGTAGGCGCGGTTGCTCTGGTAGTGGTGGTAACAGTGGTGGTCGTGTTGGTTGCTTCGGTGGTAACGCTGCTGCAGCCGCAGCCTGTCATCATAGATGCCATCAGCATCAATACCGCAATAAAAATTCCAGCTTTTTTCAACTTTCTGATCCTCCTGTTCTTTGGAATTCGATGCTATTATCTCCCGAAAGAAAGCTGTTTACGCTGGTAAATAAGGGATTTTAAAGCGGTTAGCAAATGCTAACCAAAAAGTTTGAAAATTCCTGTTTTTATCGTTGATTTTTTTCTATTTAGCTTGTATAATGTTTTATGTAATAAATTAGAAAAGGAGAGTTTCCCCATATGAAGAAGCTCGCTGTTAAGAAAGATTCCCAGTGCATGGCCTGCCTGCAGTGCGTTCAGGCCTGCTCCGAAGCATTCTACAAGGAATTTGATGTGACACTCAGCGCCATCCAGGTTGGCGTTGCCAAGAATGGCGACCCCAAGCCCCAGATCTGCATTCAGTGCGGCAAGTGCATGGAGGCTTGTGAGCACGGCGCCATCACCCAGAATGAGAAGACTGGCATCTATATGATCAATAAGAAGCTGTGCGTCCAGTGCGGCAAGTGCGTTGAGGTCTGCCCCATGAAGGTTATGGTACATAAGGAAGGCAGCCCCGTTTCCAAGTGCATCGCCTGCGGCATCTGCGCCAAGGCCTGCCCCATGGAAGTGCTGGAGATCGTCGAAAAGTAAGTTGCGTTTTCACTGGGGCAATCTTCGGATTGCCCCACAATTTTTTGGAGGTATAATTATGGCAAGAACCCAACCCAATCTCTCTCCCAGGGAGCAGCTGCAGCAGAAATATAAATCTGCCAGAGGCAATTTGCTCCTCATCATTATATTGACCGTTATCAATGTGATTATGCTGTTGGCTGGTAGTGAAAGCATGCTGCTATTTTCCATTTCTGTGCCGTTCTATGCGGTGGTCTTTGGCTATTTCATGGAAGGTACTGCCATGCTGATCACCGGCTGCGTTATCGCGGCGGTCATGCTGACGGTGTATTTGCTTTGCTGGATCTTCAGCAAGAAGCGTACCGGCTGGATGATTACTGCGCTGGTGCTGTTTATTGTGGATACCGTCGTCATGGCCCTGATGTATTTGGGCGCCGGTGAGATGTCCGGTATCATGGATGTGCTGATCCATGCGTTGGTGCTGTACTACTTGATTTCCGGTGTCAGCAGCGCGTCCAAGCTGAAGAAGATGCCTCCGGAAGAACCCGTAGTGGCATCGGAAGTGGAAGTCGAAGGAGCAGAGGAAGTCGCTATCGAGCCCAATTCCACACCTCTGCGTCGAGCGGATGAGAATGTAAAGCATCGTATTTTGCTGGAAGGTACGTACGGCGGTCGGCAAATCGTCTATCGCAGAGTCAAGCGAGTCAATGAGCTGGTCATCAGCGGTTATGTGTATGATGAGTACGAAGCGCTGGCGGAATTCGCCCATTGCCTGACTGCGCGGATCGATGGCCACACCATTGAGATGGGCTTTGACGGTGTTAGCTGCAGCTACTTCCGCGTGGATGGTCAGCAGTTGGCAAAGAAGGTTCGTTTGTTCTGATATTCCAATATAAGGCAGGAGCTTCGGCTCCTGCTTTTTTTGTGAAAATGAAAAGATTTGTTTGCATACTGCCCGGATGTGTGGTATAGTACATTTGATATGATATGCCCGGAGGCGTTTATGACGAAAATGACCATTTTACAGCAGAAATTGGCGGATTTTGCGCCAAAATGTGAACTGAAATATTACGAGCCCATGTCCAGACATACCTCTTTTCGCATCGGTGGCGAAGCGGAGGTGATGGCTTTCCCCAAAACCAGGGAAGAACTGGCGGAAATTCTGCGGCTTGCGGCAGAACTGGATGGGAAGCATGCCGTTTTAGGCGCGGGCACCAATGTGCTGGCCCCGGACGAGGGTCTGAGTGGCATCGTGATTTGCCTGAAAGATTGTCTGGACGGCATGGAGCGGCTGGATGAAACCCATATTCGGGTGATGTCCGGTGTGACCATGACCCGTGCGGCCGTGTTTGCTGCAAATCTTGGCCTTTCCGGAATGGAGTTTGCCCACGGTATTCCAGGCACAGTAGGCGGTGGTGTGTATATGAACGCTGGCGCTTACGGCGGGGAGATCAAGGATATTGCGGAAACCGTGGAAGTCATGGACTATGCCGGCAATATTCGGATATTGACCAATGAAGATATGGCGTTTTCCTATCGTCACAGCGCCCTGGAGGGAATGGACGCCATTGTGCTCAGCGCGACCTTCGCTTTGCGCGAGGCAGAACCGGAAACCATCCGGGACACCATGCGGCAGCTGCAAGCCAAGCGCTCCGCTTCCCAGCCTTTGGATCTGCCCAGCGCCGGCTCTGCCTTTAAGCGGCCTGTCGGGGGCTACGCGGCGGCTCTGATTGACCAGGCGGGCCTAAAGGGCTTCAGCGTAGGCGGCGCGGCGATCTCTACGAAGCATGCCGGCTTTGCGGTAAATATTGGCGGCGCAACTGCTGCGGATGTGAAAGCGCTGCTGATGCAGGTTTCGGATATTGTGTATGAAAAATTCGGTATCCGTCTGGAACCGGAAGTAAGAATTTGGTAAGATAAATTGTTGTTTACACTGCGATGATTCGCTGCACCCTTGGCCCCCTCGTTTTGAGGGGGCTGGCAAAAATCGGCGCTTCGGAGCCGATTTTTGACTGGGGGAGTTTCTGAATGTCGGTACAAAACTCCCTCCGTCAGCCCTTTGGGCTGACACCTCCCTCATAACGAGGGAGGCAAGGCGGCTGCGCCGCTAATGCCGTAAACAACCATTTACATTACCAAGGGGGCAGGTATATGGAAAAACTGGAAACTTTGAAGCAGTGGATATCAGAAAGCAAGCGCATCGTCTTTTTTGGCGGCGCCGGTGTCAGCACAGAGTCGGGCATTCCGGATTTTCGCAGTGTGGATGGGCTTTACCGGCAAAAATTCGAGTATCCGCCGGAAGTGATCATTTCACACAGCTTTTATGAGTGGAAGCCGGAGTATTTCTTCAATTTCTACCGGGAGAAGATGCTGCCTCTGGGCTTTGAACCCAACATCACCCACAAGGTGCTGGCTCGTTGGGAAGAGGAGGGAAAGCTGCTGGCGGTGGTGACCCAGAATATTGACGGTCTGCACCAGAAGGCCGGCTCCAAGCGTGTGCTGGAGCTGCACGGTTCTGTGCTTCGCAATTACTGTGTCCGCTGCCGCAAATTCCACAGCGCTGAGTTTGTGAAAAATGCTCCCGGTGTTCCCAGATGCGCTTGCGGTGGCATCGTTAAGCCGGATGTGGTACTTTATGAGGAAAGTTTAGACCAAGACGCCATTGAAGGCAGTGTGGCGGCAATTTCTTCGGCGGATCTGCTGATCGTGGCCGGCACCAGCCTGACGGTGTATCCTGCTGCCGGTTTGATCAATTACTATCGTGGCAAGCGGTTAGTACTGATCAACCGGGATGAAACGCCTTACGACCACCAGGCAAACCTGGTTTTTCATGACACTTTGGGTGAAATTTTCGCAGAACTATAAAAAACAGGAGCGCTTGCTCCTGTTTTTTCTTGACAAACAGGTCTATTGGTGATAGACTAACAGCAATAGGTCGATTGATGATAGACCAAGGAGGTAAATCTGATGGAAAATAGAAAGTTAGGCGTTGTGGAGACCCACTTTGCGGAACTGATTTGGGCAAATGCACCCATTTCCTCCGGAGAGTTGGTGAAGCTGTGTCTGCGGGAGTTGGAATGGAAGAAGTCCACCACTTACACGGTGCTGAAAAAACTGTGTGAGCAGGGGTTGTTTCAAAATGACGGCGGCAAGGTTACTGTTCTTGTTTCCCGGGATGATTTTTTCGCGATGCAGAGCGAGCAGTTTGTTCAAGAGCACTTTGAAGGCTCTTTGCCGGCGTTTGTGGCGGCTTTTACGACCCGTAAAAAACTGTCGGATAATGAGATCGCTGAAATCCGTCGGATGATCGCGGGTTTGGGAGGGGAAAGCCATGAGTGAATTGTTTTTAAGCATTTTCAATACCGGCATCATGGCTGGATGGTTGGTGTTGGGGATTTTGGTTGCCCGATTACTGCTGAAAAAAGCGCCTTCCTGGGCCAAATGCGCCCTTTGGGCAATTGTGGCGCTGCGGCTGGTATGGCCCTTTGAGATTGAAAGCGTTCTCAGCCTGATTCCCAGCGCCCAGACATTGCCGCCTTCTGAACTGTATGATTATGCGCCACAGGTGCATACAGGCATTCATGCGGCAAATTCGGTCATTAACCCGGTGTTTTCAGAAGTGTTTGCCAGCGAACCTGCCAACAGTGTCAATCCGCTGCAGGTGGTTATTGCTGTTGCTGCCGCATTGTGGCTTGTCGGAATGATCGCTATGGTCTGTTATGCGCTGGTGAGTTTCCTGCAGCTGCGGCGGCATGTGCGGGTCAGAATGCCTTTGGGCGACGGCGTATATGCTTGCGACAATATTGCTTCACCCTTTATTTTGGGCGTATTTCGTCCTAAAATTTTTCTGCCCTCGGATTTGCCGGAGGAGAAAAGAGAAAGCATTTTGGCGCATGAGCGGGCGCATCTTGCCCGATTGGATCATTGGTGGAAGCCGCTGGGATTTGTACTGCTGACGGTATTTTGGTTTCATCCTCTATTGTGGCTTGCCTATATTTTGCTGTGCCGGGATGTGGAGCTGGCCTGCGACGAAAAGGTGATCGCGAGTCTGAGCGCAGAGGAGAAGAAAGCCTATTCGGAGGTTCTGCTGGAGTGCAGTATGCCCAGAAAATGGATCACGGCCTGCCCCCTTGCTTTTTGGAGAAACCGGCGTGAAGCAGCGGATCAAGGCGGTGCTGCACTACAAAAAGCCGGCGCTTTGGATTATTATCGCGGCGTTGGTGATTGGTTCTGTGCTGGCTGTGTGCTTCTTGACAGAGCCGAAGGAGGGTGAGGAAGGACCGGAGATTTACAGCGCAGCCGGATGGCTATGTGAATTGCAGTACGGGGATTCCATGATCGATACTTTGACGATTTCAGTGTCGCCGGACGGTAATTTTTCCTATTACGAAAGCCTGTTAAGCAGTTATATTGGCCGGGGCACCTGGTATCAGGAGGGTAACAAGCTGTATCTGACCGATACCGGCACCAGGGCTTCAAAATATGTGTTCCTGGTGGAGGCGGATGGGATTCGTTTTGTTGCTTCGGAATCCACAGATAATTTTGCCTGGGCACGTTTGCCAGATGGCGCAAAGCTCCCCCGTACAATGGTTGAGGTGATTCCCGGCCATAGAGAGGAACAGATAGAACAGTTACTGTTGGGAACATTTGTTGATGGTGGAGATGGCTATCTATATTTTGAGGACACGCAAGGAACACATTGGAAAGTGCGAGGATTATGGTTTTCTTCCGGTATAGAACCCATGGAGCCGGGGATGCAGTATTACGTCAGCTATACCGGTGAGCCGAAGCAGATCAATGAAGTGTTTTCCGGGGAAAAGATTGCTACTTTCCAGATAGATGCCATAGAAATATGGAAACGGGAGGAAGGGGCGAATTCACCGTGAATCGTACGGAGAATTACGACAGTGGACATTACAAAAATGAAATGTCATAATCCATAGGGTGGCATAAAGAAAGGGCACCTGCGGAAGCAGGTGCCCATGGTTTATTTCTTATGGCGTAAGCGTTTTCCCACCTGGATCATCCGCATGGTGGTAGATACCAAAATCACACCGGCAGCCATAAGGCCAGCCAGGCAAATGGTGCGCATGCCCTGGGTGGCAAACATGCTCATATCTCCGCGGACAGCGTAATTCATTGTGTAGTACAGGGCAGAGCCGGGAATCAGCGGGATCAAACCCATGACCAGAAAGCCGATGGCGGGGCATTTGCGGATTCGGGCCATCACTTCGGAATAAATGGCTGCTACAATGGATGCCAAAAGCATTGCCAGCATTTCGCCGCTGCCGAAATGTTCTGCCAAGCAGTAAACGCCCCAGCAGAGCACGCCGCCCATCAGACACAGCACAATGCCTTTTCCCCGCACATTGAACAGGAGAGAAAAGCCGATACTGCCGATGGAGCAGGCAATACTGGTGATCAGAAAGGAATGGTTGAGCGCAGGCAGGCTGGTGGGTTCTCCCCAGGCGGTATCGGCGATGTACCAGGCGACAGAGGTGCCAAGGGCGATAGCCAAAGCGATCAAAAGAACCTGGACGATGCGGTTGATGCCGGAGTTGGTATCGCCGTAAATGATATCACGCATGGCATAAGTAAACAGCAGACCGGGGACCAGCACCATGACCGTGCCGATGGTGGCCATATCCGGTCGCTGGCAGATGCCAAGCGCGCCAAAAGCATAGGGGATAAAGGCCAGGGGAATGGCGGAGAGCATGGTCTTAAAGAAATGATTGGTTTCCAGCTTGTCCATGAACATGCTGCACCCGCCGACGGCCAGACCGGCCAATCCGCCGCAGAGTCCGTCCACCAGGTCGCCGCCGAAGAAAAGGCTGAACGCAAAGGAAGCGACGGCATAGCCGATCAGCTGCAGGATCCAGCCAAATTGACGGTGGCTGGCTTTGACATCCCGGAGCCACTGGTGCAGCGTGTCGCCATCCGGCTTCTCCGCGCAGACGCGACGGCTGAGATCGGACAAGAGCTCCACGGCGTGCAGATCGTTGCCGTGAAAGCCAATGCGGCGCATTTCCGTTAGAGACTCACCGTCAGGCAGTGTGACGCTGACGATGATGGTATTGGGAATGGCGTAAACCTCCGGCTCGAGACCATAGGAACGCAAAATGCGGGAGATGCTATCTTCCACACGAAAAATTTCCGCGCCGGCCATGGACAGTTCATAGCCCAGGTCGGTGGCAAAATCCAGTAATTTATTATGATCCATAGCAAGCATCCTCAAATAGAAGAATTGACCCAACCAGTATAACACACACGCTTAAAAATTCAAGCAGAAAGTAAGCCGCCGGCATAAAAACCGGCGGCAAATTTTTACTTTCGGACAAACAGCACACCCAAAGTGCCGGGACCACAATGGCAGGACACGGTGCAGCCGGCCAGAGTTTCATATACGGTTTCAAAATTGCCGAATTCACGGACGGCTTCCATAACAGCTTCGTATTCCTCGTCGGAAACGGAGGTCTTGGTGACGAACAGTACGTCCCGGCGGATATCGTCCCGGTCAGCAAGACGTTCCTGCACATAGGTAGCCAGGCACTTTCCGTACTTGCCGCGGTACTTCTTGGATACGCCCATTTTGCCTTCTTTCACATCAATGCAGGGCTTCAGATTCAACAGATTGGCGCCCAGCGCGGCAACGGAGGAACAACGTCCGCCCTTGGCCAGGTAGTTGAGCTTATCCACCAGGAAGCTGGCTTCTACCTTTTCGGTGAAAGCCTGGACCTTTTCATACAGTTCTTCCAAAGAGGCGCATTCCTTGGCCAGCCTGCAGGCTTCCAGCACCACCAGGCCCTGGCCGGTGGAAAGGTTCATGGAGTCGACCACCTTCACATTGTCAAAATCAGAGGCGGCGATGCAGGCGTGCTGATAACAGGAGGAGAAACCGGAGCCGATATTGATATGCAGTAAACCATCATATTTTTCAGAATGCTTGGCAAATTCGTCGGCGTATTCACCCACGGAATTGGCGGAAGTGGAGCAAAGATCGCCGCCTGCGGCCACATGGGCAAAAATTTCGTCGGGGGTGATGGTGACACCGTCTTTATATTCCTTGCCGTCTTTCACTACGGTCAGGGGCACCAGGGAAATATTGTATTCCTTTAAAATCGCTTCGGACAGATCGCAGGTAGAATCGGACAGAATTTTGAAATTCATGATAATGATTCCTTTCAAGTTTCTTTTACAAAATAGTAACATATTGAGATGGAACTGTCAAATTAAATATAATTGATAGTTGATTTTTTGCGAAATATATCCGATAATAGCGGTATAGAAATGAGGGATTACTATGAAACTGAAATTTCAAGTTACCGGTATGACCTGCGCTGCCTGTTCCGCCCGTGTGGAAAAAGTGACAGCCGCGGTAGCCGGTGTAGAAAAAGTGGAAGTCAATCTTTTGGCCGGAAAAATGGATGTTGAGGCTAAGACAGATGTGTCCACCGCCATTGAAAAAGCGGTTGTGGATGCCGGCTACGGCATTGTGAAACCCGGCGAAAAGAGGCAGGAAGCTACGCCTGCGGATGACGCGCTGAAGGAAATGAAGCGCAGGATTATAGGCTCGGCAATTTTTCTTGTTATTTTGATGTATTTCACCATGGGTCATATGGTGGGACTGCCGGTGCCCGGCTGGTATCACAATAATCCCATGACGGCGGCATTGCTGCAATTTTTGCTGACGCTGCCTGCGGTCTACCTGAACCGGGTATATTATAGCCGGGGGTTGAAGGCATTGTGGCATCGGGCGCCCAATATGGATTCTCTGATCGCAGTCGGCTCCGGCGCCGCGCTGATTTATGGCATCGCCGTGCTGTTTTTGGTGTCCGATGCTGTGAACCGTGGTGACTCTGCCGCTGCCCAGGCCTATGGACACAATCTGTATTTTGAGTCTGCAGCCATGATCCTTACCTTAGTGACTTTGGGTAAGTATTTGGAAACAAGAGCCAAAGGGAAGACCGGCGACGCCATTCGTCAGCTGATGAATCTGCGGCCTGCCACTGCCTCCGTGCGCCGGGATGGGCAGGAAATTTCCGTTCCTGTGGAGGATGTGCGAGTGGGCGATACGGTGATCGTCCGCTCCGGCGGCAGCATTCCTGTGGACGGCGTAGTGATCGGCGGCACCGCGTATGTGGAACAGAGCGCGCTGACCGGCGAAAGTCTGCCTGTGGAAAAGACGGTTGGAGATACGGTGATGGCTGCTACGGTCATCAGCGCCGGCTATTTGGAGTTCCGCGCCGAAAAGGTCGGTGAAAATACCACCCTTTCCCAAATAATTCGCATGGTGGAAGAGGCAGGCGGCTCCAAAGCGCCCATCGCTCGGTTGGCGGATAAGATCGCGGGTGTTTTTGTGCCTACGGTCATGTCGATCGCGGCCGTGGTATTTGCGTTATGGATGCTCGCCGGGAAGGGCTTGGAATTCTCTCTTTCCGCCGCTATATCCGTTTTGGTGATCTCCTGCCCCTGCGCCCTTGGTTTGGCTACGCCGGTGGCCATCATGGTGGGTACCGGTCGGGGCGCCGGTTTGGGCGTGCTGTTCAAAAATGCCGCCGCGCTGGAAAATCTGCATCATATCAATACGGTGGTACTGGATAAAACCGGCACGCTGACCACCGGAAAGCCCGCTGTGACCGATGTTTTACCGGCAGCGGCAGAGGAAACCAAACTGCTGTCCGTTGCCTCTGCATTGGAAGAAAAATCGGAGCATCCCTTTGCACAGGCTATTTTGGAGCGTGCTGCGGGCCTGCCCCGGCCGCAACCCAGCGGATTTGAAACCATTCCCGGCAAGGGCGTTTCCGCGGTTGTGGAGGGTGTCCGTTACTTTGGCGGCAATGCCCGGCTGATGGCGGAGCAGGGAATTACGGTTCCCGCCTATCCCGGCATCGTGGGCAGCGGGAAAACACCCTTGTATTTTGCTTCCGAACATGGCGAATACTTAGGCGCCATTGCTGCCGCCGATGTATTGAAAACCGATTCGGTGGATGCCGTTCAAGCCATGAGAAAGCTGGGCTTGGATGTTGTGATGCTTACAGGCGACAATGAAAAGACAGCCAGAGCGATCGCCGATGCCGCCGGCATCGATCATGTGATTGCTGATGTGCTGCCCCAGGATAAGGCCAATGCTGTGAAGAAGCTGCAATCGGAAGGACGGAAGGTTCTGATGGTAGGCGACGGCATCAATGACGCGCCTGCGCTGGTGACTGCCGATGTGGGTATGGCCATTGGCGCAGGTACGGATATTGCTATGGAATCCGCGGAAGTGGTGCTGATGAGCGGCTCTCTATCCGGTGTTTGCAGCGCTGTGGAGTTGAGCAAGGCTACCATCGGCAATATTAAGCAGAATCTTTTCTGGGCATTCTTCTATAATTGTCTTGGCATCCCCATTGCGGCGCTGGGCCTGCTGAGTCCTATGATCGGCTCGGCTGCCATGAGCTTCAGCTCTGTGTTTGTTGTGACCAATGCTTTGCGGCTGCGATTTTTCAAGCCCGAATGCAGAATAATGACCGAAACGGATAATATGAAAAAAGAGGAAATCACATTACTTGAGGAGGAAAAAGATATGGAAATGATCATTAAGGTGGAAGGTATGATGTGCCCTCACTGCAAGGCTATGGTGGAAAAGGTCTGCAAGGCTACCCCCGGCACCGTAGACGCTGTTGTGGATCTGCAGGCAAAGCAGGTCACCGTTACCGGATCCGCTGACCTGGAAGCCCTGAAGAAGTCCATTACCGACGCCGGTTACGAAGTAGTCGGCTGAGGGATGTGGCATGTACAGTGATTTTTACTATCCCTCCTGTGGCGCCGGCTCCATTCATGGCTGCCGATGGGAGCCGGAGGGAAAGCCTGTGGCTGTGCTGCAGATCGTTCACGGCCTGGGCGGTCACAGCGCCCGCTATGACCATTTTGCCCGGTATATGGCTGCGATGGGCTTCCTGGTTGTGGCAGGCGATCACATGGGCCATGGCGGCTCCGTCGGCCCGGAGCATCCCCGCGGTCATTTTGAGGGCGGCTGGTTTAAGGCAGTTGGGGATGTATACCGGCTGCTGAAGACCACACGGTTGGAATATCCCGACATTCCCTATGTTCTTTTGGGCCATGCCATGGGATCCTTTATGGTTCGCTGTCTGCTGACGCAATATCCGAAATGCGGTGTTTCGGCCGCGATTCTCTGCGGCTCCGGCTGGGTACACAGAGGTGTGCTCAATACCGGTATTGCCGCGGCGCGAACCATGGGAAGCATGCAGGGCTATGCTACCCCCAGCAAAAAATTGACGGACTCCCTTTTGCGTGGCTACAATCGCCGCATTGAGCATAAGCGCACCGATTTTGATTGGCTGAGCCGCAGCAGCCGGGTGGTGGATGCCTATTTAAGCGATGATAATTGCTTCCATGTTTTGACGCCGGGCATGGCGCGGGATATCATGGTGGGCATGAAATTTATCCAGGAGCCGGAAAATTTGGAGCGTATGCAAAAATCCTTGCCCATATTAGCCGTTTCCGGTGGAGATGATCCTGTGGGTGACTATGGGGAAGGCGTTAAAAAGATGGTGCAGGCGTTTACACGGGCCGGCATGGAAAATGTTTCCATGCGCCTGTTTCCGCTTTGCCGCCATGAGCTGCTTAATGAGCTGAACCGGGAAGAAGTCTACGAGCATATTTTGAAATGGATACAAAAGCAGGTAAATTTTGATGCGTAACATTCGTTTGGATATTTGCTATGACGGTACCCGGTACCGGGGCTGGCAACGGCTGCCCGGCAAGGAGGATACCATTCAGGGAAAAATTGAGAACTGTCTTTCCCGGATCTTGGGAGAGCCTGTCGAGATTTCCGGAAGCGGACGCACAGACGCAGGCGTTCACGCCAAGGGACAGGTGGCTAATTTTCATTGCGAAAGCAGTATGTCCTGCGAGGAGATTTTGGCCGGCCTGCGGCGATTTTTGCCGGAGGATATCGGTATCCTTTCCTGCAGGGATTGTTCGCCCAGATTCCATGCGCGACTCAATGCCAAGGAAAAGACCTATTGCTACCGGATATGGAACAGCACCTTGCCCTGTGTGTTTGACCGCAGATATGTGGCGGTGATGCCGGAAGCATTGGACTTGGATGCCATGGGCCGCGCTGCCGGATATTTATGCGGCGAGCATGATTTTTCCGCGTTCTGCGGTAACCCCCAGTTTAAAAAATCCACAGTTCGCTATGTTCGCGGCATCAAGATTTTGCGCTGCGGGGAAGAAGTGCGATTGGAATTTACCGGAAACGGATTTATCCACAACCAGGTGCGGATCATGGTCGGCACATTGGTGGAAGTGGGCAAGGGAGAAAGGCAGGCAGACAGCATTCCCGCATTGTTTGGTCGGAAGCGCAGCGAGGCGGGCTTTTTGGCGCCGGCACAGGGTCTTTGCCTGATGGAGGTAAGCTATTGAATATTCAGATTTTCGGAAAAAGCAAATGTTTTGACACCAAAAAAGCGGAGCGCTGGTTCAAGGAACGCCGTATCAAATTTCAATCCATTGACTTAGTCAAATACGGTATGTCCGGCAAGGAATTTGACAGCGTGCTGCGGGCGGTTGGGGGCATTGACAACCTGATTGATTGGGAGAATAAATCCCAGGAGATCACCAATATGAAGTATATGGATGACCGCGTTGCAAAAGAGGACAAGGTCTTTGGTGATCCTTCGTTGATGAAAACGCCCATCGTGCGCAACGGCAAACAGGCTACTGTGGGCTACTGCCCCGGGATTTGGGAAAAATGGGAATAATGGTAAATTCGGGGTGCGATGGCATCCCGGGTTTTTCTAAAAAATTCTCCCGGTAGAACCATAAAATTGTAAGGAAAAAACTTGCAATATGACGGGAAAAGTGATACTCTAGGAAGGGAAAGATTGATGCCCACTTTCATGAATATATATAGCTCTGTAAACGGAGGCAATTATGAAAATTTCTATCAATGCTAATCGCTGCGAATCTTCTCCTATGCGTATGTTTCACCCTCTGGCCGTGGCGGCCAAGGAAGCCGGCAAGAAGATATATCATCTCAATATCGGCCAGCCGGATTTGAAAACGCCTTCTGTTTTTTATGATGCCATCCAAAATTTCCGCCAGGATGTTTTGGCTTATTCCGCGTCTCCCGGTATGCCGGTGCTCATTGATGCCATCCGGGGCTATTACAAGAATAATCTGGGCGTGGAGCTGGATCCTGCCGATGTGCTGATCACCACCGGTGGCAGCGAAGCATTGCTTTTGGTATGCCTGAGCATTTTGGATCCCTATACGGAGATCATTGTTCCGGAGCCCTATTACCCCAACTACGCAACCTTTGTGCATGCGGCCGGCGGCACCATTCGCGCCCTGCCTACCTGTCCGGAGGAGGGCTATCGCTATGCCATCCGGGAACGGATCGAGGCGCTGATCACCCCCAACACTCGCGCCATTATGATCACCAATCCTGGCAATCCCACCGGCGTGACCTTGACCAAGGAAGAGATGCATATGATCGCGCAGGTAGCAAAGGAAAATGATCTGTATCTGATCTCTGACGAAGTATACCGGGAATTCTGCTACGGCGAGAATGCGGGCGTACCCACCATGGGTAGCTTTATGGACGAGATCGCGGATAATCTGATCATTACTGACTCTGTTTCCAAGCAGTTTAGTACCTGCGGCGCCCGTGTTGGCTGCGTGGTTACGAAAAATAAGGAGCTGCAGGCAGCGCTGCTGAAGTTCTGCCAGTCCCGTCTGGCGGTCGCTACCATGGACCAGGTGGGCGCTGCCGCCCTGTACAGCGTTGGCAAGGATTACTACGATGAAAACCGGGCAGAATATATTCGCCGCCGCGACCTGGTGTATGACCGGCTTAAGGCCATCGATGGCGTGCTGGTGCAGAAGCCGGAGGGCGCCTTCTATATCATGGCGGCGCTGCCGGTGGATGATACCCACAAGTTCCAAAACTGGCTGCTGACCCACTTCGATGACAACGGCGATACCGTTATGTTCGCCCCCGGCGGTCCCTTCTATGAAACCCCCGGCAAGGGTATCAATGAGGTGCGTATTGCCTATGTGCTTTGCCTGGAAGACCTGACCAGAGCAATGGACCTGCTGGAGAAGGGCATCGCCCAATATCGGAAAGAAGTTATGGGTGTGGAATAATTTATTACACGGATAAACAGAAAGAAGTAACCGCCTGGATTGAACTGGCGGTTACTTCTTCTTAATTGCAGTTAATTTGCTATAAAGGGAATCTGCAGTATATCGGAAAGCTCCAGCAGACAGTGATCATAGCCTCCTGCATAATCTGGCTGAAGCAGGGGCGTGTGCTGAGGCGGATGAATTTGTGTGGGCACAGCGGTTTTTTGGCGCGGAGTTACTTGAAGACATGCGGCAGAAACTTTGGCGCGCGGGGGATTTATGATCCGAACCTTAACCTTCATGGAATATTCACTCCCGGAAATAAAAAAGTGCGCAGCCGAAGCTACGCACCGAAAAATGCAGAGGCTCCGATTGCTGCGACACAACTCCTAACACACCTCGAAAAAGTATGCGGAAAAGAGCATGCATTTTTACCGAAGTAAAAATGCACACTTTTTCAAGGTGGAATACATGTTGAGTTGTGTCGCAAGAAAATCATACCATAATTTCAGAGAAAAAGCAAGACTGAATCGCGGATAATAGGATTTTTGGATAAGCAATTGATTCTAACTTCTTGACAATCCTAGAGCCTTCGTGATAGAATAATTTCAATATCGCAAAGATCGGAAGGAGTAACGAACAGGAACCTTCAGAGAGCCGGGGCCATTGGCTGGAAGCCTGGGCAGGGGAGTGCCGTGAAAGTGCGTCCGGGAGCGATCAATTCCATATCAAGTGATAAATAAGAGTGGAACCGCGAGTATTTACCCGCCTCTTGTACAAAATGTGCAAGGGGCGGTTTTTCATTTTGTAAATAACATTTGGAGGAATCTTTATGTATCTATATAATTCTCTTTCTCACAAGAAGGAACTGTTTGTTCCCAACAATCCTGACCTGGTGAAAATGTACACCTGCGGCCCGACGGTGTATCATTACGCGCATATCGGTAATCTTCGTACCTACATTATGGAAGATGTGCTGGAAAAGGCGCTGCGTTATGTTGGTTATAATGTCAAGCGCGTTATGAACATTACCGACGTGGGCCACTTGGCCTCGGATGCTGACACCGGCGAAGACAAGATGGTCAAGGGTGCCAAGCGGGAAAATAAGACCGTTATGGACATTGCCCGTTACTATACCGAGGCGTTCCGGTCTGACTGCGACAAGCTGAACATCAAGTGGCCCGATGTGGTGGAGCCTGCTACCAACTGCATTGACGAGTATATCCACATGGTGCAGACTCTGCTGGATAACGGTAAAGCCTATTTTGTAGGCGGTAATGTGTATTTTGACACCTCTACCCTGGAAAAATACTATGTATTCAATGACCATGATGAGGAGGACCTGGCGACCGGCGTTCGTGAGGGCGTGGAAGAGGATACCAACAAGAAGAATAAAAATGACTTCGTTTTGTGGTTTACCAAGAGTAAGTTTGAAGACCAGGCGCTGAAGTGGGACTCTCCCTGGGGCGTTGGCTACCCCGGCTGGCATATTGAATGCTCCTGCATTTCCATGAAGCACCTGGGCGAGGATCTGGATATTCACGCTGGCGGCATCGATAATGCCTTCCCCCACCACACCAATGAGATCGCCCAGAGCGAAAGCTACCTGGGACACAAGTGGTGCAACTATTGGTTCCATGTGCATCATCTGAACACCGACACCGGCAAGATGAGCAAGTCCAAGGGCGAATTCTTGACGGTGAGCCTCTTGGAAAGCAAGGGCTATGACCCCATGGCTTACCGCCTGTTCTGCCTGCAGAGCCATTACCGCCGCAATCTGGTATTCTCCTGGGAGAACCTGGACAATGCCACCGTTGCTTATGAAAAGCTGATTGCCAAGATCGCAACACTGAAGCAGGAGGGCGAAGTGGAAGCAGATAACTTTGCCCAGCTGAAGGGCCGCTTTGAGGGCGCGCTGAACGGCGACCTGAACACTTCCGTGGCTGTGACAGCGCTGTATGATGTGCTGAAGGCCAAGTGCAATGATGCTACTAAGCTGGCTTTGATCGCTGATTTTGACCAGGTACTGAGCCTGAATCTGCTGGCCGCCGCCGATGCTTTGAATAAAAAGAAGGCAGAGGAGGAAGCCGCGTCTGCCGATCCGGAGATCGATGCCCTGGTGGCTGCCCGTACCGAGGCTAAGAAGGCCAAAAACTGGGCGGAGGCCGACCGGATCCGGGATGAACTGAAGGCCCGTGGCATTGAGATTATCGACACGCCCCAGGGCACCAAGTGGAGAAAAGTATGAAATTATTGATTTTAGACGGAAATTCCGTCATAAATCGTGCCTATTTTGGCGTGAAGCCCCTTACCAATCGGGAGGGACTTTATACCCATGCCATTTACGGTTTTTTGAATATTTTGGAGAAAATGGAGAAGGAAGAGCAGCCGGACGCGGTTTGCGTTGCCTTTGATCTCCATGGCCCCACCTTCCGTCATCTGCGCTACCATGGCTATAAGGCCACCCGGCACGGTATGCCGGAGGAGCTGGCTATGCAGATGCCGGTGATGAAAGAAGTACTCAATGCCATGAATATTCCCATTTATGACTGCCAGGGCTGGGAGGCGGACGATGTGATCGGTACGGTGGGTAAGATCTGCTCCAATAACGATTGGGAATGTGTGATCGTCACCGGCGACCGTGACAGCTTGCAGCTGATCGACAAGAATGTCCATGTGAAACTGGTCATCTCCAAGCCGGGACAGACCACGGCGACGCTGTACACCGAAGAAAAATTCCGGGAGGAATATGGCTTTGAACCGAAACGGCTCATTGACCTGAAAGCGCTGATGGGCGACTCTTCCGACAATATTCCAGGCGTGGCAGGTATCGGGCCCAAGACCGCTACGGAGCTACTGATGAAATTTGGCAGCCTGGATGGGGTCTATGAGAATATTTCCGATCCTTCCATTAAGCCGAAGCTTCGTGAAAAGCTGGAAAAGGATAAGGAAAACGCTTATCTTTCCTTTGAACTGGCTACCATCGTGTCAGAAGCACCCATTGATTTTGAGCCGAAGGACGCCGTGATCCGGCCGTACAACAAGCCTGCGCTGTACGCGCTTTTCCAACGGCTGGAATTTGTGCGGCTGATCGATAAATACGGCTTGCGCGGGGCGGCCATGGAAGCGCCGAGAAAAGAGGAAAAGAAAATTTCCGCCTTGCCGAAGGCGGATGCGGTTCCGGATGGGCTGTGTGGCTGCGCGGTGTATTTGGGACCGGACGGCAGCCTGGGTATTGCCTGGGAAAAGGGCGTAACAGCGCTGACGCCTATGGAGGCGCAGATGGGTATCTCCTTTGGCGACGGTCTGATTTTCCATGACGTGAAAACCACCATGCATCGGCTAGACGATGCGGGTATTTCCTATGGCAGCTGCGCTTTTGATACGGCGCTGGCCGCTTATGACTTAAATCCCAGCCAATCGGATTATCCTGTGTCCAAACTGGCAACCAATTTCCTGGGCATATCGGTAGACGATGGGGATGCTGCCGCTTGCGCGGAAGCTATGTGGCATTTACGGGATGTTTTAACGGAAGAACTGGCGCAAAATGGTATGCAGCAGCTGTATTTTGATATGGAGCTTCCTCTTTGCGCTGTGCTTTATCGCATGGAAAACCGGGGCATTGCCATTGACAAAGAGCAACTTCGGCAGTTTGGCGAAATGCTTTCCCAGCGGATCTCGGATTGCGAAGCTCTGATCTATTCTTACTCGGAGGATAAATTTAATATCAACTCCACCAAGCAATTGGGCGAGCTGCTGTTCGATAAGCTGGGGCTGCCTCCGGTGAAGAAAACCAAGACCGGTTATTCCACCAATGCGGATGTGCTGGAAAAGCTGAAAAATAAGCACCCCATTATCCCTGCGATCATGGATTACCGGATGCTGACAAAGCTGAAATCCACTTATGCCGATGGTTTGATGGCTGTGATCTGCGACGATGGCCGCATTCGTACCACCTTCCAAAATCTGGTTACGGCGACCGGCAGACTTTCTTCCACAGAGCCTAACCTGCAGAATATTCCTGTTCGCACCGATTTGGGCGCGGAAATTCGGAAAATGTTTATTCCCAAGCCCGGCTGCGTGCTTGTGGACGCGGACTATAGCCAGATCGAACTGCGGGTGCTGGCCCATATCGCGGATGACAAGGTGATGCAGAATGCCTTTATTTCCGGGCAGGATGTGCACACGGTGACCGCGGCCCAGGTATTCGGTGTGATGCCGGAACAGGTTACTGCGCTGCAGAGGCGACATGCAAAGGCTGTAAATTTCGGCATTGTATATGGCATTTCCGAATTCTCGCTGGCGGAAGATATCGGTGTTTCCCGTTGGGAAGCTAAGGACTATATCGACAGCTATTTGGCCCATTACAGCGGCGTGCGGGAATATATGAAAAATGTGGTCGTGGATGCTCGCGAAAAGGGCTTTACCGCCACCATGTACGGCAGAAAGCGGTATATTCCGGAGCTCAGCGCCAGCAATTTTAATATTCGCAGCGGCGCGGAACGAATCGCCCTCAATACGCCCATCCAGGGTACTGCCGCGGATCTAATCAAGCTGGCTATGATCCGGGTGGAGCAGGCGCTGACTGAGCATTTTCCGGAAGCGCAGCTGCTGCTGCAGGTTCATGACGAACTGATCGTAGAATGTCCTGCGGCCATTGCCGAGCCTGTTGCGGAGCTTGTGAGCAGCCAAATGCAGACAGTTGCCAGCCTGGCGGTGCCTCTGCAGGCGGAAGCGAAAATTGGCGAAAGCTGGTATGACGCAAAATGATGGAAATAGTTTTGATGAATGAAAACCATGTGGCGCCCATCGCGCAGATTGAAAAGCTTTGCTTTTCCGATCCATGGAGCGAGAATTCCATCGCCTGCGAACTGACCGGTCGGCTTTCTTACTGGCTTGTTGCGGTGGATGCCGGGGAAGTGGTTGGGTATATCGGTTCCCAAAGTGTCTGCGGCGAGTCAGATATGATGAATGTAGCCGTTCATCCGGAGCATCGCCGCAAAGGTATTGGGGAAAAACTGATTGTTGCCCTGTCAGCGGGTTTGAAAGAGCGGGGGAATACGGCGCTGACACTTGAGGTTCGCGCCTCCAACGCGCCGGCTATCGCGCTTTATGAAAAACTGGGCTTTTCCCAAGTCGGAAGACGGCCAAATTATTATCGTAACCCAAAAGAAGATGCCTTGATTTTGCGTAAAACACTTTAATAACTGCTTATGAGAAAGAAAATTTTTATTTGGATTGCTTGTGTTTTGGTATGTCTTTGCTTGTTTGGCGCTGCCGCTCTGGTTGGCATCAATACCTATGTAAAATCCGTTGCGAAGGATAATATTCTGACGGCTGAGGAAGTTTCTCAGCTTGAGAATGTGGATTGTATCCTGGTGCTTGGCTGCGGTGTTTGGGATGACGGGCGGCCCAGCCATATGCTGGAAGATCGGCTGAAGCGGAGTTTGGAGCTTTATGATTTAGGCGCAGCGCCCAAATTGCTGATGAGCGGTGATCATGGACGGGTCGACTATGATGAAGTCGCCACCATGAAGCAGTTTGTAATGGACCGGGGCGTTCCTTCCGAAGATGTCTTCATGGACCATGCCGGGTTCTCCACATATGAGAGCATGTACCGGGCAAAGGAGATTTTTCAGGCGAAAAAAATCATTATCGTGACCCAGGGATACCATTTGTACCGGGCGATCTACATTGCTGAGTGTCTTGGTATGGAAGCTTATGGAGTTGCTTCGGATTATCGCACATATACCGGCCAGCAAGTCCGGGATCTGCGAGAGATTTTGGCCCGGGTGAAGGATTTTGGAACCTGTATCTTCAAGCCGGAGCCTACATACCTGGGAGAAGCCATTCCCATTTGGGGCGATGGCGATATTACCAATGATGAAAATAAGGATTTCACCTGAAAAGGAGTGAAATAATGAACATTTTAGCGATCGAATCCTCCTGCGATGAAACTGCCGTAGCCATTGTGCGGGACGGCAGGGAAGTGCTGTGCGACTGCATTGCTTCCCAGGTTGCGTTGCACCGGGAGTATGGCGGCGTTGTGCCGGAAATCGCGTCCAGAAAGCATATCGAGGCCATTTACGGCCTGGCTGATCAGGCATTGGCCGAAACCGGTCTTACCAGGGCGGATATTGACGCTGTGGCGGTAACTTACGCGCCGGGTCTGATCGGCGCGGTGCTGGTTGGTGTGAATTTCGCCAAAGCGGCTGCGCTGGCTCTGGATAAGCCCTTGATTCCGGTGCACCATATTCGGGGCCATATAGCTGCCAATTACATTGCCTATCCGGAATTGAAGCCGCCTTTTCTGTGCCTGGTGGTGTCCGGCGGCCATACGATGATGGTCCATGTTAAGGATTACACCGAGATGGAAATTTTGGGCGGTACACTGGATGATGCTGCCGGCGAATGCTTTGATAAAGTTGGTCGTGTGCTTGGAATGCCTTATCCCGGCGGCGCTGCGCTGGATAAAATGGCGCAGCAGGGCGATGAGCGGAAATACGATCTGCCCCGCAGCAAACCCGGCGAGAATCCTTACAACATGAGCTTTTCCGGCTTGAAAACGGCGGCGCTGAACCTGATCCACCATGCCGAGCAGGTTGGAGAGCAACTGGACATTCCCAGCCTGTGCGCCGCTTTCTCCGGGGCGGTTTCCGATACGCTGATACCAAGAGTGGAACGGGCTATTCGTGAAACCGGCTGCAAGCAGGTGGCGGTTGCCGGTGGCGTAGCGGCCAATTCCAAAATTCGGCGGGATGTACTGACCGCGGCTGAAAAACTGGGCGCTACAGTTTATTTGCCGCCGCTGAAGCTCTGCGGTGATAATGCGGCTATGATCGGCGCCCAGGCATATTATGAGTTTTTGTCTGGCAACATTGCCGGAATGGAACTGAATGCTTACGCTACCAAGTCCATTTTGGGCGAAACCATATAAAAAACAGCAGACCGTGCCAAACCGGTCTGCTGATTTTATTAGGGGAAGAAATTATACTGGGTATCGTCGGATATGTAGCCGGAATCCGGAATTTCGACAAGATCATCGGCTTGCTCACCCAATGTAACTTCCGCATCGGCGATTTCCGGGGATTGGTAGTCCTCCGGATAGAAGCTGCCGATTATATGGGTGGTGTCGCTGCTGTAATTGGGACGGCAAAAATAGCGGATAAAGGGGTCGGAGATGTGGCGGCTGCGAACCAACACCTGGCCGCCGTCGGTGCAGTTGGGGTCCTGGTTCACATTGCCCTCTATGGTGTAAACATAGCCGTCAAAATAGCCAAGCACAATGCCGACATGATTGACGATGCTGTTATTGCGGTCAGATCGGAAATAAATCAAGTCGCCTGCCTGGGGAGTGTAGCCGCCGTTTTCCACAGTTTTCCGGCCATAGGACCGTCCCCGGTCCATATACCAAAGAAGTCCGGAAGCGGTGTAAGCATGGGGCGGGATAATGTCATCAGAAATGTCCGCGGAATTGGCGCACCAAGATACGAACATGGCGCACCACAGACTTTGCACGCCGTACCAATGGCCATATTCGGTGTAGTTGTTGATGCCGAATTCCATGCCATCCAGATCCCAGCCGTTGTCGCTTTCGGAGTAGCCGTACTGGGAAAGGGCGATGTTGACCAGATCAACTCTGGGATCGCCGGTGAGAACGGTGCTGTTCAACCGATCATAATAGACTCCGGAGCCGTAGTTGGAAGAGCTGCTGTACGCAACGCTACCACCGGAAAAGGAGAGAGAATGCATCAATATACCAAATAGAAAGCAGAGAGAAACGATTCGAAATACGCTTATTTTGTGTGTATGCATTCCGGGCACCTCCTTTTAAACAAGCTTCATTATACTAACATTGTTTCTCTTTGTCAACTTTTTCCTAAAACGGTCGAAAATGCGAATTGGAATGAAAAAACTGTTGACAAAACCCCTTTCTGTGGGTATAATACTATGGTACGTTTGCGAGAGTGTTGGAATGGTAGACAAGCACGTTTGAGGTGCGTGTGGTTACGCCGTGTGGGTTCGAGTCCCATCTCTCGCACCATATCGAGTGTTCATAACGGATTTGACCGTTACGGACACTCGATTTTTCTTTTCATTTAGTGGGATTGCGCCGTCGCAATCCGATGCTCGTTATGGTATAGGACATTATGGTATAGGACAACCTCGATCGGTTCTTTGGGACCCTATTAAAACGATTTTGCAATTTATTAAATAGTTGCACATTTGCGTGCAACTATTCGGCAGTTTCCCTCTGTTAGTGAGAGAGCCAATCAGCTCATTACCGAAGGAGGGATAAGCATGAATCGAATTTATAAAAAAATTAAAGGTGTTATTTTCCCGGGTTGTCCAATATTGCGAAAAAGCATTTTGGATGATATAATCAATGCATTGGATGGATTCGACCCTGGGTTGGTTATGAATAGTTCATATTGGCGGTGCTGGATCGCCATCCGCGATTTGTACACATGCAAATATTGTAGGGATACGCACGGAAAAGTATTCAGCATAGATGAAGTCATTTATGACGAACCGCCTGTACACCAACGATGCCGGTGTACCATTGGACGTCTAAAAGCAATCGGTGCCGGTTTCGCCACACGAAACGGAAAAGACGGCGCGGATTACTGGCTGAAATGGCACCAGGTTCTTCCTAACTATTACTTAACGAAAGAGGAAGCAAACGCGCTTGGGTGGAAAGGATTCCTCGGCAATTTAGCTGATGTAGCGCTGGATAAAATGATTGGTGGAGACATTTATCAAAACAGAAATGGCCATCTTCCACAGGCACCTGGGCGGATTTGGTACGAAGCGGATATCAACTTTACCGATGGATACCGCACAAGGCATCTTATCCTTTACTCCAACGATGGCCTGATTTTTGTTACCTATGATCACTACGAAACATTTGTTGAAATTGTTTAAGGAGGCATACTATGAATGCAGAATATACTGTTAAGCATTTTGATGTGAACTTTACTGACTGCCGGTATGTTGGTGAACTCTATTTGGAATTGAAGCGGAAGCTGGAGTTGCCGGATTGGTGCGGAGAAAACCTGGATGCCCTTTGGGACGCACTGACGGGTATCATGTACACGCCCGCCGATATTTCTGTAACGAAAACAACCGCTTGGGAAGAAATCCAGGAACACGCAAATGCGATCGTCGCGGTTATGCAGGAAGCCCAGATGAAATACCGGGAAATCACCGTAAGGATCTTAGACTAATCGTTCAGTCAAGTCCGTTATGAACACTCGTACCAGAAAAGAGGACGCCATACGAGCGTCCTCTTTTTTGGTGAAAATGGGACTCGAAAGGCGGAATAGAAAACAGTCCGGTGGATTGTTTTCTCGCCGTGGGAGAGTCCATGGATTTGCGGACGCAGGCGATAAGCCTGTGGACGAAAATTCATATAGAGCAGAAAACGCCATAAGCATCCTTTTTCTGTTGCTTACGGACTCGGTTGACAGAGCAGAGAATTTGATTGAAAAAGTGGAAACGAGGATGCCGTCGGCATCCTCGTAACATTTATTCTTGATTTCGGAAGACGATCTCGCCGGTTGTGGGGTCCATGCGGTCGATAATTACCAAAGATTCCAGCCGATAACCCAGGTTACGAATACGATTACCGCCTTTTTGATAACCCTTTTCGATGGCGATTCCCAGACCTTCCACAGTTGCGCCTGCGGCTTCCACAAGAGAGATCAAGCCCTGGACCGCAAAGCCGTTGGCGAGGAAATCGTCGATGATCAACACATGATCATCAGCGGTGAGGAATTTTCTTGCAACAATGATATGATTGACTTTCTTGGTAGTAAAAGATTCCACTTCGGCGGTGTAAACATCTCCGTCCAAATTGATGGATTTCGCCTTTTTTGCAAACAACAGGGGAACGCCAAATGCCCGGGCGACCGGATAGGCAATGCCAATACCGGAGGTTTCAATGGTCAGCACCTTGGTAACAGGCCGGTCGGCAAACAGACGATGAAATTCTTCGCCCATGGCATCCAGCAGCGCAATATCCATCTGATGATTGATAAAACTGTCTACCTTCAGCACATTGCCGGGTTTCACAGCGCCATACTCTAGAATTCTTTCTTCCAACAGTCGCATAATGGGCACCCCTTTCTTTTTCTTGTAATTATCATATCATGAATTTTTGCGCTTGTCACCATTTTTATCAAAATTATTTCAAAAATATGAAGCGGTTATCCGTTTTTGGTGACAGATTAAGAATATTTATGTAAATTCAAAAAACAAATTGCAATTTTTTGTAACTTGTTGTATAATTGCTGCTGTAGGGGAGGGGTGGCTATGGAGCTTTGGTCTCAGGCACATATTCGGACATTATTGCCGGCTTTTGCGGTCATGCTGGTGGTTACGCTCGTTCTGAGAAAACTGCTGGGCGGTAAGGATTGGAAGATCCGCATGATTCCGTTGCAAGTGGTTGGCGTGATCGTAATTTTTCTGGAAATTGGAAAGCAGGGTATTTCCCTTGTTAAGGGATATGATCTATATCATTTGCTGTTTCATTTTTGCTCCCTGGTGGTGATCATGATACCGCTGATGGCCTTTTACAGAGGAAAATATCAGCAGAAGGTGAACGCCATTACCGCCGCGCTGCTGACATCGGTTGTGCTGCTGATGGCAATTTATCCGGCGCTGATTTACTCCGCGGAGAATATAGAATACTATTTTACTGACTTCTTTTCCTTCCACACGGTGACTTTTCACAATCTGGTGGTATTTGCTTTCTTGCTTGTTTTTGCACTGGAGCTGTATACGCCGGCGCCTAAGGGCGAAGCAAAAGCAATTTTTGTGTATATCCTATGCTTCTGTGTGATCTCCGCAACTATGGCCCAGCTATTGAAAACCAACTTTAATAATTTCTA
Organism: Faecousia sp.; assembly: GCA_045595225.1. Classification (GTDB taxonomy): domain Bacteria; phylum Bacillota; class Clostridia; order Oscillospirales; family Oscillospiraceae; genus Faecousia. Next base: position 28,427 of record JAZOAD010000056.1, read on the forward strand.
CTCCTGTAATGTTCCGCCGCTGGAAGAAGTGCGGCTCTCTTTGCAGGGCGTTCTTGGATACGGCCTTACCCAGGCACTGTACATCCTGATCGTGACGGTGCTGGATATTCTGTTTGTGCAAATGTGCTATTGGCTCAATCGCGGTTTGTTTCGACTGTTTCATAGCAAAAAGAAAGTAAAAATCTGATTCTCTCTTGTAAATCCGGCGCGGTTCTGCTACACTAGGATAAATGGAGTGGGAGGATGATTGTATGACTCGCTTTTTTGTTGAGGCTTTACCCGAACAATCGGATGAGATGATTCTGACCGGTGAAAATGCCAGGCACGCAAAGGTGTTGCGCCTAAAATGCGATGAGGAAGTGCTGATTTGCGACGGTCAGGGAAATGAATGCTTGTGCAAGGTAAGCTGGGTTCGGGACGAGATTGGCCTTGAGGTGATCCAACGCCGTGACTCGGACTCGGAAGCGGCGGCGCGGGTCAGCGTCTATATGGCCTTTCCCAAGGCGGACAAACTGGAGCATGTGATCCAAAAGGCCACGGAATTGGGCGCGTATGAAATCGTGGCGTTTCCGTCTGCCCGATGCATTTCCAAGCCGGATGAAAAAAGCCTGGCGAAAAAGGTGGAGCGTTGGCAGAAAATTGCCGCTTCCGCTGCTGAGCAATCCGGCCGCGGCAGAATTCCCCAGGTTCTGACGCTTCCCAGCTATAAAGCAGCTCTGGAGCGGGCCGCAAAAGCTGACAAGGCGTTGCTGTTTTATGAAAATGAACGGGCCACTACCTTGCGGATGGCGCTGCAAAGCGGCCCCTACCAAACGGTTAGCCTGCTGACAGGCCCGGAGGGCGGCCTGGAGGAGCGGGAAGTCCGTGAGGCTATGGATGCTGGCTTGCAGGTTTGCACCCTTGGTAAGCGCATTCTGCGCTGCGAAACGGCACCGCTGTGCGCCCTGTCGGCAGTGATGTATGATGCCGGAGAATTCTAAGAAAATAGTTACAGACAGACGTGTACTCGGCTGGCTGACATTTTTATTCAATTTCCCGGATGGTTACATAGCAACTGATGCCGTCCACATCAATCATGCAATGGCCATCGCCGTAAATGGTTGTGTCACCGGCGGTGACTGCGGAAAGCTCTGTTTCCAGCTTGCAGCTTAGCCCATCCATGCTCAGCGCAAAGCCGCAATCTTTCGGCAAGTTCAGATTCAGGCTGCAGCTTGCGCCGTCAATGTTGATGACGGAAATCTCGTTGTTACAGTAAAGCGTGATATCACAGGACGCGCCATCAATTTCTACCTGATCAACGCTTCCGCCAAAAGCAATATTGCAGGCTGCGCCGTCAATATCCAGGTTCTCCACCGTCAGATTTTCAATGTGAATGTTCAGTGCGGCGCCGTCAAGCTTCAATTCCTCGCAGGTCCAATCCTGGGGGACTTGGATCACCAGGTCTTTTTTGGGCATGGAGTGGTTGCCGAAGCCGATTCCAATGGGGGTTATGCTGTACATAATGGACAGCGTATCCTCATCAATTTCATAGTCCATTTGATACCAGCAGCCATCCGGGGCGGATTCATAGAAGTGAATGCGATCATCGGTTCCTCTCCGGATGGTTACGGAACCTGCGGCCCAATCAATTTCCAGCTTCCGGACCGTTGCAGGAACGTGGCCTTCTGCCGGCACATCTGTGACCGTATGATCGCCGAAGTGGTACATGAAAAATTCCGGAGCCAGGGATACCACCAGAATTCCGATTAGAACGAAAGCTACAATGGAATAGATGATGATACGGGCAATTGCGTTACGCTTCATGTTTTTTCGCCTCCTTCAGATCGCAAATGGCTTTTACAATGCCGTCGATGGCGCCGGAAATGGGGAAGATCAGCCAGGTGATGTACCAGGCGCCGGTCCAAAAGCTGATGCCCAAGTAAATTGCCAGGGTGATAGCACCGGAAGCGGACTTGTATGCCTTGTAGATGGGGTTAGTCGGCTCTTTTTCATTGACTTTTTCGGCGCGTTCTTCTTTGCTGCCGCCGGATGAAATAATGATCAGTACAGTGGCGACCGCGATCATCACAAACATTAGACAAACACCAATGATACCATCGCCGATGTGGCCCAAGGCGATCACGGGAATTACGCAGCAGATATACAGTGCAATGGCAATCGCGCGCATGATTTTCTTTTTGCCAGAGGGCAGGGGACGGCCGCGGTAGTCGGTGTTTTCGGGAATGGATTCGGAAATGCTTTCCTCGTTTCCCAAAAGTTCATTCACATCACCAATGCCGGCGATGGCCAGGCGATAGGCCGCTTCGGGGGATTTGCCCTGATCAATCAGATCATCGTAGCGATCCAGAGTATTCTGCAGGATTTCCTGCTGCATATCCTCGCTGTCCGGGGTACCGGCAAACAGTAGGTTCACATATTGTGTCAGTTGTTCTCTCATTTTGCTACCTCCGTATCCAGAAGTTTATCCATGATCAGTTTGGTTTCCTGCCATTCCGACAATAGCCTGCGGCAGGCATAGCGGCCTTCGGGCGTGATGGTGTAATATCGCCGTCTTGCGCCGGCGCCGGAGTCGCCCCAGTAGGAGGCGATGAAGCGCTGCTCTTCCAACCGCTTGAAGGCGGTATAGAGAGTGGCTTCTTTTAGTTCAAATTGGCCTGTCGATAGGGTGGAAATGGTTTTGTTGATCTCGTAGCCGTAGCTGTCGGATTGCAGTAGCCGGGCAAGAATAATGGCGTCGGTGTGACCCCGGATCAGATCACCTGCAATGGACATGAAACCGCCTCCTTTCCTTGGCTTGCATTCATAATAACACAAAGTACCTCGCCTGTCAAGGTA
>JAZOAD010000057.1:0-3716 GCA_045595225.1 Faecousia sp.
AAATAGGTGTCGCAAGCGGTGGTGCAATGGACTTTTGTGATGATGGCTTTGTGGCAGTAAGGCAGCATCAGATGATAAACGCTGCCGCCACCGATGACCATGGCCTTTTCTGCCTTTTGGGCCAGTTCCAAAGCCGCTTCCGGGGTAGACACCACCGTAAATCCGGGAAGCTCCAGGTTTTGGCGGCTCAGCACCACATTCACCCGGCCGGGCAGGGGCTTGCCACCCGGAAAATCTCCTACTGTTTTCCGTCCCGCGATCACCAGGGCGCCACGGGTCATTTCCCTAAAAAATTTCCGGTCCGCGCTGAGGGCAATGGGCTGCGTGCCTTCGCAACCAATGCCCCAATCGTCATATACGGCTACGATCAGTTCCATATGTCACCTCAAATTGCCATGGGAATATCAAAATTGAACTCGTGGAATTTGTAATCTTCCACCTTGAAGGAGTCCTTGGTGAAGTCATAGAAATTGTCGATGGACTTGTCCATTTGGAATTTGGGGGCATCAAAGCCCTCCAGCTCCAGCATGGCCTTCACCGCAGGGATATGCCGGTCATAGATGTGGCAATCGGCGATCACATGGACGAATTCTCCCACCTCCAGGCCGGAAACCTGGGCCATCATATGCGTCAGCGCCGCGTACTGCACCACATTCCAGTTATTGGCGGTGAGCATATCCTGGGAGCGCTGATTTAAGATGGCGTTGAGCTTATTGCCGGTGACATTGAAGGTCATGGAATAAGCGCAGGGGTACAGGTTCATCTCGTGCAGATCCTGGAAATTGTAGATATTTGTCAGGATCCGGCGGGAGGTGGGATTGTGCTTCAGGTCATACAGCACCCGGTCCACCTGGTCCATGGGCTCCGCGCCCTGGGCAAACTGATATTTCACGCCCAGCTGATAGCCATAAGCCTTGCCGATGGTGCCGTCTTCGCCGGCCCATTCGTCCCACACATGGCTGCCCAAATCACAGATGCGGTTGGACTTTTTCTGCCAGATCCACAGCAGCTCGTCAATGGCAGACTTCCAATAGGTGCGGCGCAGGGTCATAATGGGAAATTCCTCCGCCAGGTTATAGCGGTTCACCACGCCGAAGGTCTTGATAGTATGGGCAGGCGTGCCGTCCGCCCATTTGGGTCGGACCTCCAAACCCTCATCGGAGTAGCCCTCCTCCAGGATCTTTTTGCAAGTCTGCTTGTACAGTTCATCCGCTCTGCTCATTTTGTTTCCTCCCAATTTAAAAATGACGCTGCCGGTTGCGGCAGATTTGTAAAATCAATCAACTGCGATTCCGCAATGCCTTCCGCGCCCATCTGCAGCAGCAGCTCCATGGCGGGGCTTCCGTCCCGGAAGCAAAACACCGGGCTCCAGCCAAAACGCAGATTTTTCACCGTTCCATCCCAGGTGCCGCCCATTTGATAGCCGCATTGGGCAACGAAGGTCTTCTCCCCCATGCAATGGACACAGCGGTTACGGCTGATGGCCCGCTGGGCGGTAAAGGGCAGGTCAAACCCATCCTCGCTGAGATACAGCAAATTCCCCCTCTGCGAATGGCCGCTGAGGGCATCGGCCACAATGCTCACCACCTGGCCGCCGGCTTCCAGGCAAGCTTCCTGAGCCGCCTTGTCCGCGCCCCGGGCATTGGCGGATACCAGCGCGTAACCCTGGAGCGCCGCCTGGCGGCCTACTTCCCGGGCAAACCGCAAATTATCCGGTTCCAGATCCCGGCTACCCACCAAAGCAACTGCAGGCTGGTTTAAAATGGACAGATCGCCCTTTGCCCACAGACATCCGGGGCTGTCCAGCCCCAGCTTCTTCCAAATTTCGCCGGGATAGCCCGCTGTCACACGGGTCAGCGGCACACAACCGGCCTTTTTGCCCTGATATAAGTAATATTCCAGCATTTCCCGGTCCTCCAGCAGGGATAGGATCTGCCCCGCTATTTGGCTGCTATAGCCCAGCGCCAACAAATCGGACTCCCGCAGCTGCCGGTCAGGCTCTGCCACATGCATTTCCCGGACCCGTTTGGCCAATGTTCGCAGCTGAACCGGGGTCAATACCTTTCGATCCGGATTTCCCAGCTTGCCGGTCAGCAGTAGAAATCCTTCCTCCCGGCCGGTCAACGCAGCCGCCGCTTGGGCGCGGCCACAGGCTTCACCACTTCTTCCGACAGCTTGCCGTCAGCATCCAGCACCATGGGCTTTACCGCGAAATTGCAGAACTTGCAAATTTCGTCCAGCTTGGCCTTCTCCGGGAAATTGCTGACCATGCTCCAGGCCACGCCCTTGCGCTTGGCCCGACCGGTACGGCCGATGCGGTGGACATAGTATTCGTTTTCTTCCGGCACATCGTAGTTAATAACGCAATCCACATCATCCACATCAATGCCCCGGGAAGCCACATCGGTTGCGATCAGCACACGCAGCTTGCCGTCCCGATACTTTTGCATTGCCTTTTCCCGGAGGCTCTGGCGAATATCACCGTGGATGCAATCAGCGTCCAGCCCGGCCCGCTGCATTTCGTCGCTGAGCCGCTGGCACATATGCTTGGTGTTGCAGAAGATCATGACTCGCTCATAATTTTGGCTCTTGATCAGCCGCAGAGTGGTTTCCGCTTTTTCCAAGGGGGTGCAATTCAGGCTGAACTGGTCAATATCGGGCCGATCTTCTTTTTTCGGCTCCACCGTGATCTCCACTTCGTCACGCTGGTACATCCAGGAAACGGTCATAACTTCCTGGGAAATGGTGGCGGAGAAAAGACCCAGGTTCTTCCGGTTTTTAATCTTTTCGATAATCTTGGTCACATCCTTGAAAAAGCCCATATCCAGCATCCGGTCCGCCTCATCCAGCACCACGGTCTGAATTTTATCCAGGCGGATGGTGTGGCGATTATAATGGTCCATGAGCCGACCGGGGGTAGCCACCACGATCTGCGGTTTCTTTTCCAGGGCCTTGATCTGGCCTCCAATGCCGGCGCCGCCGTAGAGCACCGCCACGCGAATGCCTTCAAAATAGGTCAGCAGACCCTGCAGCTCGTCACCGATCTGAATGGCCAACTCACGGGTGGGCGCCAAAATCAGGCCCTGCACCGCGTCGGAAGCGGCGTCGATATGCTCGATCATAGGGATGCCGAAGGCGAAGGTCTTGCCGGTGCCGGTGGGCGCCTTGGCGATCACATCCTTCCACTCCAAAAAAGCAGGAATAGCAAGCTGCTGGATGGTAGTGGGATAACCGTAGCCCTTTTTTTCCAGCGCTTTCAGCATTGCCTCGCTAAGTCCTAAATCCCGGAACAGTATATTTTTCTCTTCCATTTCTTCTTCCTCTTGTACAGTCATTTATATTTTGTTTATTCTATCATTTTCTCCCGGATTTTGCAACAGTCGATTGCGTTTTATTCTACCTCAAAAAAATCATCGGGTTTCCGGGGGAAATGATGGACAAACGGTAGAAAATGTGATATATTTAAGCTAACATATTATGCGCTGGTGCAAGGAGGTCTCCCTATGGGCAAACTGATCGTAATTGAAGGCACGGACGGTTCTGGAAAATCCACCCAATTTTCCCGGATGAAGGACCGTCTGACTTCTGAAGGTGTTGATTTCCGCAACATCGTATTCCCCCGGTACAAGGAGGAAAGCTCTGCCCTGATCCGAATGTACTTAGGCGGTCAGTTTGGCAGCAATCCCTCCGATGTGAACGCCTATGCCGCCTCCACC
>JAZOAD010000058.1:0-5904 GCA_045595225.1 Faecousia sp.
CTGCCAGGCCATTGATGTGCGCCGCCTGCAGAAAACCTACGGCACCGGCTTGTCCCCCGTGGGCGAGGCTGTGTTCAACCGTGTCCGTGAGGATGTGGCGTTTATGGATATCGACCGGGAGATCTGGCCCGATATCGAGGCCGTGGAGCGGATTGTCCGCAGCGGCGAGCTGTTGGAGATCGTCCGCAACCTGGTTCCTGATTTCGAGTAATTCCATTTCGTAGGGGCCAATGCCCACATTGGCCATATTAATAAGCAAGGAGATTTAATATGGGAACTTCTATGGCAAGTGCTTCTTTTCGACGCCCCCAGCAATCGAACTGGTTGGAACTGAAATCGAAGATTCAGGCTATGTATCAGGGGATCGAGCGCTTGGTCGATGACCTTGAAAAAGAGCAAAGCGCCCATACGGTTATTAGCCCCTATGGCGATATGGGAATGTTTTTGCAGGATATTCCGCAGCGAGTCAGCGCATTGACCGGAGATTATGCCATTTTCTGTATGTGCGTAGACAGTGATTTTGCGCTGTTGGAGTTGTATCATAATGGCCGGTTGGTAGAGAAATCTGTGCTGGGTGAACCGGAACTGTTCGCAGAAATTGACGAGCTTTCAGGATTGGGAACGCCGGATCTTGCGGTGTGGAAACCCTTGCTGCTTAATATCGGTAACCTGGCAGAACTATTACAGGCCTTTACTGAGGATGCTGTTTTTGTAGAGGATCAGCTTCGGAAAATTTCCCAGCTGACAGGTATTCCCATTTTTGATGATGAAATGGTTTTCGAGTCCTTCTAACTTTTTCGGAGGCCGAAGTCTTTCTGAGAAAAGCCCTCTCCTGGAGGAGAGGGTGCCCCGCAGGGGCGGGTGTGGTGTAGCCGCAAAGCGGCGTTGACCTGCTACCAATTCGCCGGAATGCCAGAAAAACGCAGATTGTACTGCACACCACATCAGTCAAAATCGGTTCCGAAGAGCCGATTTTGACAGCTTCTCCTCAAGGAGAAGCCTTGACCGCCTTCGGCGGTATTGACTTATGATATATTTTTAGGAGGTCTTTCTTATGAATTTCGATCCCCGTGACGCTATGACCATTATGCTGGACGATGTTCTTCCGGAATATCCCAGCTTTGACCCGGCTTATCGCCGGGCTCCCCGCCGTGAGGCTGCGCTGACCCAGGCCGACAAGGAACTGGCTATCCGTAACGCCCTGCGCTACATCCCCCAGCAGCACCACGCCCAGATGGCTGTGGAATTCGCTGAAGAGTTGGAAACCTCCGGCCGTATTTACGGCTACCGTTTCCGCCCCGAGGGCAAGCTGATCGGTAAGCCCATCGATGAGTACAAGGGTAACTGCGTGGAAGCCAAGGCTTTCCAGGTTATGATCGACAACAATCTGGACTTTGATGTGGCGCTGTATCCCTACGAGCTGGTGACCTACGGCGAGACCGGCCAGGTCTGCCAGAACTGGATGCAATACCGCCTGATCAAGAAGTACCTGGAAGTGATGACCGACGAGCAGACTCTGGTGGTCATGTCCGGCCATCCTTTGGGCTTGTTCCACAGCCACAAGCTGGCGCCCCGCTGCATCATCACCAACGGCCTGATGGTGGGCACTTTTGACGATCAGAAGAACTTTAACCGTGCTGCCGCGCTGGGCGTTGCCAACTATGGCCAGATGACCGCCGGTGGCTGGATGTACATCGGACCCCAGGGCATTGTCCACGGTACCTTCAACACTTTGCTGAACGCAGGCCGTCTGAAGCTGGGAATTCCTGCTGATGGCAACTTGGCTGGCAAGCTGTTCGTTACCGCAGGTTTGGGCGGTATGTCCGGCGCACAGGGCAAGGCCGCTGAGATCGCCGGCGCTGTCAGCATCATCGCGGAGGTGGATGAGAGCCGTATCATGACCCGCTATACCCAGGGCTGGGTCAGCGCCAAGACCGATTCTCTTGAGGAAGCCCTGGCTATGGCCAAGGAAAAAATGGAGAAGAAGGAAGCCTGCGCCATCGCTTACTTGGGTAACATCGTGGACCTGCTGGAGTACCTGTACGAGCAGAATGTCCATGTGGATCTGATGAGTGATCAAACCTCCTGCCACGTTCCTTACGATGGAGGCTACTGCCCCCAGGGGTTGACCTTCCAGCAGCGCACCGAAATGCTGGCAAATGATCCCGAGGGATTCAAAGTGCTGGTGGACAAGACGCTGCGCCACCACTATGAAATGATCTGCGCCTTCCATGACCGCGGCACTTACTTCTTCGACTACGGCAACTCCTTCCTGAAGGCTGTGTATGACGCCGGTGTTAAGAGCATCTGCAAGAACGGCGAAAACGACCTGGACGGCTTCATCTTCCCCAGCTATGTGGAAGATATTTTGGGCCCCTGCCTGTTTGACTTCGGCTACGGCCCCTTCCGCTGGTGCTGCCTGAGCCGGAATCCCGAGGATCTGGATAAGACCGACGCCGCTGCTGCCGAATACATCATGGCCAACAACCGCCGCTACCAGGACTATGACAACTATGTTTGGGTCCGTGACGCCAAGGAAAATAAGCTGGTTGTCGGCACCCAGTGCCGCATTCTGTATCAGGATGCCATGGGCCGCATGAAGATCGCTTTGAAGTTTAACGAGATGGTCCGCAATGGCGAGATCGGCCCCGTTATGCTGGGCCGTGACCACCACGATACCGGCGGCACCGACTCCCCCTTCCGTGAGACCTCCAACATTAAGGACGGCTCCAATATCATGGCCGATATGGCCACCCATTGCTTCGCCGGCAATGCCGCCCGCGGCATGAGCCTGATCGCCCTGCACAATGGCGGCGGCACCGGCATCGGCAAGTCCATCAACGGCGGCTTCGGGATGGTGCTGGACGGCTCCGAGCGTGTGGGTACCATCCTGCGTATGTCCATGCCCTGGGACACCATGATCGGCGTTTCCCGCCGGGCCTGGGCTACCAATGAAAATGCTCTGACCACTGTTGCCGAGTACAACAAGATGTACGAGGGCCAGGATCACATCACTCTGCCTTTCGTGGCCGACAAGGAAATGGTCGCCGCGGCGCTGAAGCAGGTACAGGGCAAGTAATATGGGCAATTTACTGATTAAAAACATCGGTCTGCTGGCTACCCCTTTGGGAACTGCCGCCAAAAGCGGCAGCCAGCAGGGCGCGGTGCAGTTTTTGTATGATGCTTTCGTCCGTATCGAGGACGGCGTGATCACCGAAGTGGGCTCCGGTACTGCCAGAGCCCGTCAGGGCGAAACCGTGGTGGATGCTTGCGGTAAGCTGGTGACTCCCGGTTTGGTGGATGCCCACACTCATCTGATTTTTGGCGGTTGGCGTCAAAATGAACTGGGCATGAAGCTCCACGGCAAGACCTACCTGGAAATTCAGAATGCCGGCGGCGGTATCCAGTCCTCCACCAATGCGACCCGTATGGCAACGGAGGAAGAGCTGACCGCAAAGGCGACCCTTGCCCTGGATGAAATGCTTTCCTTCGGCACCACCACCGTGGAAGCCAAAAGCGGCTACGGCCTGGCAACCGAGCATGAACTGAAGGCGCTGCAGGTTATCAAAAACTTGAACGATCGCCATGTGATGGACATTGTCGCCACCTTCATGGGCGCCCACCTGGTACCCAAGGAGTACAAGCAGGACAGAAAGGAATACATCCGCCTGGTCTGCGAGGAAATGATGCCTTTGGTGGCAAAACAGGGTATCGCCAAGTATAACGATGTATTCTGCGAGGCGGACACCTTTGATGTGGAAGAAGCCCGGCAGATTTTAGAGGCCGGCATCCGTCACGGTCTGCGGCCCAAGATCCATGCCGACGAGATCGAAGCCATTGGCGGCTCGATCCTGGCAGGCGAATTGGGCGCCATTTCCGCTGAACACCTGATCGTTTGCCCTCCGGAGGGCATTGAGGCCTTGGCAAAGGGCGGCGTCATCGCCTGTCTGCTGCCGGCTACCAGTTTTAATTTGGGCGCCACCTTCGCCCCTGCCAGGGATATGGTCAATGCAGGCGTGCCGGTGGCTATGGCTACCGATTTCAACCCCGGCTCCTGCCCCTGCCTGAATATGCAGTTCGTCATCAACCTGGGCTGCCTGAAATATCGGCTGACCCCGGAGGAAGTGCTGACGGCTGTCACCCTGAACGGCGCCGCTGCCATTGATATGGCGGACAAGGTTGGCTCCATCGAGCCCGGCAAGCAGGGCGACTTAGTTGTCTGGGATGCTCCGGACCTGGACTATATCTGCTATCGCTTTGGCAGCAATTTGGTGAAATCCGTCATCAAGGGCGGCAAAATTGTGAAATAACATAATTTTTGGAGGAAAATTCAAATGGCAAAGCTTGTTGAATGCGTACCTAATTTTTCTGTCAGTAAGGAACAGGATCCCGTAGTGTTCCAGCAAATCGTGGATGTGGCTAATTCCGTGCCCGGCTGCACTGTGCTGGATGTGCAGACCGACGGCGACCACAACCGTTGCGTCTTTACCATGGTCGGCTCTCCCGAGGCCATCGAGGAAGTGTCCTTCCAGATGACCAAGAAGGCCACCGAGCTGATCGATATGACTAAGCACAAGGGTCAGCACCCCCGTATGGGCGCTACCGATGTGATCCCCTTCATCCCCACCATGGATATGACTGTGGAGGAGTGCGTGGAAATCTCCAAGCGTCTGGCAAAGCGCATTTGGGAAGAACTGGGCGTGCCCTCTTTCCTGTATGAAGATTCCGCTTCCGCGCCTCACCGCCAGAACCTTGCCAAGTGCCGCAGCGGTCAGTTTGAGGGCATGCCCGAAAAGCTGCTGCAGCCCGAGTGGGCACCCGACTTCGGCGAGCGGAAGATCCACCCCACCGCCGGCATCGTGGCCATCGGCGCCCGTATGCCCCTGATCGCTTACAATATCAATTTGGATACCTCCGATATTGAGGTTGCCAACAAGATCGCCAAGGCCATCCGGGAGCGCAATGGCGGCTTCAAGTACTGCAAGGCCATCGGCGTTATGCTGGAGGACCGCAATATTGCCCAGGTTTCCATGAACCTGGTCAACTACGAAGGCACCCCCATCTACTATGTCTTCGAAATGGTTCGCGCCCTGGCTGACCGCTATGGCGCACGCATCATCGGCTCCGAGCTGGTGGGCCTGACTCCTGCCAAGGCGCTGATCGACTGCGCGGAGTACTATCTGAAGCTGGAAAACTTCGATGGCCGCAAGCAGGCTATGGAGTATCACCTGATCGGTCTGGAATAAGGAGGACGCTATGAAACTGGCTGAAATGAATGTGACCCAATTTGCCGATGTTCTGGCTTCCGATGCCCCCGCCCCCGGCGGTGGCTCCACCGCCGCCCTCGCCGGCGCCCTGGGCGCTGCCCTGACCGCCATGGTCTGCGAGCTGACTGTTGGCAAGAAGCAGTTTGCGGAGGTCCGCGAGGATATTTTGGCTGTCCAGACCAAGGCAAGCGAATTGCAGACCCGTTTCCTGGATGTGATGGACCGGGATACCGATGCGTTCCTGGTGGTGAGCAACGCCTTTGCCATGCCCAAGGCCACCGATGAGGAGAAGGCTGCCCGCTCCGCCGCCATTCAGAAGGGTTTGGAAGGCTGCACCGCCACGCCCTTTGAAATGATGCAGCTGGCTGCTGAAACCATCGAACTGACCGAGAGTTTACTGGGCCGTTTCAACACCGCTTCCGCTTCTGACCTGGGTGTGGGCGCGCTGAGTCTGCGTACCGCTGTTCAGGGCGCTTGGCTAAATGTGCTGATCAACATCGGCTCCTTGAAGAACAAGGAACTGGCAGAGGACTACCGCGCCAAGGGCCAGGCCCTGGTGGACGAAGTGGTGGCTGCCGCTGACCGGGTGTATGAGATCGTGCTGACGCTGGTGTAATGAAATACTGTCAAAAAGCGC